>JAESRU010000212.1 GCA_016764455.1 Hyphomicrobiales bacterium | reverse complement strand
AACAAAGGCGTCGCGCCCCATAGCGTGCCGGTCAGGCTCTTGCTGCTCGGCAAGCTGACGCTCGACCACCATTTGCGTAGCTATGCCGGCATGGTCCATGCCTGGCTGCCAGAGCACGTCCCTGCCCCGCATCCGCTCGAACCGGATCAGAACATCTTGAATGGTGTTATTGAGGGCGTGGCCCATATGCAGGCTGCCGGTGACGTTCGGCGGCGGGATTACGATGCAATAGGGTTTTCCGTCACCAGATTCATTGGCGCGTCCACAGGCAAACGAGCCTGAGGATTCCCACATATCGTAAATGCGTGGTTCGACCTGATCTGGTTGAAATTTCTTCTCGAGCATGGAATTCGTTGGACCGTACAATCACCGCAAGGGTGTAAAGCCCGGGAACCGCACAGAAGTCAACACTTCAACCGATTAAACAGGCACAGAGATTTTGTGTTTCAGGAGGAGATCACTTGCGACCGCGGGAAACGCGCTGGATTTCATCACGCACCATCCGGTCAACGAGCGGCGGCAAATTCGCATCCAGCCATTCCTTGAGCATCGGCTTCAACATATCGCGCACCAGACCATCCAGCGTATTTTTCTCGTTGGAGAGGACCAGATTTTCGAGCGAGCCAAAAGCGCTCGCAATACCGGCACCTTGATCTTCTGAAATAAGCGCAGCTTCGGGGTTAGCCTCTACAACAAGTTCTTCTTCTGGTTTTGGAGCTATCTCTTCCGGTTCGCAAAATCCGATCTCGTCTTCATCATCCGCCAATACCATTTCAGGAACATCGGCTATCATTTTAGGAATATCAGCGGGAATTTCAGTGCCAGGATCAGCATTTTCCATCGCCATATCAGCAGCAGATTCCGCTGCAACGGTTTCCACGGCTTGATCCTCACTCAACTCGAGAATGTCTTCTTCAACAGATTCGATTTCAGCCATGGTTTCCATTTCCGGTTCTGATTCAAGTTCAGCCGACATGGTATCTACGGGCTGCTCAACTTCTGCCGCAATCGGTTCTGCTGAAACGGGTTCGGGTTCAACAGCAGGCGGCGCTTCCATAGCCGGTTCCGCCATCGCAGGCTCTTCAACCACCGCGGTGTCTTCCATTTCAACCATTTCAGGTTCAACAGCAGGTGCGGTGTCCACCCCATTCTCTGCTACCGCTTCGGCAGGCGCTGAATTTGAAACATCATCGCCATCCGCCGCTCCGGTTTCAGCAGAATCGTCGTCCGAAATAATTTTACGAATCGAAGCCAGAATTTCTTCCATGCTCGGTTCTTGGGCAGGATCGGTATTGCTCATCAAGTAACCCTTTGCAAATCCACCGCATTTTGCATCCAACCAATTCTCGAAACAATTTTTGGTAGAGCCTGAGAATCAGTGATCGCCTATCGCAATATCCTAACACAACTTGGCCGCGCAAGCCCGCCACTTAATGCTAGTACACAGTTTTATGAAGAAGATTAATCGTCCAGCGGAATGCCGATACCAAAAATGCGATTTCTGACATTGCGGTAATTAATTTCCGGGTTGTATTCCTGAACATTCAGGGCGAGACGCCGGTTATTCAACCTGCCGATTGCAACCAATACCGCGTAAGAAGCAACAACGCGGTCATGATTGGTGGATATCGAGGTTACTCGGGAATTCAACAAATTCTGTTCTGCATCCAGCACATCCAGAACGGTACGTTGCCCAACAGACGATTCTTCACGCACACCGTTCAGGGCAATTTCATTGGCCCGCACTTGTGCTTGATTGGATTGCTGTTGGGCCTTGATAGATTGCAGCTGGTTCCACGCTGACGCCACAGCGGCGCGAACCTGATGACGCGCCTGTTCAACCTGGAATTGACTTTGCGCCAATGTTTGACGTGATTGGCGAATGCGCGAGCTGACCGCGCCGCGTTGATACAATGGCACCGTCAATCTTCCGGTAAGGGTAGCTGCTTCACTGCGCGTTGTTGTTGGACCGGAATCGTAGCGATTTGAATATGACGCTTCCAGATCAACACTCGGCAGCAAACTTCCGCGAGCTACTTCCACCTGATGACTGGCAGCTTCGGTGGAAAAACTTGCAGCCAGAATGGCCGGGTGTTCTGTTTCTCCGATTGCTATCGCGGAATCCAGATTGTTGGGAAGCATGCCCTCAATTGAAGGGGGCGACCGGACACCATTTGGCGGCTGCCCGACGATCTGTTCGTAAACCGCCCTACTGGTTGCCAGATTTGCATTGGCGAGACTGACACCTGAATCTGCCAGCGCAACACTGGCTTCGGCTTGAGCGACATCAGTTCTGGTAACTTCACCAACCGAAAACCGGTCGTGGGTCGCACGAAGCTGTTCCTTCAAGACACGTAAATTATTGCGCTGCAGGTCAATTATCGCAATATCCCTCACAACATCCATATAAACCTGTGCTGCATCAAACAATATGTTTTGTTCGGTGTTTTTGAGCGCTTGGGCGCCAGCCTTTACCAAGGCCTCTGCTTGGCGAATGCTGTTCAGGACAGTGAAWCCAGCAAAAATAGGCTGCGATAGCGTAATTGAATACCCGCGCGGATTTAGAGAAAAACGCGATCTGGCCGGGCCAGTCAGCGTCATGCTCCGGATATCCAGATCCTGGTAGCCAATATCGGCGCTACCCGAAATCGTTGGGCGACGTCCCGCCAAAGCCTGTGGCACGCCTTCATCAATGGCACGCAAATTTGCCCGCTCGGCCTTGAGTGTTGGATTAAACTCATAGGCCATCGCCAGAGCGTCCTTCAGGCTATTTGCCTGCGCCGCTCCAGAGAAAACCAATAAAAATCCAAACATGCATGCGAAGATCGAGGCAAGAATATTTGATTTTCTGAGACGAAATTTACAAATAATTCGCATAACAAAACTCAACCGGTACAAACCAGACATTCCACTTCACCGCCCTTGGTGATTCCGCCGCTTCACAGCCGCTTGAGGGGATCATATTAGATGCATCCCACAACTAACAATAGCCGGACACTAACCTTCAAACAAACGAGATACAATTGGAAAGAGACCTGGTTGGATAAATCAACAGGTAAAACGATCTGATCTAGAAAACAAAAGCCTGTTTTTGTTCAAACCCGGGCAAAGGCTGAATACGGGCATCGAATGCGGGGCGCCCATTTACCAACTCACCAGACTTTTCATAAAGCCAGGCGGTACTTCTGGTTGGCTCCTTGATAACCGCGACAAGACGGCCATTGTCATTCAATTGTCCAAACAGAGCGTCCGGCACAATCTCAACGCTGCCATTCAGGAAAATAACGTCGTATGGACCTTCCTTGGCGACACCGCCGGACAATTCGCCTTCAACAACCGCAACATTGCCAACTTCTAGCGAAGACAAGATTTCATTCGCGTTGGTTACCAATTCGCCGTCTGCTTCAAGCGCAACAACAGACCCTGCAAGTTGCGCTAACACAGCAGATGAATAACCAAGCCCGCACCCTATATCGAGCACCAGATCGTTTTCCGTTACACTTGCCAGTTGCACCAACTTGGCGAAAGCGCGCGGCTCCATAAGCGAACTGGCGCCATGGTCTGCCAAGGGAATGCTTTCATCCATATAGGCGACATTACGCCATGCTGGCGGCACAAATTTTTCGCGCGGCAACCGGCTCATCGCACGCATGATCCGGGCGTCGGTTACATCACTGGGCCGAACCTGGGATTCAACCATGTTGAGACGGGCGGCTGCGTAATTATCCATCGCTTCACCAGGGTGTTGATTTATTTTACGGGCGTGCACCTTTGAGGAATAACCATCGGCTATGAAAAGGCAAGCCTGATAATTTCCTTACCTGAAAATCGACCATACAAAAGTGATTTGGGAATACGCGGCTTGACCTAAACCATGGGTCGTTTATACGCGGGATGGGGCCACGTGGCGGAGTGGTGACGCAGCGGATTGCAAATCCGTGTACGCCGGTTCGATTCCGGCCGTGGCCTCCAATTTTATTTCCGTCAGTATACTGCCTTTATGCGGCTCTACCCGGGGTGTGAACGGGGAGTCCCAATTGTGCGCGACGTCGCAACCACAGACTTGGCCGGTACCGGTCTTCACCGGTAATCTCCTGAAGTTTCTCAAGAATCATCACAACTTTCTTGGTACCCAGTTTCTCTGCCAACTCGAGCGGACCGTGTGGGTAGCCAAGCCCCAATCTCATTGCCAGGTCGATTTCTTCGGGCGTCGCAAGTCCGATCTGAGCCATTTCGCATCCCAGATTGGCCACCATGGCGCACAATCTTTGAGCCACAAAACCAGGCGAGTCTTCAATCGCGGTCACCTGATAGTCAGCCGCCAACAATGTAGCTGCAACCGCCTCAAGCGCGGCATGATCAGCGCCCGGTGATTGCATGAGTGTAATACGCTTGGTCGCGCAAAGCATGTCGATTGCGACAAGGCGGCGATAATCGGTGCCGGTGCGAGCAGCATAGGTAGAACAATCTTCTCCGAGCAAAGCAACAAGAATGGGGCTTTCCCCATCATCATCGGCGATTGTTGCTATTCCGAGATTTTTTACCAGATCAGCAAGCCCGGCGTCTGGATCAGGGAGYACCARKTTYGYAGCYGGCRAAGAYTYTGTTKYAAAATCCCCGCTAGCAGAATCAGTCCGCTGTCCTTTTTCGTCGTAGGTAAAATTGCCGGACCCGGTTTTGCGCCCAAAATTCCCTGCTGATAGCAATGCCAAATGCGGGAAGGACGTTTTCAACCGCGGGTCGTCATCATAGCCCTCGTAGATGATCCGGGACACGGGGTAATTCACATCAACCCCGGTTAAATCCATCAATTCACACGGCCCCATCCGAAACCCGCAGCAATCTCGCATGATGGCGTCGATCTCAGCTGGTGTTGCAACTTTTTCATGAAGCAACCGCATGCTCTCGGTGGTGTAAGCGCGGCCCCCGTGATTGACCAGAAATCCCGGTGCATCTTTGGCAACAACAGGTGTCCGGCCCAGTCGCTTGCCCAATTTACATAGTGCCTCGATAACATCGTCGCGGGTCTCTGGCCCCTTGATCACTTCCACAAGACGCATCAACGGTACCGGGTTGAAAAAATGCAAACCGGCAATCCGTCCACGATTGCGGCACGCGCGGGCAATAGATGCAATCAGAATCGAAGAGGTGTTGCTTGCCAGAATGCAATCTTCAGAAACAATGTCTTYCAACGCCGTGAACAGGTTTTGCTTGACCTCCAGGTCTTCAAAAACCGCTTCAACGATGGCATCACARTCGGCAAAATCWGAYAATTGGGTCGCTGCAGTAAAATTGTCGGCAGCCTTTGATAAATCCTCACTCGCGAACTTGCCTTTTTCCACAAGCCTTTCCAGGCGCGCAAAGACCCCTTCCCGACCGCTTTCCGCACCGCCTTCACGGGCATCAAAGAGAACCACGGAAACGCCTCCCTGTAGCGCAACCTGGACAATTCCCTGGCCCATTGCCCCGGCRCCGATTACACCAATACGGTAGTTGTGGTCCTCTGGATCTTTAAGCATTCGACATGATTCCTGTGTTTCTAAATTTGGTTTTGGGGATATGAACTGACCGCGGATTGCCTGACAAGCCTGCACAGGGAGAAAATTAGTATTTTCCCCATTGGCAAATCAGTTCAGCATTTGCTATAGGCAACGAAGTTTGGTGACTACGTACCTGATCCCCGGTAGCTCAGTTGGTAGAGCAGTCGGCTGTTAACCGACTTGTCGCAAGTTCGAGTCTTGCCCGGGGAGCCACCAATTCGTCCCGCCTAGTCGTCTGGCTGGCCCGCCTAGTCGTCTGGCTGGATTGTCTTTACACCAGCAACTACGCGCAAATGCGCAGGCGCATTATCAGATTTTGTTTGGCTCAGCTTCCGCGCCATATTGCTGTCCGGGATATATTCCGGAAGAATTTTCTTGATTAACTTAGCCAGTTTCTGGTGATCACCGTGCTGTGCTGCCGCGATTAAAATATCCAGTGATTTGTTATAGAAATTCAAATCCACTGATCGCGCCTTGGCAAACATCAAGCCGTCAACCTCGATCTGTTCCAACGGTTCGTCCGCGCTAAACAATTCTTCTTTCATTTTTTCCCCGGGACGCAAACCGGTATAGACGATTTTGATATCTTTATCCGGCTCAAACCCGGCAAGGCGAATCATCTGGCGCGCCATATCATATATTTTTATGGGTTCGCCCATTTCAAGAACGTATATCCGGCCATCCCTTTTAGGCGTGCTGAGGCCGTGATTAGTCGCTTGAAGAATGAGCGCAACGGCCTCACGGATTGTCATGAAAAACCGTTCAATATCCGGATGTGTAACGGTCACCGGGCCGCCACGTCGGATTTGGCGCTCAAAATGGGGCACCACAGAGCCTGTTGAACCTAAAACATTGCCGAATCGCACAGTTAAAAATTTTGTGCGCCTGATGCTTTTTAGCTTGGCATTGCGGGCATCAGCGGTTTGACAGTAAATTTCTGCCAGCCGTTTTGTAGCACCCATTACATTTGTTGGATTGACTGCTTTATCCGTTGAAACCATCACAAATGCATCTGCGCCATATTTCTGCGCTGCGTCTGCTACATTTTGGGTGCCCATGACATTGGTGAGGACCCCTTCACCCGGATTATACTCAACCAATGGAACGTGTTTCAGAGCTGCAGCATGAAATACCAAGGCTGGACGTTCTTGTTCAATGATTCTGAAAATCCGCTCTCTGTCTCTGACTGAACAAAGCAGGCTAGCTGTATCCAACCCCTCCATTTGCTCCCCAATATCCCGKTCGATGGCAAAGAGGTTATATTCGCTGTTATCCACCATGATCAGTCGGGACGGCCTGTAAGACGCGATTTGACGCGTTAATTCCGACCCAATAGAACCGCCTGCGCCAGTGACGAGAACATTGCGCCCCTCGATCATTCTCGATATYCCGATCARGTCCARRTTTACCGCAGGRCGGCCCARCACATCTTTCAATTCGACSGCTGYAAAATCTGTATAGGGATTGAGAACTTTATCGCCGGATTCAAATCTGCCCATATCTGGAATTCGCTCGACAGAAAATCCAAGTTTGCTACCGAGTTTCACTAATTCACGGACCGTATTAATTCCTACATCCCGGCTGGTAAGAACGATTTTTGAAACTGGTAGATGGCCAGAATCGATGCGTTTTTKYTGRAAAAYCTCAAAATCTGCAACSGATCCTATGACGTTGACCCCTTGGATGCGGGTGCCAAAATCCTCGCGATTGTTCGTAAAAATGCTRATTAYTTTGTACGGCACATCYTTTTTTTGYCGCAAACCACGCAGGAACAATTCAGCGACATCTACTGATCCATATAGCGCGATATCTTCACGTGGTTTTTGCTTTGCTTTGGAAAATTTATTTTCGGCCCAATTGTCTTTCAACAATCGAAAAAATACCCGAGGGCCTGATAAATATACAATGCCGACAAACCAGGTGAGAAGCGGAACCGAGCGCGGCAAACTATCCAGTCTCGACACTAAAAATAGTACAAGCGTATGAAATACGACAATCAATGTGATGGTGCGCAGGATGAGTAAAAAATCATGCAGGGACGAATAACGCAATGTATTGCGATGCAAGCCGCTAGCAGGGACCGCGACTAGAGATACCAAAAGCAGCAATCCAGCGGCTTCAATCAGCCATGGTGATTCAAAGTTTACGTCACCCAAACGTAGAAATATGGCAGTGAAGAAAGCTGCAATGATCAGCAGGAAATCACTGGTCAAACGAACTATTTTTCGAACTGGAGACGGCATCTCCTTTAGCTTCAAAAACAACCATTGAAAAAATTTAGTCATAATTTGCGATTTTGCCATTCCGCTAGTACATATTCACACGCACGGCCGAAGCGTATCTACACGCGCGGCCGTAAGCCCTGCTGGACAAATTAGAACGTATCCTTATCTTATTTAAGATAAACAACTAAAGTAGAAATTAATACACACCAAACATAACCTCTTGTGATTTATGGTTAAGACAAAAATTATGGTGTAATACCTAATTTTTCTACCTCACCATTAAACAACTTCCACATTCAAATCTGTCAAACCATCAATATGGACTGATATTTTGTCACCTTGAACTACAGGGCCAACGCCAGCCGGCGTACCAGTGAAAATCAGGTCTCCGGGTGCCAGCGTATAATGCTCTGACAAAATGGAAATCATTTCAG
>JAESRU010000123.1 GCA_016764455.1 Hyphomicrobiales bacterium | reverse complement strand
CGAAATTGGCACACAGAATATGACTAAAACTTGTAAGGATTTAGGCGGAACCTTGCCGAATGTCAAACGGTTCTGCCCGGGCAAAACACAAATGTTAACGCTAAAATACATGTAACTAACTGATTTTTAATCAATAAAATATTAATAATAAGTTAACAGCCACCCTGAGGTTTGATACCGCCGTAGGGCCATTGTTTCGAATCTTTCATTAATTCGGTCTTATGGCGCGTTATTGTTGCCGACTTCCGATCTATTAGCAGTCACGCCGCCCCAAACGCAAATCCGCCACGCCCTTTCAGAGGCGCGGCGGACAGGCTTTCCAAGCGGGTGATCCCCCGCATGTGATTTTTTTCAGGTAGCCTTGCGGCGACGGCGAATGGCCCCAAGCCCACCAAGCGCGCCCAGCAACATCAGGCCGGCAGCCGGCAGCGGTACAGCGGCCAGTGCAATGCCAGAGACATATGAGTCCGGGCTGCCGCTTGCGGCATAAAGGGAAAACGAGTCCCCAACATTCAGCGTAAAGTCCAGATCAATCCGCACATCACCGCTGCCGGAAAGAGAGTCGGTGATCATGTCAGAGAAATCATACAAGACGCCATTAATCATATAGCTTGCGTCCCGGACATTCGCCGGATCGTGATTGGCATTCAGCCAGATCGACTGGATCACCACCGCGGTATCGGTGGCGGTGAATGTAAGGGTCTCAAGAAGTGCTGTGAGGCCATCGTCACTGCCCGGGGCACAGAAATTCGCGCTGCCGTTGGTATAGCTGCCGACCGAGGCACCGCCGGTTGGATCCTTGCAGACGCCAATGCCGGCGTTCCCATGGTCGAAATAGACATACTGCGCCGGATCATTATCCACCGCAGAGGCGGTGATATCCAGATTGGGCCCGGCAAAGCCGCCAAAGGTACCGCCGCTGGCGCTGGTGCTGAAGGTCGAAAAGATCGACTCTCCGACGCCGCCACCGGCATTGGCTGCGGCCTTAAAGTCATAGGTTGCCGCCGACGCGGCCTGTGCGGCAAAAACCATGGAGCCGACAACAGCGGCTTTAGTGAATAGTCTTGTAAACATGATACCCCCAGTATTTTTTGCTAAAATTCTGTAACTTCGCGCGTATGTAATATGCTTGGTCACACAATATTCTGCGACAAAATTTGACTTAAACTGATAGAAATTTAGGCGGAACCTTGCCGAATGTCAAACGGTTCTGCCCGGGAAGAATATAAATGTTAACGCTAAATTACAGGTAAATAGCTGATTCTAAACCAATAAATTATTAACAATAGGTTAACAGCCACCCTGGGGTTTGATGCCACCACAGGGCCATTGTTTCGAATCTTTCATTAATCCGGGGTTATGGCGGGGTATTGTTGCCAGCTTCCGATCTATTAGCAGTCACGCCCTTTCAGAGGCGCGGCGGACAGGCTTTCCAAGCGGTCGGTAAGCCCTTTATCCGCGCGACCATTGTCGCGGACCAATGGCGGACAAGGTCTGGCGCTGCGAGGCCGGGCCGTGAGACTCGCTCTGTGAGAATGTGGTGATGGTTGCCGGGCTGGGGCGCTGCTGAATGCGCTCAGGAGTTCGACGGCTTTCCGACCCATTCTCCATAGCCAATCGCCACCAGCGTTCCTGCGACCGTTACAGGCCATACCGTGCACAAGACGTARCCAATCAAAGTGAATAACGGGCTCTTCAGGTTGCTTCGCTTTTGCTCGCGGTATGTCATGATGATCGCGGCAATAGAGATAAACAGGTAGACGGTGACAATAAGTGTCCAAGCATCCATCATCTTGCCTTCCCATAGCCCTAGCTGCTGCCTTTTGCGAATACATGATGCGCGGGCAATTGTCCAGATATTCGAAACAATCGCCGGTACTTGGCGGTATTTCCGATGGTTTGCCGTTTCCCTGACGTAATTCGATGCCGTAAGGGCACCATGTCTTGTATGAATGCCCTCTGGGTATTAAGTAAGGGATGGTGAAACGCTCATTTCACATAATTAGTGTTATTAGGTATCGAGGGTATTGTGAAAAATTATTTGTTTAAATCTGCCATTCTGGCTTTGGGCCTGTCAGCGGGTCTTTCAGTTCCGGCAATCGCCGCTCCGGTTCAATGGACAACAGCAGCCGGAGGCAACGACCACTGGTACGAGCTGGTCTGGCCCGACATTGGCAAAATCGACTGGACAACCGCCAATACATTGGCCGAATCCTCGACCTATCTTGGCCAAACCGGGTATCTGGCGACAATCACCAGTGCGGCCGAGCAAACCTTCCTGAATGCGCTCAACGCCGCCTTCACCGCCGCGTCCAACGCCCACACCGGGACTTATGTCCGTGCCTGGCTGGGCGGAACCGATGCCGCCACAGAAGGCACATGGGAATGGACCACGGGTGAATCCTTTGGCTATACAAACTGGATCAACAACGCCAACAACGATGGCACCAAAAGAGACTATCTGGCCGGCTGGGTGAATGGCACCAGATGGAAGGATTGCAAGGACAAAAAGCACCATTGCGATATCTTCAAAWATGTTGTCGAATATGATGCAGCGCCAATCTCTCCGGTGCCAATCCCGGCGTCTTTGCCGCTGATTGTCGGCGGCTTGGGCCTGATGGGGTTCCTTGGCCGACGTCGCAAGACATCCTGAGTCAAATCCGGATACCTTCTTTCTTTTAAAGCGCCGCTGCCTGCCAGGCAGTGGCGCTTTTTCGTTTCCCCTGAACGATCCGCAGRTTTTGGCCCCTACTCGAGCAGTTCCTCGCGGAGTCTGGTYGGGCGATTGGTTTTTTGATCAGCCAGATAGCGCACAGGTGCGGTTCGCATCGGAATGCCTTGTGTATCGCGCGCCAGGATACGCCAGCCATTCGCATCATAGTCATCAGGGGTGCTGACCTGATCTGGCCCGTTTTCTGGCCCGTTTTCTGGCCTGATCCGGGTCCAACCAGTGATCTGCCCGACAGCGTCGTAATGATAGTCATCGCGCCAGGGGATTTCGGGAAAAATCAACGGATCGGCATAAACCCCGTCACGCGGCCCCCAGTCTATGCTGGCAACGCGTAATGTTCCATCCGGCCCAGTCTCATAGCGACGCGTCTCGTGGCGCGGCAACAGGACCGAGATGAACGCCGGGGCGCTGTCATAAACGCCATTATTGGCGAACACGCCGATATCARTGCGCGACGAAATGACATCCGGCGYGCCCGGGGCCGCGCGCGGTGCTTGCCAGATCAGGTCAATCTGCACCCGGGTGCCATCTGGGGTCAGCGGTGTGAGGGTCACACGGGCCGGATCGCCACGCAGCAAAACCCAGTTGAAAGACAGTTTGCGCCCGTTTGGATCACGGGTCGCCTCTGCCGACACAACCATACGACGCTGACCGGCGCGCGACCGCCAGACCCGGGCGATGGCGGATGGCGTGTCAAACAGCACCTCGCTTAATCCCTGACCAAAATAATCCACACCYTCACGCGCCTTCATGTCCTCGGTCACGCGCAACCGGACCATTGGCGGTACCGCATCGGGGGGTATGGCATTGGCCAACCCGACCATGCGCACCAGRTCAATGTCGCGGGCGTCAAACACCGACGGGTGCGCCGCACCACTCAGATAGGTCGCCCCCGAGCGCACCCCGACACGGGCCCGGCGATAGATCATCTGCACCGTAGGGGCGATCAGGTCAGCCTGGCGCAAAAATGCCTTGGTGTCGGGACGAAGCGCCGCCAWAATCATCGCCAATGCCTGCAAATGCGGCTGATCAGAGCCTGATGAGCCTTTCGAGATCAGGTAATAGGGGGTGTTGGCGGGCAATAAATCGCCCAACTCGTCATCGTGATCACGATGCTCTGGATAGACGTGTATCTGCCCGGCCGCATAGTTCTGGTAAAGATGCTGCGGCCCCGGTCTGAGCCCGGTTTTGCCATTCATGGTCAACATCAGGCGCGGCAGGGAACGCCAAAGCGGCCCGGCGGCAAGAGCGGTTGAGGAATTGCCAATCAACGGCGCGTCGAACAACATCTGCACCGCGCCCCCGTAATCCAGATTGCGCGCCTGAAAACTGTCACCGTAAACCACATGGGTCAGTTGCGGATGCGCCTCTGGCGGCAGCCGCGAATGGGCGCGATCCCGGTTCTCATAAATATCCCCGTCATTGCCCGCCGCCTTGCCCGCCGCATACAGGCGGCGCAGCAATTGATGGCCCGGCTGGTTCAGGCGCGGGCCCAGCACAGGCACCACGACCGGAATGTCAGACCTGGGAAACACCACCCGCGCCAAACGCCGGTTGCCGGGCAGCAAAGCAAGAGTGTTTTGCGGCGTGATCAAAACAGTCCCGCCGCGCGCCTCTGCCACAGGAAGCGTGGCCAGGTTTTTAGCCAGGTTTTTGGACAGACCTTCGGCTTGGACTACGCCGCCGACAAACAGCAGCCCCGTTGCCAGTATCCCCAACCAGTTTTGCCAGCCCATAGCATAAGCCCTGATACCCTGTTCCATCGCAGGATTAATGGGTGCAGACCCTAGAGTTTGGACCCGTGAATGAAATCCCGGACCGTCCCGATCAGCCGGTCTTGCGCAAAATTGGAAATTTTTGCGCCGCCTTCTTGATACCCACCGTCAACAAGTTGGTCGATCAGGCCCGGCAGGTCCTGTTCGGTCATCGCCGGGAATATCCCGGGCCGCATTCCAAGCCGCTTCACCGTCGCAAACTGGTGATCATTGCGGTGCTCGCCCAGATGGGCGCGCCGTGGCAGGATAACGATAGGTTTGGCAAGGGACATGGCCGTGATGATCGACCCCATGCCCGCGTGGCCGACAATCATATCCGCACCCGTTATCTTGTCCTGAAACACATCAGCATCAAGCATGCCGCCCCATTCGAAATGCTGCGGCGTGTAGTTCTGTGGCCCAATCCGACCGACCTGTCCAAAAACCTCTTGGCCCCGGCCACTTTGCGCGCACCAGGAATCGACGGCCCTGATCAGCCGGTCAAACGGAAGCTGGGTACCCACAACCACAAAAATCATATGACTGACCCCTGAAAACCCGGCCCCTCTGATGTTGCAAGATGTTCCCATTGGGTTAGCCAGAGATCACAATGCTTGCCGGCCATTTTCCCTGACAACGACAGCTCATCGGCATTTGCAATACTGTCGATCCAGACAGTGCGGGCCCCCATGAGCCCGCCCAGACGCAAGATAAGAAACCCAGGGGCCGCGCCGGTTGTAACCACCACATCCGGGCGGATACGCAGCAGAAGAAATGCAATCTGGAACAGCGACCTTATCAGGCGTAGTTTCTGCCAGCGGTTGACCTCGCTGACCACATGAAACCCCGGAATAGGGTCACCCAGGGCGGCTGCCACATCCTCGACACCGCGGCGCAATCCCGGATCGGTCGTGACATAGTCGACACGGCATCCCGACCAGGCAGGTGCAAGTCGGCAAAGCTGTATCCAGTGCCCGCCAGCAGAAGCCACTGCCATGACGCGAGGCGGTTGGTCAGCCATATACATTCTCTCCACGTAAATAGTCCGTCACTATCAAAATCCGGTTCACTCTGAGCTAATTCAATTCAGGTACAGGTTGTATCCCTATATTTTGTCACACTCAATATATTGGCATTGTGCGCATGATGAAATGGCCTGATGCAGAGCATTGGGAAAAATCCGGTACTTTGTCGAGAAAATGCAACGCGGCCTGCCGGTTTTACCTTTCATCTGTCACTCTTTGCCCACCTGTGCCTCGCCGCATCAGCACTGCGGCCCCCAACCAGCCGGTAATGAACCCGCCCAGATGCGCCTCCCAGGCCAGTTGTTGGTCGTACCAGACCCAAAGCACCGCATTAAGAAACACCAGGGCCAGCATCGTGCGCCAGACCACCCAGGTACCCCGCCCTGCCCGGCGCAGGTCAGACCATTCCCAGTATTGCCAGGCCCCCGCCAGACCAAACAACGCCCCCGAGGCCCCGACCATCGATTGCGCGCTGCTGGATAAAACCGCAAACCCAACCGCACCACCAATCGCCGAAAGCGCGTATATTGCCGCAAACCAGCGCTGGCCCACCCGCTCTTGCACAATTGGCCCCAGGAAAAACAATGTCAGCATATTACCGGCAAGATGCCCCAGCCCGCTATGTAAAAAGGCATAGGTGACAAACATCAGCCCCGGCTGCGCGGCGTAATTTGGCCGCCAGTTATACAGCAACCCGGCCCAGAACGCGCCGTTCTGATAGGCCAGCCCACGCCAGCGCGGCGTGCCGATCAGCCCGTAATCGGCAGCGACCAGAACCAGTTCCACCCCACCACACACCCCAACCAGCGCCAACAGGACAAGATGCGCCTGCACTTTGGGCCGTGCGGCGTCTGAAGGGGATGGGTCTTGCGGATCAGCCTGCATATTCTTTCCCTGCCGTTCCGAGGTCGGTTTGACAAGACACATTCAAGCCTTTCGGCTTTTGTTTAGGACAGAGCATCACAAATCCGGGCGAGGCAGAGTTTTCTTTTCAAACGCATCTCTCGGTATTTGCTGGATCAATGTTAAGCCGAAAGACCATGACAGCGGCCTGTCCAGGCTTGTGCATCTTGTGGCCAGGCGGATGATTTACGCACCCCCCTACCCCCAAAAGGCGAATGCGCAACAAGATCCGCATATCTGCACCCCGCTGCCTTATTTTCGCCGCATAATTCCCAAATCATGCTAGAGAGGACGAAAGCAGAGTTATGAGAGCGTTAAGGTTTTGGTCATATACTGAACCGGAAAACGCCAGTTTACTTGAGGATACGCAGTGTTGATCGCCATTCTAGCGCTTGCCATACTCTTTGGTGGTATCGCCGCCACATCGGCTCTGATCGCCGGATGGTCTCTTTTGGCCGCTTTGGCTGTCTACTCTGGGGCTGGCCTGCTTGGTGTTCTGGTGATCGCCCTGGGCATGATCACAATTTCTTCCCGACAAGGCCGCAAGACCGGTCGGCTTCACACTGTGGCTGACAGCTGACGCTGGCCAAACGCCCGTCRAAACWGTCGCGTTCGCCGGCCAGGGTGATACAAATCAAACGCAAAGCGCTTTAATGTGATTTCGTTCAGATGCAGGGCTTACTGTTGATCGGTGCCCTTGGCGGCGAGGATTGCTGCGTCGGCGATGTAAAAACCGCCTGCCTCACATAGGCTCCCTGCCCCGGCTCACAGTTGCACAGTCCAGAACCGATAGCGGTCCTGACCGGTGACTTCGCGTATCAGGCCGCGCTTGGCAAACAGGCCAAGGTTTCGACGCGCGGCGGGGCAGGAACAGGAAAGTGTTGCTGACACCAATTCAGCCGACACCACCGGCGGGCGCAACAGCCCCCCGATCAAACGCGGCGGCGTGCGGCCTGAGAGATTTGCCATTTTCTGTACCGCACGGGTCTGCCATTCTGCCAGCCGACCAATATTGTGCCCTTCTGCCTGCGGCAAAAACGGCGCTAAACCCTCAGCCCCGATCTGTATTGCCGCAACGCAAGGCTCAAGTGCGGTTTTTTAAGCAGTTGGGTCAAAAAACCGATTATTTTGCCATGGCTGTTTATTACCGGGCATTCTTGGCTTTCTTCCGGAAATTTACCAAGGCGCACCCGCTTTAAGCGGAGAATTGCCGGTTTGACGGGTCTCGCCGCCCGCGGGTTTACCATATTTATTAATTTTCAATAAACGGCCACTAAATTGCCCGGTTTATAATGTGATGTGTTGCAATGGCTCCTTTTCTGATCGGGCCTATCGGATGGTGTGCACAAGGCAGCCACAGGCAGAGTACGGGCAGAGTACGGGCAGAGTACGGGCAGCCACAGGCAAAAATGGCGGTAGAACGGATGACAACGGCGCAAGAGCCATACAAAACAGCCCTGACAAAGCTGCGCCGCAGCTTTGTGCATGCGGGTCTGTTCAGCGCGGGCATCAACCTGCTGATGCTGGCCGGACCGCTTTATATGTTGCAGATCTATGACCGGGTGTTGTCCAGTGGCTCAGTGCCGACCCTAATAGGGCTGTTTGCCATTATTGTCGTGCTTTACGGTTTTCTTGGGCTTTATGAATTCATCCGCTCGCGCCTGCTGTCACGGGCGGCGTTTCACATTGACCAGCTGATTGGCGATACGACCTTTCACCAGCAATTGCAGGATCCTGAGACCTTGCCCCCCGGGGCAGGCAATTCGCTGCGTGATCTTGAAATTATACGGGGCTTCCTGTCTGGCCCGGCGATCCGTGGGTT
>JAESRU010000074.1 GCA_016764455.1 Hyphomicrobiales bacterium | reverse complement strand
AAAGCGCGCTCAGCTTCATCGCCGCGACGATAGCTCAATACAACCGGCAGGGTGACTTTGCCTTCGCGGAAATCATCGCCAACGGCTTTGCCAAGCTTGGCCTGGTCGCCAGAATAATCGAGTGCGTCGTCGATCAACTGAAACGCGATGCCGAGATTGTTGCCATAGGCCCGCAAGGCTGCTTGCTCTTCTTCAGGACGGTTTGTGATCGCGGCGCCAACTTCAGCGGCGGCTGAAAATAAGGCGGCCGTTTTGGCGCGAATAACATTCAGATAATCATCTTCTGTCGTTGCAACATTCTGGGCGGTGGATAATTGCCACACTTCGCCTTCAGCAATCACGACGGCAGCGTCGGAGAGAATGCGCAGACATTCAAGCGAGCCTGTCTCGACCATCATCTTGAAGGCCTGACCAAGCAGGAAATCACCAACCAGCACGCTGGCTTGATTGCCCCACAATATCCGCGCCGTGGCTTTGCCGCGCCGAAGGTCGCTTTCATCAACGACATCATCGTGCAGCAGCGTCGCGGTATGCATAAATTCAACCGCTGTTGCCAGCTTGATATGATGTTCGCCCTGATAGCCAACCAGATGGGCGCAGGCGAGCGTCAGCATGGGCCGCAGGCGCTTGCCCCCGGAATCAATCAGATGCCGGGCAAGCTCAGGGATCAGGTCCACATTGGAGGCGGCTTTTTCGAGAATGATCGTGTTGACGCGCTTCATGTCGTCACCGACGAGCCTTAGTAGCAGCTCGATAGATGCTTCCGGCTTCTCTTCACCTTTGAGGGGTACAACAACGCCCAATTTCGCCTCCAGTCCCGATTACAAACGCCAAAATAGCGGCGGGGCGTGTTTAGGTCATTTTTCAATGTTTGCCAACGTGCCCGCAGATACTATCATGGCGTATTAGGCTAGAACTCACAATCGGTGCGGAGCGAATATTTTGCGGGAAATTCTCAGAACCAACGACCCGGTGCTGATTTCGTTCRTCGAATATCTGCTGAAACAGGCGGACGTGTATCACATGTTRCTGGATACCAATATGAGCATCATGGAAGGCTCTCTTGGGATTTTRCCACGCCGTATTCTGGTTGAAGATGATCGCTGGGCGCTTGCCCGAAGAACATTGCTTGATGCCGAGATAGAGCTYGGCCCGGATAAATATGCCGGTAAGTGAAGCTAGCGCGCTCGACACCACAGACAATGGCTTTCTCAATAATCGCCTGAAAATACTCCAGCCGCGCAAAGGCTATCGCGCCGGGTTGGATGCGGTGATGCTGGCGGCTGCGGTGCCAGCTTTACCGGGCGAAAAAATTTTCGAAGCGGGCATTGGAACAGGTGTCGCAGCTTTGTGTTTGGCGAGCCGGGTATCTGACATTAAAATCACCGGCGTCGAGATCAATCCTGACTATGCCGAACTGGCAAAAACGAATGCGACCCGAAACGGATTTGAAGACACACTGAATATTGTTCCAGGTGATATGGCGTCACTATCAGAGCTAATCGCCACGGGGCAAATTCAAGGCAGCTTCGATCACGCCTTCGCCAACCCGCCTTATCGGGAGCAGGGCCGCTCACGGACCCCGAGAGACCAGGGCAGGGCCGCTGCGCATATCGGAGATATGGATACAATTGCTGCTTGGGCTGAACAGATGGTGGCGCTTGTGAAGGACRGTGGGACGGTAACAATGATCCTGCCGCTCGAAATTGACCAAGCCTTCAGGAGCCTGCCGATTGCCGCCAGCCATCAACTAACAATATTGCCTTTGGTTGCGCGCGAAGGGGCGTCAACAACCCGAAACATCTACCAATTGGTGAAAGGGACATCGCCCGATGTCAAAACTATCACTAGCCTGATCCTGCACGATAAAGATGGCAGCTATACAGCCGCCGCTGAGGACATATTGCGGGCAGGCGGGGCGCTGAGGGTATAGCAAAAGCCCTGAAACATTGCTGGCATCCGTGATTACCGCTTCACGGTAACTATTTTTTGGATGAAGATTTGGAAGCCCCGCCTCTTGCACCGCACGGTGCTCCGGCTTATCTATCGCAAATGACAAATTCACCCTCTCTCTGGCGGCAATTGATGCCGGAACCCTGGCGCGAACCAGGGCCTGTCGTTCCTGTTCTGCGGCTTTATGGCGCGATCGGGATTTCGTCACCGCTCCGTCCTGGCCTTTCTTATGCTGGTATTACAGGCAGTTTGGAAAAAGCCTTTTCAGTCAGTGGCGCTGTGGCGGTTGCTCTTAGCATCAATTCGCCAGGTGGATCGCCGGTACAATCGAACCTGATTTTCAAACGTATCCGCCAATTGGCGGATGAAAAGAAAATCCCGGTCTATGCTTTTGCCGAAGATGCAGCCGCGTCCGGTGGCTATATGCTGGCATTGGCGGGGGATGAAATTTACGCCGATCCAAGTTCGATTGTTGGATCGATTGGTGTGGTGTCGGCTTCATTCGGGTTTGATAAACTGATCGAGAAAATCGGGATCGAGCGCCGCGTCCATACGGCAGGAAAATCAAAATCCATTCTGGACCCGTTCCAGCCGGAAAAGCCAGCCGATGTGCGCCGTCTGAAAGAGCTTCAAGCTGATATCCACGAAACTTTCACGGATCTGGTTCGCACCCGCCGTGAAGGCAAATTGAATGGAAAAGATAGCGAGCTTTTCACGGGCGCCTTCTGGACCGGAAAACGAGCACTAGAATTGGGCTTGATCGACGGCATCGGTGACATGCGCGAAATTCTCACTGAGAAATTTGGCGATAAGGTCAAACTGAGGCTGATCACCCAACCACGCGGCCTGTTCCGCCGGGCATTGTCGGTTTCACGATTGGCTGAGGGAAATATTCACGTCACCGACGGATGGGCAGACGAATTGCTGGCGACTTTGGAAGCCCGCACCATCTGGACCCGCTTAGGGCTCTAAAATTATTCAGCGGCCTGCATTGCCGGACGATAGTCAGATTTCCTGATCCGGCACAACAAGCACCGGGCCGTTGAGCCGCCCATCACCGGGTCCAGGTCATCACGCAATGGCGTCAGCACATTGGCGCCGACCCTCAATGTGCCGACAATCAAATCTTCACCGGGCATATACCAGAGACCTTCCGCGTTGATCACGCGGGGGTCCATGCCGGGCAAAAGGGTAACCCGCCTGACAATGGTCTTGTCGGTGTTAGGAGCTTCGATCTCCGCCCAGTCACCTTCCTCCAGGTCATATTTCTCGGCGGTCTCGGGTGCCATTTCCAATCCCGGAAAAGGCCGCCGCTTGTTCAGTTTGGGCAGTGAAATCCCAAGCGTGCTGTAATATTCGACCGCCCGGGTGCCGCTGATCAGGATCAGGGGAAATTCGCCAACCAGTTCAGTGTCGCGGCCATCCATATTCTGCGGGCTGAACAGCGGTTCTTTGAAATTGGGGAGTGGATCATAACCAAATGCATCCAGTTTTTGCGACGTGAATTCAACCTTGCCGGAAGGCGTGTTGAATCCCGGTTTACCGTCCGGGCGCAACTTGCCATTCTTGTATTTCAAGCGCTCGTCCGGGCCGATAATTGATCCCCGTCTGGCAAATTCATCAAAGTCGATGCCCAGCGGTTCAAGCCGGTAATCGAGCAATTCCCGGTAACTTTGAACGGGTATTTTATCGCCAAATCCCATGCGCCGTAAAACCTCAAGAACGGCATCAGCTTCTTCACGAGCTTCGCCGCGCGGCTCCATGCATTTGACCCGCGCTGTGATCAGGTTCAGCCCGGCATATTCGGTAATAGCCTCTGATTCCATGTGATTTGTGACTGGCAGAATATAGTCGGCCAGATGTGCGGTCGGGC
Source organism: Hyphomicrobiales bacterium (assembly GCA_016764455.1). Taxonomy (GTDB): domain Bacteria; phylum Pseudomonadota; class Alphaproteobacteria; order Rhizobiales; family NORP267; genus NORP267. Next base: position 4,629 of record JAESRU010000074.1, on the reverse strand, counting down.
TCTCGAACATGTCAGAGACCACCAGCAGGTCGAGGGATTTGAGGGCTTCCAGAACCTTGTAGCTGTCTTCAAGTCCGACCATCGGATTGCAATTGGTCCAGAGCGCTTTGACCGGATACGGGTCGCCGGTCAGCATGGCGTCAATAACGTGGGATGGGTTGGGGTAGGGCGTTGAAATGGCATCGGGGCCGGCGAGCAGCGGAAATTTGTCCGTGCTGATCTGATCTTCGAGCCGCGTCCTGTCGTTGTCGCTCGCGCCGGATTTATAATAGCTGGGCAAGCGCATTTTTATAGGCATCAGAATGCAATTATTCCCGGTCTGGTCAATGCGCCCGGTCAGTGCTGGCAGGAAGCCCATCAACCCAAAGGTAGAAATTGAATTTCCGCCCATGGTGGCGCCGATAAAGGTGTACATTGCCGAGCGGTTGGCGGTAGCAAACATCCGTGTTGCCTCAACAATTTTTTCAGCCGGAATCCAGGTGATCTGGGCTGTTTTTTCCGGCGTATATTCTGCGGCCCGCGTCTTTAATTCATCAAAGCCGATGGTCCAGTCTTTGATGAAATCATGATCGACCCAGTCATTCTCGATCATGATGTTGATCATGCCGAGCGCCAGAGCTGCGTCTGTACCGGGCCGGATCTGCAACCACAAATCGGCCTTTTTTCGCCGAGCGGGTCGGGCGGGGGTCAACGACAATTATTTTCGCGCCATTTTTACGGACAGCATCATTGATACGGACCGCCTTGGAGCCATTGGTCTCGGTCAGATTGACGCCCCAAAGAATGAAAGTATCGCATTCCTCCACATCCATGAAATTGATATAGGTGGCGAGCGAACCAAAGGTCAGCAGGTCGGACATCAATTGCGGTGTGAAACAATTATGGGCATCGTGCTTGAAAAAAGTCGGGCCGTCGATGGCCTCCAAAAACAGATCGTAGACGTAATATTCCTTGGGCGGTAGGGCCTGAACGGCGACCGCACGGGCACCATATTCGTCGATTGTCGCGTTCATCCGTTTGGCAATATCGTCGAGTGCGTCGTTCCAGCTGACCCGTTCCCATTTGCCGGAGCCGCGCTCGCCAACGCGTTTCTGCGGGTAAATTATCCGATCCGGGGCATTGGYGAAATCAAGCGACGCCTTTCCTTTTACGCAAAGATAGCCCTGGTTACGCAAAGATAGCCCTGGCTCAACGGGTGATCGCGGTCGCCTATGAATTTCTTGATTTTACCAAGCGGCGTGTTGCCTCCCTGGTGGGCGGCACCGGCCGGAAAATCATCTTCCATTTCAACCGCCATGCCGCAACTCACCAGGCAAAGCCGACAGGTAGTTTTGATAAYAGACATGATTTACCGCTCCCGTTTAAACGTCACCGGCAGATTAGGTTGGACCGGATCCCAAATCAAGAAAATCGGATATTGCGGATATCTTCAATGTTCAGATTGTGACCTGCATGATAGCGCCCGACCCTACCATGATCGTCCGGGCGATCCCGCCAAAGCTGTTTTAGGTAATCGCACCATTTCTGTATTCGCCGTTTCATGGGTGTCCTCGGCCGCGAACAGCACAGGTCGTTTTAAGCAAATTCGTCAAATGGTGATATTTGCTGCAATGGTATAAAGGTCTTGGAGACCGGTTTCACTTCAAACACATCGCTTATAGAGATATGACCGGCACCGCCGCTTTATGGCAAATTGGAACAAGGCGGAGGCAATCTATGATGCCCGGTTCTGCCGAATGATGGAATTTTACCTGGCTTCCGTCATGCTTGGCTTTTTCAATGGATCCAATATGAATTATCAGATTATTGTTGCGCTTAAACGGGATGCGGTACCGATCGTGCGTGATTATATTATCGAAAATGAACGCGCCTTATTAAAGCGCGAAAAAGTAAACCAGTCGGATTAAACCAGCTTAACGCACCGCGTAATCAAGGCTCGGATGCAGCCATGGGTCGTGGCGATGGCATTGSGTGTTCGCATGRAACTGCATGCCGGRCGCSCGYTCKATATGGCGATGGCAAAGCGAACCGCTGGAGGATGTAAATCCTTCACGAACATACAGATCACCATAATGGCGGTAATCGTTGTGATGCTGATAGGTATCGGTGCCGATTTGCAGACCGCTATAATCGCGATAAAATTCCAGCCGGAAGGTACTACCTGCCATTGCCGGAACGCTTGAAGCGGCGATACATGCGGCCAGAGCCAGAATGGATGCGGTCTTTTTCATATCTGCAAATTTCCCGATTCAGATTTARMSGCAACGTAAACTGATTTGGTTAARAAAGCKAARCWTCTTTCGCTRSWTAACYCGCAAWTGATCKCYTGGTGATTTCCTGRCGATTCRGCGCGKCWATTGCTTGACCCSATACCGGGCCGTGCTTAGGTTGCGGCACATTCTGGCACCAATACGCCGGACCCGGATTTTTCGCGTCAACATACGGAACTTTTGCCTCATGGGCGTTGCTAAAGGCTCAACCAGCCTCTCCCCCGAAACCTCTTTCCAGGGCCTGATTCTGGCGTTGCAGAATTATTGGGCGGCCTATGGCTGCGTCATCCTGCAACCCTACGACATGGAGGTTGGCGCGGGCACGTTCCACCCGGCAACGACCCTGCGCTCGTTGGGGCCAAAACACTGGAACGCGGCTTACGTACAACCATCGCGGCGGCCAAAGGATGGTCGCTATGGCGAAAACCCAAACCGGTTGCAGCATTATTACCAGTTCCAGGTGATCCTGAAGCCGTCGCCGAAGGATTTGCAGGAGCTTTATCTGCAAAGCCTGTATGTGATCGGCATCGATCCGAAAAACCACGATATCCGCTTTGTCGAAGACGATTGGGAAAGCCCGACGCTCGGCGCCTGGGGCCTCGGGTGGGAGGTCTGGTGCGACGGCATGGAAGTGTCCCAATTCACCTATTTCCAACAGGTCTGCGGCATCGATTGCAAACCCGTATCCGGCGAACTGACTTACGGCCTCGAACGCCTCGCCATGTATGTGCAGGGCGTTGATAATGTCTACGATTTGAATTTCAACGGTGGCGAAGGCGATGCACGGGTCTCTTACGGCGATGTCTTCCTTCAGGCCGAGCAGGAATATTCCCGGCATAATTTCGAACACGCCAACACCGAAATTCTCGAACGGCATTTCCGCGATGCAGAAACCGAATGTCAGGCATTGCTGGCAGCGGGCGACAAGGGCGACAAACACCTGATGGTGCTGCCGGCCTATGACCAATGCATCAAGGCGAGCCACCTTTTCAATTTGCTGGATGCCCGCGGCGTTATCTCGGTCACCGAGCGCCAAAGCTATATCCTGCGGGTACGCAATCTCTCCCTAGCTTGCGGTGAAGCTTGGAGAAAAACCGATGCGGGGGGCAGTGTCGATGCCTGATCTTTTGCTTGAATTATTTTCCGAAGAAATCCCGGCCCGGATGCAGGCGCAGGGCGCGGAAAATCTCAAAAAACTTGTCACCAACGCGCTTGTAGATGCAGGCCTTGCTTATGAAGCCGCTGTGGCGTTCGCCACCCCGCGCCGCCTGACGCTGAATATTGTCGGCCTGCCTGCCCGCCAGCCGGATACCAAAGACGAGCGCAAGGGGCCGCGTGTTGGCGCGCCTGAAAAAGCTTTGGAAGGGTTTCTCCGCGCCGCCGGATTGAGTTCGGTTGACGACGCGCAAATCGTCAAGGACGATAAAAAGGGCGATTATTATCTGGCAGTGATTGAGAAACCGGGCCGCGCCAGCGAAGATGTGATCGCTGAAATCATTCCCGAAGTCATTCGTAATTTCCCCTGGCCGAAATCCATGCGCTGGGGCGCAGGCGATATGCGCTGGGTCCGCCCGCTGCAATCGATCCTCTGTACGTTTGGGCCTGAAACCGAAGACACAATTGTGGTCGATTTCCAAGTTGGCGGTGTTAAATCTGGCAACATCACCCGTGGCCACCGGTTCATGGGACCGGACCCGATTGTCGTGCGCCGGTTTGAAGATTATGTACCCGCACTGGAAAAAGCGTTTGTCATTCTCGACAGCGCAAGGCGGCGTGAAATCATTCTGGCCGACGCCAAGAATGTTGCTTTCGCGCAAGGGCTGGAGCTTGTCGAAGACGACGCGCTTTTGAGCGAAGTGGCTGGCCTTGTGGAATGGCCGGTCGTGCTGATGGGCCAGTTTGACGAAGCCTTCCTCGATGTGCCGCCTGAGGTTTTGACGATCTCGATGAAAAGCCATCAAAAATGCTTTTCCCTGCGTGATCCGAAATCCGGCAAGCTCGTCAATAAGTTCATTCTGGTCGCCAACCTGATCGCCGAAGATGGCGGCAAGAAAATCATCGCCGGCAACGAAAAAGTCATCGCCGCCAGATTGTCCGACGCCCGCTTCTTCTGGGAACAGGACCTGAAAATCAGCCTCGAAGACCGGCTCGAAAAACTGAAAGACATCACCTTCCACGAAAAACTCGGGACCCAGGCCGAGCGTGTGGAAAGAATACGTGCATTAGCACGCGAAATCGCCCCACTTGTTGGTGCTGACCCCGATCTAGCCGACCGCGCCGCGCAATTATGCAAAGCAGACCTTGTCACCGAAATGGTCGGCGAATTCCCCGACCTTCAAGGCCTGATGGGAAAATATTA
>JAESRU010000002.1 GCA_016764455.1 Hyphomicrobiales bacterium | reverse complement strand
CCGGTGGTGAACCGGCGGCGCTGTGTGTGCTTGATGCAGTGATTCGTTTGTTGCCCGGTGTGCTTGGCAGCCCTGAATCAGCTGTACTTGATTCGTTCACTGAAGATGGGATCTTGGATTGGCCGCATTATACACGACCCGTGGAGTTTGAAGGCAAACAGGTGCCTGATGTGTTGTTGTCCGGCAATCATGCCAATATTGATGCTTGGCGCAGAGAGCAGGCATTGCAGCGCAGCAGCCAACACAATCAGAAGAAGGATAGCTAAGCGGTGTTCTTTAGGGTGTTCAAAAAAGCCTCACCGTAGCGTTTGAGTTTGACTTCACCAATGCCTGATATGTCTAACATTTGAGCCTTTGTTGCAGGTTTGACAATAGCCAGCTCGATGAGGGTTTTATCTGCGAAAATAACATAAGGTGGCACATTTTGTTCTTTTGCTAAACTGCTGCGCAAGGCGCGTAATTGCTCGAAGATATGTTGATCTTGTTGGGGTAGTTCGAGGGCTGATTTGCGGGCTGATGTGTTGGATGATGTGTTGGATGATGTGTTGGATGATGGGCGGCTTTTCTTTTGTTGGGCTTTGGATATTTTGCGTAGTTTTCTGAGCATCACCGTTTGCGGTGTTTCGCGGCGTTTGAGTAACGGCCATGCTTTTTGAGTTAATTTTAACACCCCGTAACCTTCGCTGTCGGTAGCCAAATATCCGTGTGCAATCAGTTGACGCAGGATGCCGCGCCATTCGGGGTTGCTGTGTTCGCTGCCGATGCCAAAGGTGCTTAATTGTTCGTGCTGATTGTGTTTGATGCGCTCATCATCTTTGCCGAGCAGGATGTCGATGATGTATTGGCTGCCGAAACGTTCTCCGCTGCGATAGATGCAGGATAAGGCTTTTTGCGTGGCAATGGTGGCATCCCATGTTTGGGGTGGATGGATACAATTATCGCAGTTGCCACAGGGCATCTCTAAATGTTCGCCGAAATAGGCCAAGATGGCTTGCCGCCTGCAGCTGGTGAGCTCGCATAAGCCCAACATGGCATCGGTTTTTTGCAGCATTAAACGTTTGAACAGTTCATCGGCATCGCTGTTTTGTGTGAATAGACGCAAGTTGATCACATCTTTTAATCCGTAGGTCATCCAAGCGTTGGCAGCTTGACCATCGCGCCCGGCGCGGCCTGTCTCTTGATAATAAGATTCAATATTTTTGGGTAAATTCAGATGGGCGACAAAGCGCACATCGGGCTTATCGATACCCATGCCGAAAGCGATGGTGGCGACGATGATGCAGCCATCGTCACGCAGGAAACGCTGTTGATTGTGTTGACGAATATTCTGACTTAAACCGGCATGATAGGGCAGGGCGGTGCAGCCTTTTTTAGTCAGCCAATCGGCTGTCGTATCAACATTTTTGCGGCTCAAACAGTAGATGATGCCGGCATCATTAGGATGATTGGCTTGAATGAACTTCCATAATTCATCGCGCCCATTGCCTGCTTCGGAAATGGCATAATGGATGTTGGGTCGATCAAAGCTATTGATGAATGTTTTGGCCTGTTGCAGTGATAATTGTTCGATGATTTCATGGCGTGTGCGCGCATCAGCGGTGGCTGTGAGGGCAATGCGCGGCACGCTGGGATAGCGCTCATGTAGCATCGATAATTGTTGGTATTCTTTGCGGAAATCATGCCCCCATTGTGCCACACAGTGGGCTTCATCAATGGCAAACAAGGCGATGTCGCATTGGTCGAGGAGTGTTAAAGTGTATTCATTGAGCAGGCGTTCGGGAGCCAAGTATAATAGATCGAAGCCTCCTTTGAGCAGCTCATTTTCAATGCGGCGCTGTTCACTTGCATGCAGGGTGGAGTTTAAAAAGGCGGCTTTGATGCCCAGTTGTTGCAATGCATCGACTTGATCTTGCATCAGGGCAATCAATGGCGATACGACAATGGCTGTGCCAGCACGAACCAGAGCCGGAATTTGATAACAGATGGATTTTCCGCCGCCTGTGGGCATGAGGGTTAAAACATCCTGACCGTTGATGATGGACTCAATAATATCGGCTTGATGATGGCGGAACTGATCATAGCCGAAGGTTGATTTTAAGATGTGATGAGCTTGTTGCATGTTTTTGAGCGTGGGTTGATCCATAAGCTGGAGTATCCATAAATAGCCATGGTCTGTCATACGTTCTTAAATCTGGCTAGTATTCGCGCTATGTTTACTGGAATCATTCAGGACGTTGGCTCAATCGAACGTATCCAACACGAAGCTGAGCAAACCCACATGCTGTTTGGCAGCAAATTGGACATGACAGCTTGGAAATTGGGTGATTCAGTGGCTTGCAATGGCTGCTGTTTAACCATTACCGATTTCCCAATAGCAACTTGTTTTGCTGCGACGTTGTCATTGGAAACGTTATCGTTGACAACGTTTGCTGATGCCATTGAAGGTGCGGCGGTGAATTTGGAGCCTGCTTTGCGCATGGGTGATGCTTTGGGTGGCCATATGGTGACCGGTCATATTGATGGTGTGGGTCGTGTGCTGGAATTGCGGGATGTTGGTGAGCATCGCGAATTGAATTTTTATATACCTGATGCCTTGGCGCCTTATGTCGTTAAAAAAGGCTCGGTGAGCATTGATGGTGTTAGTCTGACGGTGAATGAGGTGGAAATGAATGAGATGGAAATGGAGGGGGGGGGTAGGAATAACTTTACCGTCAACTTGATTCCTCATACCTTATCGCACACCAATTTGGGCGCTTTGCAAGTGGGCGCAAAGGTAAATATCGAAACCGATATGTATGGCCGTTATGTTGAGCGGTTGATGCAGTTTCGGGTGGAGACAACATGAGTTTGGCAACAACCGAAGAGTTGATTGAAGAGCTGCGGGCTGGTCGCATGGTTATTCTGGCCGATGATGAAGATCGTGAGAATGAAGGTGATCTGGTCATGGCGGCGGAATGGGTGACGCCGGAAGCGATCAATTTTATGGCCACACACGGGCGCGGCCTGATTTGTTTGGCCATGATCCAAGAGCAGACCGATCAGTTGCAGCTGCCGCTGATGGTAGCCAATACCAATGCCAAATTTAAAACCAACTTCACCATTTCAATCGAAGCGGCTGAGGGCGTAACGACAGGCATTTCAGCCTATGATCGAGCTCATACCATTCGCACTGCCATTGCTGCTGATGCCAAGGCGACGGATATTCATCGACCAGGGCACGTGTTTCCCTTGGTTGGGCGTGATGGCGGCTTGTTGGTGCGGGCAGGGCATACCGAGGCGAGCATCGATTTGGCACGTTTGGCGGGCTTGAAGCCGGCTGGTGTGATTTGTGAAATTATGAATGACGATGGCTCGATGGCACGCATGCCGGAGCTCAAGAAATTCGCCAAAAAACATGCTTTAAAAGTGGGCTCGATTGCCGATGTGATCAGTCATCGTCTGAAACACGATTCCTTAGTGAAGCGCGAAGTGGAAGTGCGCATGCCGACTGAATTCGGCGAATTTCGTTTGATTGGCTACACCAATGCGGTGGATGATGCCGAGCATGTGGCCTTGGTGATGGGGCATCCGGAAGCGGATCGCCCTTGTTTGGCGCGGGTGCATTCGGAATGTTTGACCGGCGATGTGTTCACCTCAAGGCGCTGTGATTGCGGCTCGCAATTGCATGCGGCGATGCGACAAGTAGCTGAAGCCGGTGAAGGTGTGATTCTTTATTTGAGGCAGGAAGGGCGCGGCATTGGTTTGCTCAATAAATTGCGAGCCTATGAATTGCAGGATGCTGGCCATGATACGGTTGAAGCGAATCAGAAACTTGGCTTTAAAGCCGATCTGCGTGATTATGGCATTGGCGCGCAGATTTTGCGTGATTTGGGTTTGCGCCGTTTGAGGTTGTTAACCAACAATCCGAAGAAAATTATTGCCCTCGATGGTTATGGCTTAGAAGTCAGTGAACGTGTGCAATTACAAGTCGGCGAACATGAAGATAATATCGCTTATTTGACCACCAAACGGGATAAAATGGGGCATTTGTTGAATATGAAAGGTGAGAAATCATGAGTCTGGATGCGCCGCATTTAGCCGGAAATGTCGATGCGGCTGGATTAAGGGTTGGCATCGTGGTTAGTCGTTTTAATGCTGATATCACAGAAAGCTTGTTGGCAGGCGCTGTGTCGGCCTTGAAAGAGCATGGCAGTACGGATGCCGACATGATGATAGTGCATGTGCCGGGGGCATTTGAGATTGGTACGATTGCCGCCAAGATGGCCAATACCGGGCGGTTTGATGCGGTGGTGTGTTTGGGCTGCGTGATTCGCGGTGATACGGCACATTTTGATTATGTCTGTCAGGGTGCGATGGATGCGATTGGACATGTCGCCCAGCGTGGCGATGTGGGTGTGGGCAATGGTGTGTTGACGGTGGATAGTCATGCGCAGGCCTTGGCACGAGTGGGTGGTGCGCACGGCCACAAAGGTGAAGAAGCAGCCTTAACTGCTGTAGAAGTAGTCAGACAGTTGCAAAAGATTGAGCAGGTCATGGAGACGTAATGGCAAACCGGCATATGGCACGCGAATCAGCATTAGAAACATTATACGCATGGGGCAGTGCCGAGCAGGATGGCGGCATGATTGCGGGCTTGATAAGCAGCCGCTTGCAGCACGAAGAGCGCGCTGAACAGGATGAAAACTATCTGCGCGACATGGTGTATGGCGTAACGGATGGTGTTGAGGGCTTGGATACGATTATCAAAACCGCCGTGCGCGGTAGAAGTTTGCGTTCAGTAGCGCAGATAGAGATTAATGTGATCCGCATGGCTGTRTGGGAAATGCAAAAYCGYTTGGAAATWCCKTATCGGGTRATCATCAATGAAGCCTTGGAGTTGACCCGTGCTTATGCGGGCGAACCACCACGGGGGTTTATCAATGGCGTATTGGATAAGTGGGCGGTCCACCAAAGTCATGATCTCTTTCGGGATCGATTTGGTAGCCGGAAGGAAACGGGTCCCAAGCCCCGCGACCGGAAAGATCGCCTTGGTAACTTTCTTTTTCATGCTTTGCCTCGCGTGCGCAGTGCCCTTTGCGGTACGATCTGCATTCTTTATTATTCCCTATAGATTAACGAAATATCTCAACCGGGGAAACGTTCATTTGTGATCCTCGCCGGGCGTCAGGCCGCGCGTGGCAGAAATGCGACGGATTTCTTTGGCCAAACGGGTTTGGAAGGTCGTGAACTGGACCCTTGGGCCATTGCGATCCGAGGGGCCAAATAACCCGCCCGTCTGTTCCCACCAGCCTCCATCCGTGAACTGTATCCGGTGCTTGCGCGGTGTCGGCTCAAACGCAAACAGGCTGACAGGTTGGCCTTTGGCAAGCTGCGCAGCCGCTTCCTTGCGCAGGCGGCGCAGTTGGAATCGCCGCCCGGAAAGCACTTTCTGCGGCGGTGGGTTATTTGGGCGAAACGGGTCAAAAGCATCCGGATTAGAGCCGATTACCGGCTCCACACTTTCACGGGTTTTCCCGGCCTCAATCCCGTCTCGCAGGCTATCCATCAGCGCACGCATCTTTGTGGCGTCTAACTTTCGTGCCTTCGCGAGTCGCAACAAACGGGTGCTTTGCCCGGCCTCCAAGGCGTGAATCGCCTCTGCCCGCTGATCTTCCGGCGCATGTTTGCGCAGATAAACCACCGACGATGCACCAATATCAAAAAGGCTCAGCGGCACTCGTGCCTCCGTGCGTCGGGTGCTGGCTTTGAACCCATGGTGAACCACAGCACCCGGCACCCAGACAGTGCGAAGATCCGATTGCCCGATGCGCCATGCCATATCAGTATCGTCGAGGTAAAATGAGAAGGCTTCGTCAAAGCCGCCGATATCCTCCAAAACGCTGCGCCGAAACGCCATGTTCGTGCCTTGGAGCTTGCGGGCGAAACCGTCTCTGATCAGGCTGTTAGGGTCTATCGGAACATCCTGCGCCAGCCCGTTGACCGCCAATGGCCCCCATTGCAGCGATATCCCGTTGCGGCCCAGAACCGGGCCAGTGATTGCGGCAACGTCAGGGGCCTCAAAGGCGTCCAGCACAGCGGACACCCATGTGGGTTCCGGCACCGCGTCATCATCAATGAACGCAACAATTTCACCGGCGGCGGCGGCAATTCCGGCATTGCGCGCCGCAGAGATATTGGGCTGGCGTTGTGGCAGCAGTTTCAACGCACCGGCGACAGGCAGGTTCCGTGCTGCGGCTTGCCCCTCGGGGTCAGCCACAACCACAACCTCACATCCCGATTGCACTTGTTGCGACAGACCCAAAAGACACCGATGTAACGCATCCGGGCGCCCGGCGCTGACAACAATGACGCTCACGCGCAGACCGTTCACGGGGCGCCCATCTCACGTAACATCGCCTCAATCCGGGGGATGTCTTCGGGGTTGTTCAACTCCCAGAACTTCGCGCCGCGGGCGTCAACTTCGACACATAAGACCGGATGACCTGCCTCAAGAAAACGCAGCTGCTCTAACCCTTCAAGCGTCTCCAACGGGCCAATTGGCCAATGCGGGTACGCGCGCAGCGCCCAGGGCCGGTAGGCATAAACACCCACATGGTGGAACACAGGTGTCGGCGCATCCGGTGCGTAGTCTTCAACCGTGAACGGCACCACTTCTTTTGAAAAATAGAGCCCGCGCATCTTGCTATCCGCGACGGCGGTGGTGCCGCCAACACGCCCGGCAGCACGATCCGCCTTCAGGGCGGCCAAAGCCTCCCCATCACACCGCAGGATCGGCGTCGCGATGGCCGCCTGCACATCACCGCGCAAACCCTCCACCAGCTGCTCCAGAAACCACGGCGGTGTTAGCGGTGCGTCCCCTTGAAAGTTCACCACCATCTCAACATCACCGAGGATTTCCAACGCCTCGGCACAACGTTCCGTCCCGTTGCGCGCATCAGACGAGGTCATCAGGACATCCGCCCCAAACCCCTTCGCCGCTTCAGCAATCCGATCATCGTCGGTAGCCACATAGACGGCATCGAGGCCCGAGGCCTCCTGCGCGGCGCGCCAGGACCGTTCGATCAGGCTAACGGATTCACCTGTCGCCCCCGTCAACATCGCCAAAGGTTTGCCGGGATATCGCGTCGATGCAAATCGCGCCGGGATTACACATACAACTGTCACGGCTGCTTCAACTCCACCCCTGGCCCATAGGCAATGAAGAAGCCGTTTGCGAAGCCGGGTTTTCCATAATCAAAGGTCACGTGATCCTCAAACCGGACCATCGCGCCGCCCGCGCCACGCAAGACTGCATCCCCGGCGGCCGTGTCCCATTCCATCGTGCGGCCAAGGCGCGGGTAGATATCCGCCTCGCCAGTCGCCACAAGACAGAACTTCAATGACGAGCCCGCGCTTTTCAGATCCGCATGAGCGTATTTGTTGATGTAGTCATCTGTGGCCTGATCGCGGTGCGACTTCGATGCCACCACCCGCAACGCGGCGTTATCAGGTGCCGAAACCCCGATTGGATCGAGCCTGCCGGGCACTTTAGGGTCAAACGGCCCAGCCTCCTCAACACTCACGCCATCAGCTGTGGTGTAGAACAATCGCCCCTTGGCGGGCGCATAAACAATGCCCCGCACCGGCACGCCGTCTTCCACCAACGCAATGTTCACCGTGAAATCTCCGCGGCGTTTGATGAATTCCTTGGTGCCGTCCAGCGGATCAACAATCAGGAACTGGTTCGCGGTCAATTCATGGCTGTCTGCCTGTTCCTCGGTTATCAGCACCACATCCGGGAACGCGGCGCGTAACCTGTCCGAGATCAGCGCGTCCGCCTTTTCATCAGCCTCTGTCACCGGGCTGTTGTCGGATTTGAGCTTCACGTCAAAATCGTCAGCCTCATAGATCTCCATGATGACCTGACCGGCGGCCAATGCGGCCTCTCGCATGACGGCAACAAGTTTCTCATGATCCATGCGTTCACCCACGGTTGAATTGAATATTAAGACCTGAAGCGTTATCGTCCGCCCGCGTGGGAACGGCAAGTAAAGCCTTATGGCTGAGCAACAACATCACCGGCCAACGGTCCACGCCCGACCTCATCAACACCGGCCAGTAAATACCCCTTATAGTTGGCAACAAACTCGTCCACATTATTTTCCTTTCTGTCTGTTTTTTATCATAGCCAGTAAAACATCCGCAGCACAATTACTGGCATCCAACCGAAGCTGCTGATGAATATGAGTAAAACGTTCCATTAACGCCTGTTGCTCATAATCTTGCAAACGTTCAAGCAGTAAAGGCCCAAGCATTGGTGCTCGAACATCATCCTGTAAAAGTTCCGGTACCAACGCTTCTCCCGCTAACAAATTGGGTAACGAAATATACGGAGCGCTCATTAATCGGGAAATAATTGCATAAGAAAAAGCCGCCATTCGATAAGCCACCACCATTGGGCGCTTTAGCAACAATGCTTCCAACGTTGTTGTGCCCGATGCCATCAGTACAACAAGTAGAAAAAGGAAAAACCATTCCATGATTAATGTGCTCCCGTAGTGTCGGGATCCCGTTTGTCAGGGTCTCCGCGATAATCTGCGACCGATGCCAACATATAACTGATAAACTGGATCATCATTGAAATGGCAAAGATGG
>JAESRU010000073.1 GCA_016764455.1 Hyphomicrobiales bacterium | reverse complement strand
GACAGGCCACCATATTGACTTCATCATACCGGGTTACGGCGATGATCATGTCGGCTTCTTCAGCGCCGGCTCTGGACAAGACATCCGGGTGCGAACCGTGGCCCAGAAACCCGCGCACATCCAGTGTGTCGGCAATCGATTGGATGAGATCGGGATCCCGATCGATCACGGTCACATCGTTGCTTTCACGCGCGAGCCGTTCCGCGATCCCAAATCCGACCTGACCGGCGCCGCAAATAATGACCTTCATCTATTCCTCGTCCCCCTGGACATTCCCATCAGGCGTTTCGGTAGAACCAACATTGAGTGACTTCAACTTTCTATGGAGGGCAGATCGTTCCATACCAACAAATTCCGCAGTTTTGGTAACATTGCCACCAAACCTGCTAATTTGCGCCATTAAATATTCCCGCTCAAAACTTTCACGCGCGTTTCTGAGCGGCATTCCCATAAGATGCTCGCGCCCCGCGCCATTGGCAACCGGTGGCAAATTACCGATCACTTCAGCCGGCAGCATTTCCGACGTAATTTTGGTTTCCGGATCACCCTCAGCCAGAATAAGCATTCGCTCCACATTATTCCGCAATTGACGGACATTTCCGGGCCATTCGAGCGATTGCATTACGGCAATCGCGTCTGCCGCCAAACGACGGCGTGGCAATCCTGACGATTGCGCAATTTGTTCAATGAAATAGTCGATAAGTTCCGGAATATCTGTGCGCCGCTGCTCAAGGCCAGGCACCCCGATCGGCACAACGCCAAGACGGTGATAAAGATCACCGCGAAACCGCCCGTCGGAAATTTCCTGATCGATGTCGCGGCTGGATGACGAGATAATCCGCACATCCACATGGACCCTACTGGCACCGCCAACACGCTCAAATTTTTGCTCCACAAGAACACGCAATACCTTGCCCTGGGTTTCAAACGGCATATCCGCGACTTCATCGATATAAAGCGTGCCGCCATGAGCGGCCTCAAGCAGACCAACTTTCCGCTGGCCATCAATCAATTCTTCGCGGCCAAACAACTCAACTTCCCACCGTACTGGATCGAGTGAGGCTGCGTTCAAAACAACAAACGGCGCCTTTGACCGTTCAGACAGATCATGGATGTTTCGCGCAACCAATTCTTTGCCAGAGCCGGACGGACCGGTAATCAAAACACGACTGTTGGTTTTTGCGATCCGTTCGATGGTATTGCGCAATTGGTTGATGACTTGCGATGTGCCGACAATTGTTGGTTCAGCCCCGCTTTTGAGGCGAAGCTCCTGCACTTCACGCTTCAATCGGGACGCTTCAAGTGCCCGGTCAGCCAGCAATATCAATCTGTCAACTTTGAAAGGTTTCTCGATAAAATCATAAGCACCGCGCTTGATCGCAGACACCGCAGTTTCAATATTGCCATGACCTGAAATCATCACAATCGGAAGACCGGGATGCTGTTTATGGAAAATATCCAGCAACTCCAATCCGTCAAACTCGCTGCCTTGAAGCCAAATATCCAGAAACACTAAGGCAGGGCGACGGGCGGCAATTTCGGCCTGGGCCTCGTCACTGTCTTTGGCCATCCGCGTTGTATAGCCTTCATCTTCAAGAATTCCGGCGACCAATTCGCGAATGTCTTTCTCGTCATCAACAACAAGAATATCAGTGTGCATGTATTTTTTCCCGGTAATCTGGAAACAAAATTTTGTGCCTGTTCATTTTAGCGCGCATCCTCAGACCTCACAGTCGCACTGTCTATATCCCCCTTCGGGAACACGATCTGTATCATCGCGCCCTGCCCGCCGTCTTTGACCTGTGGCGCATCAAGCAGAGTTATGGCGCCCGAATGTTCTTCAGCAATTTTGCTGACGATTGCCAATCCGAGCCCGGTCCCTTTTTCCCGCGTCGTCATATAGGGTTCCAATAATTGATACCGGTTCYCGACCGGCAATCCGCGACCATTATCAATCACCGAAATATGGACCTGGTCGTCGGTCTCTTCGAGATTGATCTTGATCCATCCGGGTTCATCAATTTTTCGCTCTGGCGAGCCAATCGCCTCGCTGGCATTTTTGATCAAATTGGTCACCGCTTGCGAAATCAAACGCCGGTCACAAAGCGCAATAACCGGGTCGTTGGGCAATGCAACGCTGACATCGATATCGGGTTGACTGATCTCTGTAAGAAAGGCCGCTTGTTTGATAAGGTCGCCCACATTTTCTTTGCCCATGGTCGCTTTTGGCATCCGCGCAAAAGATGAAAATTCATCAACCATGCGACCAATATCTTCAACCTGGCGAATGATAGTATCGGTGCATTGATCAAAAATCTCGCGATCTTCCTCGATTACTTTTCCGTATTTGCGGCGCAGCCTCTCAGCGGATAATTGGATCGGGGTCAATGGATTCTTGATTTCATGTGCAATGCGGCGCGCGATATCCGCCCAGGCCGAAGTCCGTTGGGCAGATACCAATTCGGAAATATCATCAAGCGTTATAACGATACCAGAACCACCCTTGGCCGGGTCGCCGCCTGACACGCGGAATGATACAGTACGTTCCTCACCCCGACGCCGCAGCGAAATTTGCCCCTGTAAATTTCTAATCGCAGCCGGCGAAACTTTTGCCATAAATGCTGCAATTTCAGGCACCACATCCTTCAGAGAATTGCCAATGGCAGTGTCGTGTTCGAGGTCCAGAATATTTTGCGCAGACTGATTGACCAAGTTTATCMTGTTTTCAGCATCAAGACCGATAACACCAGCCGTAACCCCCGCAAGAACGGTTTCTGTGAACCGGCTTCGACGATCCAGTTTTTCGTTGATCTCAAGCAATTCTCCGCGTTGTTCACCAAGCTGCTGGATCATGTTGTTGAAAGTTGCCCCAAGATATCCAAGTTCGCCCTCGGACGCTTTTACCGGCACTTGGACATCAAGATCACCGTCCGATACTTTTTGAGCAGCTCCAATCAATCTTCGAATGGGTGCAACGAGCCTACTCCCGAACCACAATCCCAGCCAAACGGCAGAGAGCATCAGAATCAAGGCAACGCCCAGATACATCAGGCCAAACGCAACCTGGACACCAAAGCGTCGTTGTTCAAGATTTTGGTATTCGAGCGCCGCCTCGCCTGTGATCGCCAGATGTTGCAATATTTGAGCATCAATCTCCCGGACAACGAAGAGATAATAGTCCACATAATTTTTGAGCTTGATTAAACCCCCAATCTGGTTGTTCTCGGAGGGAGGAATGATAATCGCCTCGCCCGCTTCAGCCCGCGCCATGGCGTCTTCTGGCGGAACCAGGAATTGGCGTTCTTCGTCATACAATGCCCGGACAACGATAGATAAATCACGGTGGATTACATAGCTGCCCGGAAATGCCCTGATCAGTCCTTGGGTACGCACAAAATCAGAAAACCGGTCAGGATTTGCTGCCGCCAATTCAGCAACCCTGTCAAGATCACTCGCCATAATCACCATGTCGTTTTGCAATTGCTGCGAATGCTCGTTGATATAGCTCCGGGCGACCTTCACTGAATTTTCGATGATTGACTGGGTGCGGGTAGAAAACCAGCGATCCAGACCACGATCCAGCGTTATYCCRGCSACAATSGCYACCAACAGKGCCGGGATCGCTGCAATAAGCGCGAACATGCCGACAACCCGAACCTGAAGCCTGGCGCCCGCTATCCCCTGCCTGCGGGCAGACAGAAGTTTATAAACTTCCCACCCGATCAGGGTAACGAGCGACAATACCAGAAAGAGATTTATGCCAAGGGTTGTAACCACCACATTGTGGCGCGGAACAATTGACGTCAAGCCCGTCAGAATAACAAAAGATATAGCGCCGGTAATGAGCGCCAAAACAACGACAATGCCGCCCATGGTTGAGGAACTCAGAAGACCCCGTCCCGGCGTAAGCAGTCGCTTTTTCTTTACCCGCTGCGTGCCAGACCCATCGCCATCAGATAGCCCCGTATCAGGCAATTCATTCTTGGAACCTATATCGCTCATAGGCGCGTCCAGCGATCCAGATACATTAGCCATAACAGTCCGATTCAGACGAAATAGACGGATATTATTAGAGACAGCAAGCTTAAGTGCTGCAAATGGGCAACATTGTGGCGAATATGTAACAGATAAGATATATGGAAGCCAAGAAATTGCGCAGAAATTGACTAACGCTTTATATTACAAATAGTTATGCAGAAATAGAGTCTGCAGTGTTCGTTTGCCGGCCGGCAACAATCCCCAGTTCTTTCATTTTTTTCCGTAACGTATTGCGATTCAAGCCCAATAATTCAGCTGCACGCAATTGATTTCCTGCCGTCGCATTCAACGCGGCTTCAAGCAARGGCAATTCAATCTCGCGAAGAATGCGCTGGTACAGCCCTGCCGGCGGCAGCGCTTGCCCATACTCGCCAAAATAGGATTGCAAATAGCTTTCAACGAAGGACGTAAGGTCCATATTGTTGAAATCCATGTAGTCAGGATCAGACGGCTCCGGCCGTTTGCTCAATTCCAGATCAACTTCTGCAAACGGAATGACATCGTGAGGGCAGAGTGCAACCATCCGTTTAATCAGGTTTTCCAGTTCTCGCACGTTTCCGGGCCACGAATGGGCCTTCAACCGGGTGATCGCTTCGCCTTCCATCTGCTTGTCGCCAAGCCCTTCCTGACTGGCYTGCGACAAGAACAGTCGTACCAGATCTGAAATATCCYCAACCCGGTCGCGCAATGGTGGCAAACGTAATGGCACCACATTCAGGCGATAATACAAATCTTCGCGGAACAAACCCTGACGCACCAATTGCTCGATATTGCGATGGGTGGCAGCCACGATACGGACATTTGCCTTGATCGCGGCCTGACCGCCCACACGGGTAAATTCACCTTCCTGCAAAACCCGCAACAAACGGGTCTGGGCTTCCATCGGCATATCGCCGATTTCGTCAAGAAACAGCGTGCCTCCGTCTGCCTGTTCAAACCGTCCGGAATTGCGTTGGGCAGCGCCGGTAAATGCGCCCTTTTCATGCCCAAACAATTCACTCTCGATCAATTCGCGCGGGATCGCCGCCATATTAATGGCGACAAAAGGGCCATTCTTGCGCTTGCCATAATCGTGCAATGCCTTGGCCGCCAACTCTTTGCCGGTCCCGGATTCCCCTACAATCATCACCGTCAAATCAACCTGCATCAGGCGGGCCAAAATTCTATATACTTCCTGCATCGCCGGCGACCGACCGATCAAAGGCAATTGCGGATCAATATTTTCTGGAATATGCGGCCGAGCGGTATGAGGCTCTGTCAATGCACGACCGACAACAGACACCAATTCTTTGATGTCAAAGGGTTTTGGGAGATATTCATAAACCCCCAATTCCGATGCCTGGATTGCTGTCATGAACGTATTTTGTGCGCTCATAACAATTACCGGCAAATCAGGCCGCAATTTCGTGACCTGAGGCAACAAATCAAATGCATTCTGGTCCGGCATGACAACATCGGTAATGACCAGATCACCCAGACCTGCCGATATCCAGCGCCAAAGATTGGCGGCATTGCTGGTGGTGCGCACATCATACCCCGCCCGCGACAGAGCCCGGTTCAATACAGTGCGGATTGCTGCATCATCATCAGCTACCAGAATTATACCTTCAGGCATCTAAATTCTCCTGTCAGATGTCGCTATGACGCGCCATAAGCACACGAAACCGGGTACGATTTTGGTTTGAATCGCATTCAATTACGGCATCATGATCCCGCACAATTTTTGCAACCAGCGCCAACCCAAGACCGGAACCCATCGCTTTGGTGGAAACAAATGGATCGAACAAATGCGGCATCAAATCACTGGCAATACCGCCACCATTATCGGTCACCGAAAATTCCAGGGGCAAGGTCACCATTTCGCTTGAACCAGGAACCGACAGCCGGATTCCCGGTCTGAATGCCGTTTTGAGAATGATTTCCCCGTCGCTTGCATCCTTGCCGATTGATTCAGCGGCATTTTTCACCAAATTCAGGAAAACCTGAATCAACTGATCGCGGTTTCCAAGTATGGGTGGCAAAGACGGATCGAAATCATCCTTGAACCGGATGTGGCGGGCGAACCCGGATGTCGCCAGTTTTTTTACATGGTCAAGAATGGTGTGAATATTGAGAGGTTCCCGCTCTACCCGGTACATATCCCCAAAGTTTTCCATCCGGTCCACAAGGGCGCAAATCCGATCAACTTCTTCCCTGATAAGCCGGGCCAGCGCCTGATCTTCACCTTCAACCACGTCTTCGAGCAATTGTGCCGCTCCGCGAATTCCAGAAAGCGGGTTCCTGACTTCATGGGCCAGCATAGAGCCCAATCCGGCAACGCTCCGCGCCGCACCCTGGTAGGTCAATTGCTGGTCCATTTTCTTGGCAGCTGAACGCTCCTGAAGCATGATCAGGATATCGCCGGGAATTTCAAAAATCGGAGTTACCTGCAAATCCACCACACGATTGGTGCCATTCACCGGCGTTCCCAAATCGACGCCATATTCGTTGATCGGTGCGGTCCGCGCGCGCACTTGATCCACAAGAGCCAATAGCGGACTACCGAAAGGTACGATTTCTGCCAAGCGTCGCTTGGTCAGAACATTGGCACTGATCCGGAAAAAATGCTCCGCCGCCATATTCGCGTAAAGGATATTGCCGGCATCATTGATRCGAATAAGCGCGTGTGGCAAAGCGTTCAGGGTTGCCGCGATATYSGYRWMATWTGACGTTTCCGAARTNAAAWTCCTGRTTTTTTNCWATGRYCAYRTCCGYCATATCAGGACACCTCTACAGCCGGGGCGAATGAGAAAAACTCCTGCAACAATTGATCTATTTTGGCTGGCGCATTGTCCCKGCACAAAGCTTTYCGCCAYGCYTGWATRTTCASGTCMGGCAATGGGTTTTGTGCCACATAGGCCGCCAGATGCTTACGCACAACRCGTGCGCCCAATTCCTGTCCGTAATGGCGCAACGTATCGTTGAAATGCTGCACCGCAATTTGTCCGCGGTTCGCCCGGTCCAGATGTATTTCTTCACCCCCACGCGCCAATTCACCCGGCAACCACGGACTGCCAACCACCGCGCGGCCCAGCATGACCCCATCGGCACCAGATTGTTCAAGCGCGGCTTTGGCGTCTTCCGCATTCATAATATCCCCGTTGACRATGACCGGGATCGAGACYRCATCCTTGACCTTGCGAACCTGGCRCCAATCGGCGTGGCCTTTGTAGAATTGATTGCGCGTACGCCCATGCACGCTGACCATGAGGATRCMGGCMTCTTCGGCACGGTGCGCAATATCTGGTGCGTTCAAATTCGCATGGTCCCACCCCAATCGCATTTTCAACGTGACCGGGACCGATACATTTTCAATAACCGCCTCGATCAACCTCAAGGCATGGTCAGGGTCGCGCATCAGGGCTGACCCCGACAATTATTCTCGTCATCGCAGTGGCTGATGTCGTCCATATTATCCTTGCCAGCCAACGCTGCAGAGCCCTAACTGAAGGCAAAAAAGAAGCTGTTATAATGGGCATTAAACAGACGATCGGTCCGATCACCATCACCAGCTTTACAACGGCAATCGGCTTCCTTAGCCTGCAATTTTCAGCTTCCGAACCCTATCGTGACTTAGGCCTGCTTGCCGCTATTGGTGCAATCCTAGCCTGGGCAATAGCCTTGGGAATTGTTCCTGCCCTAGCCCCCCTGACAGCCCTAAAGCTCAATTCACGACTTGTTGGTTTTTCAATATTTTCCAAGACGGTCCCCTTCTTGCTTCGCAACCCCAAGCGAACATTTCTGTGCCTTGGCATCGGATTTATCCTCTCAGCCTTGCCGATTACGTTGATAGAAATTAATGACCGAATCGTTGAAAATTTCGACAAGAGCCTGACCATTCGCCAAGATACTGATTTTACACTCGACCATTTAACGGGCATTTATCGGCTTGAAGTTGCCGTGGGTTCTCGCTCTGACTCAGGAGTTTCGGACCCGCAATACCTAGAATTTCTTGATCAATTTGGGGTCTGGCTACGCAGTCGTTCCGAAGTTCTGCATGTCAACATTTTGACAGACTCGGTCAAGCGCCTAACACAAGCCATGCACGAGGGAGCACCTGAAGCGTACCGCCTTCCAAAGAACCCGGATTTAGCAGCACAGATTCTTTTGCTTTATGAGATGTCGCTTCCCTATGGCCTGAGCATGACCGACCGGGTTGATATTAGCGGCACGTCCAGTCGGGTCGTCGCGACACTTGGCGCTCTCGATACGAAGGAGTTGCGGACATTCAAAGAAGTCACCGATGCATGGCTAAGCAGAAACTCACCTGATGCGGTCACCGCCAGTCCAGCCACGGGAGAGGCTATCGTCTTCGCCTACCTTTCGCACACCAACATCAGCCACATGATGTGGGGCGTTGGTTTCGCGCTCGCCGTTGTTAGTTTGGTCATCATCGTTGCTCTGAAAAATTTTAAACTGGGCATTCTCAGCATCCTCCCAAACGTTGCTCCCTTTGTCGTAATGTTTGGAATTTGGGGCATCTTTAGGGGCGAAATCAACACCGCAGCCGCCAACGTTTGCGTAGTCGCCTATGGGCTGGTCGTTGATGCAACGATTCATATTTTATATGATTACAATCGTCGAAGATCCGTTGCCCTTTCACCAC
>JAESRU010000072.1 GCA_016764455.1 Hyphomicrobiales bacterium | reverse complement strand
CCAGATGCAATCTGAATTGAGCAGATAAAACGCATTGTCGCCAATAAGCCCGAGCGCCTTTTTGACCCCGCCTCCGGTTTCGAGCAATGCGGCGCGTTCGTCGGAAATCAAAATCTCCATGTCATCCAGGCTTTGCAGATGCACTTCCAGCATGTCGGCCAGATAATGGATATTCACAATTACCTTTGAAATGCTCGCGGTCTTGAGCCGGGCCAGGGCGTGATCAATCAGCGCCTTGCCGTCGAGCGCCACCAGGGGCTTTGGCCGGGTATCGGTCAGGGGTGCCATGCGGGTGCCTTTGCCAGCAGCCAAAACCATCGCAGTATCGGGTTTCATGAATTCTAGTCCCCTTCAAATATTTCAGGGGTAACCGCAAGCGCCTGCGGCAGACTAGTCTGATACCAGTCGGCAAGATCGCCGAGGGCCGGGTGCACCAAATCTCGCGCCAGATAATTTGAAATTCGCGGCAAATGTTTCAAATATGCCGGCTTGCCGTCGCGGCGCGCGAGGCGGATAAATATGCCAAGGATTTTTGTGTTTCGCTGGGCGCCAAGAATGGCGTATGCCCGCTTGAAATTATCAACCGAAAAGTCGGCTTGTTGCTCTGCCGAAGCAAAGTAATGCGCCAGCAATCGGGCTTCCATATCGGCCTCAATCGTAACCCGCGCATCCTGCAACAGTGAAACCAGATCGTAAGCCGGGTGGCCCAATACGGCATCCTGAAAATCGATCAGGCCGATGCGATCCAGCCCTTTTTTCTCAGCCCGCCAATGCAGGTTTGGAGAATGAAAATCACGCAGCACCCAGACCAGGTTTTCGGTGGAAACATGGCTGAACAAACTGTCCCAAATTTCCAGGAATGAGCGGCGCTGGGTAGTCGACGCCGCCACCCCCGTTGCTGCTGGCAGGAACCAGTCCAGCAATAATTCCACCTCGATCAGGAAGGCCTGTTTGTCATAAGCCGGCACCTTGTAGAGTGTGTCATCGTCGCCAGATACAGCGCTTGGCCACGAAGCTCGGTGCATGGCGTTGAGCAGATCAGTGGCCACCTGATACCGCTCTTCAACCGGATTTCCTGATACAGTGTCGATAATTGTTTCGGAGCCGAAATAGTCCAGTAAAATAAACCCATTATYGTTATCATGGGCATAAATTTTGGGGCTTGGAAATCCGTTTTCTGCTAATCCTTTTGCGATCGCGAAAAAAGCATTCGTGTCTTCCGCCAGATGGGCAATATCACTATAAGAGCAGCCATCGCGGATTGTCGGTCCGTCCGGTTGGGCGGGGGCATTCATGAAAATTGCTTGGCTGTCGTCCAAAGAAAGTAATTCGTAAGATCGGGTCGATGCGTCGCCATGCAACAGAGACCGCACGGCTCCGCCCCATCCAGCATCAGCAAGAAATTCATGTGCAGCTTTCACCCGGGCCAGCGCCGAGGCACATTGTCCATGACCTGAAATATTGAATGTGCGGGCGTCTGGATTGGCCCCCATGGCGATCTGGATATCGATTCGGTTATCGGTCAGGTGGCCGGCTAGTTCGGGCCATTCGATCAGCGTGATTGTATCTGCAAGGGCGTCTTCAAGGCCCAATTCATCGAGTTCATCGCGCCCTGACAATCGATACAAATCGAAATGACTGAGCGGCCCGCGCGGGGTTTGGTATTCCTGGACAATGGTAAAAGTAGGGCTTGGTACTTCAAGGCTTTGATCGCCGGTGAGGATACGCAACAGGGCGCGGGCAAAGGCGGTTTTACCAGCGCCCAGATCGCCTGTCAGGGTGATCAGAATACCAGGCTTGAGCATCGGCGCCAGTTTGGCAGCAAGCCCCCCCAGCGCCGCCTCGCGATCAACGGTGATGGTCCAGGAGAAGGAGGCTGGATGAAGTGCCATCCGGGTCAACCGGCGGTGCCGGGGTCTTTCTGGGTGAGCGGGAATTTGCAGGTGAAAGTCGCGCCCTTGCCGGGAACACTGTTCACCATTACTTCACCGCCATGAAGCTCAACCAGATCTTTGACGATTGCCAACCCAAGGCCGGGGCCACGATGTCCTTGGCCGGATGGGTAAGTTTCAAACTTCTGAAAAATCATCGACATGGCGCGCGGTGCGATTCCAGGGCCTTGGTCAGTTACCGAGAATGTCAGGAAACCTTCTTCTAGGGCGCACCTAATCAAAACTTCATCGCCCTTGGTCGAGTGTTCAACCGCATTTGCCAGCAGGTTGAACAGCACTTGCTGAACTCTCTTGCGATCTGCAGTGAAAGAGATATCACCCTCAGGTGCTTCGATTTTCAATCCGACACCGGCTTGCTGGAACCGGTCCTGGACGCCTGCTGCGGCTGCCGCCATAACGCTTTCCGGGTCAGCCGAAGACAGATCAAGCTCCATCGATCCGGCATCGATTGTGGCCAGATCCAGAATATCGTCAACGATCGCCAACAGGGCGTTGGTAGCGGTTTGAATATGGTCGGTATATTCACCCTGTTGCTGGTTCAACTTGCCACTCACTGGCAAGGCAAGCAGATCGGCATATCCGATGATCGTATTTAGCGGCGCGCGTAATATGTAGGATACGTGCTGGACAAAGCGGCTCTTGATCTGGTCCGCCTCTTCAAGGGCCCGGTTGCGATCTTTCAACGCCTGCTCGGCTCTGAACGAATCGGTGACATCAGAAAACGTCACCAGCGTAGAGCCGCCGGGCAGGGGGACGGCTTTGCAATCAAACACGCTGCCATCAGGGCGTTCGATTCGCGCCTCAAAGGTTTTTCTAACTTCACCAAGGGTCGTGATTGTACCGCGCAAGCCGCTCCAGAAAGCTCTGTCTTCGTGAAGATCATGGGCCCATCCGACGATTCTTTCGATATGTGGCTCGCCTTCAAGCTTGTCGGGAGCAATATCCCAGATACGGGCAAAGGCTGGATTGAAAAGTTGCAATTTCCCCGAACTCGAAAAGAGCGCCGCACCTTCCTGCAAATTATCAATCGTTTCGCGCTGAATATTGCTCAGGGTATTGTTCTGGTTTTCGAGCTTCAGCTGTCCGCTAACATCGTCATAAAGATAGATGGTGCCATAAGGATGACGGCCGGCTAGGATGCGGACCGACTGACCGGATGGCAAATGCCAGAGCTGTTCCTGGCTTTCATGATGGTCGTTTGGTTCCAGCTGTTCCTTTTTCCATTTGCGATAATTATCAGGTTCCGGCAAACGGCCGTCTTCCCATAACCGGTCATATATTGCGCCAAGATGGGGTTTCTTTTGAAGCCATGCCTTGTCGAGGCCCCAAAGCCTGACAAAAGAAGAATTGAAAAATTCAAGATTGCCATCAGCATCAAAACTCGCCACTGCAGTTTCAACCTGGTCCATGGTGCGAGCATAAACTTCCACCAACCGACCAAGATTATTGCGTAGCGCATCCCGCTCGCTGGTATCCCGCGCCAGCCCGATTACACCGCGCGAAAATGGCACCGCCAAAACATCATAGGCAAGCGCGCGACCGGAAATTTCAATCGGCACAGTATCGGCAAACGACTGGTCTTCGCTGGTTGCCTGGCTGATCCGGTCTTGAATGTCGGTCGCAAATAAACTGCGGCTGGCGCTAATAGCGTCCTGCTGGTCTTCCGCGCCAACAATCGCGGCATAGGCGGGGTTGACCCAATCCAGATTGTTTTCCGGGTTGCTGATCCAGACCGGTGCCGGAATTTTAGAAAGAAGCGCACGAGACGCTTCAACTTCACGCTCCAGCACGCTGCACCGATGGCTCAAAGTCGCATTTTTCTGCTCGGTCTTGCTAGCGCTGCGCAGGGATAACAAGGCCCGCCCGCCGGTCGTCAAGCCTTCTGCCACCAGAGGCGCGCCGGTTTTTGTCACCAAATCGAGGGCAAATGCTTCACCGGTTTCCTGAAGGGTTTCGAGCCGCTTGGCCAATATTTCAGCATCAGCAATTTCCAGCCAGCCATGATAGGCGGCGATTCCGGCTTCAGTTTCCGGAAGACCATCAATGAGCGCTGGGTTGCCAAAAACGTCTGCGTCTTCACCATCCCATACAATATTGACGGTATTCTGGGCCGCGATCATGCTTTCGGCACGATCCAAAGCAGCCCGCAACTTGATAACTTCCGCGCTACCGGATCGGGATTGAAGCCCCGCGCGGCGGCGGTTTTTGACAAAAACCACGCCAAGCCCGGATATAGCCAGGGTCAAGCCGCCGATGATTGCGAGGCCTGCGAGGTTGACGCTCCCCATAGTCTCAAGCAATCCGGTTGAAGGAGTATCTTCGGTAGCTGCCATGACAGGCAGGGAGCTGGCCATCAGGGCGACCAGACTTGTCGRTGAGAAAATTGAGCGTTTCAATTGGTTTGAAGACGGAAAACGCCGTTGCAAAAACCGTCGATACACCGAATCGCGTATCATCCGGCTAAGGTCCGKCATCGASAAAATCCCCTCAGGCAGGCACCTCAAAAGGTGCAGTTGCAATCCCCATCGCTGTCGATGGCCTTTTGCCATTGACAGAACGAATCACATTCAACTTACCGATATTCGGCGAATCTGCCCACAGCAAAGGTGCAAAAACAGATTTTTTCGCAAGGGTTTTTTTAGGCCGGCCAGTTGGTGCCGGGATAAATCCCGGCAACCATCCTAGTAGCGATAACTATCCGGCTTGTAGGGGCCGTCTTCGGCGACACCGATATAGCTGGCCTGTTCGGGGGAAAGCCTGGAGAGGCTGACGCCCAGTTTGGCCAGATGCAACATGGCAACTTTTTCGTCCAGATGTTTCGGCAATACATAAACTTCGTTTTTGTATTTGCCGTCATTTTCCCAAAGCTCGATTTGCGCGAGCACCTGATTGGTAAAGGAAGCTGACATTACAAAGCTCGGATGCCCGGTGGCGTTGCCAAGGTTGACCAACCGTCCTTCGGACAACAGGATCATCCGGGTCTTGTCCGGGAATTCGATCATGTCGACCTGGGGTTTGACRTTGCTCCAGGGATAATTGCGCAGGGCTTCGACCTGAATTTCATTGTCGAAATGGCCAATATTACAAACAATCGCCATGTCCTTCATGGCCCGCATATGATCGATGGTGATGATATCCTTGTTGCCGGTCGCGGTAACAAAGATATCGGCGTTCTCAACCACTTCGTTCAGATCACGCACATCAAAGCCATCCATGGCGGCTTGCAGTGCGCAAATTGGGTCGATCTCGGTAACCACAACCCGGGCACCGGCACCGGCCAGGCTCTGGGCTGAGCCCTTGCCCACATCGCCGTATCCGCAAACAACCGCAACCTTGCCAGCCATCATCACATCGGTGGCGCGGCGAATGCCGTCTACCAGAGATTCGCGGCACCNATACTTGTTGTCGAATTTGGATTTGGTGACAGAATCGTTGACGTTGATTGCTGGGAACGGAAGCCCGCCCTTTTTATGCAATTCATAAAGACGGTGCACGCCGGTGGTGGTTTCTTCCGAAACACCTTTCAGATTGTTGCGCAATTTGGTGAACCAGCCCGGGCTTTTCTCCATCCGTGCCTTGATCGCCGCGTACATGACTTCTTCTTCTTCGTTGCCCGGATTGGCAAGTACGGAAATGTCGGTTTCAGCGTTGGCGCCGATAATCACATACATCGTGGCGTCGCCACCATCGTCAAGGATGAGGTTGGCCAGATCGCCCTCAGGGGATTCAAAAATGGCATCCACAAAGCGCCAATAATCTTCGTAACTTTCGCCCTTATGGGCAAAGACCGGAACACCAGAGGCAGCGATCGCTGCTGCTGCATGGTCCTGGGTCGAGAAGATATTGCATGACGCCCAGCGCACTTCCGCCCCAAGCGCGGTCAGCGTTTCGATCAGGGCGGCGGTCTGGATGGTCATATGCAGGCAGCCTGCAATGCGCGCGCCCTTGAGTGGCTTCGTGTCGCCATATTCGGCGCGTGTCGCCATCAGGCCTGGCATTTCAATTTCAGCAATATCAAGTTCGATGCGGCCCCAATCGGCCAGCGAGATATCAGCAATTGCATAGTCGTTTGAAGCAGTCATGGAATTTCCTTTTGAGCAAATGCACCGTTTTGGTGCGACCGTTTCGGTCTGGCCATTTCGGTTGGCCGTTACGGCTTACCTGAATTTACAAATCCAAACTGGCGGGTAGGGATGGCACCAAATAATACCGATCCGGCGATAAGATCCCGCGCCAGAAAATCATTTTCATGGCGATCATATAGCAGGAGTGTTGAATGCTATCAATAAAGATATAAAGAATTCTTTATATCTTCTTCAGAGCCTTATTCTTCGTCAAACGCACCTTCGATCAATTTCACCAGAGCCGCCATCGCTGCGCCTGCTTCTGGGCCGTCAGCGGTAATCTCGATTGCGCTTCCTTTGGCGGCGGCAAGCATCATCAGGCCCATGATCGAAGTGCCGCCGACAGTCTGGTTATCTTTGGATACGAATATCTGCGCATCAAAGCTCTCGGCACAGCGCACAAATTTGGCCGATGCCCGGGCGTGAAGGCCGCGTTTATTGCAAACCGTAACAGTCCGGCAAAGCGGCTCTGAAGAGGGCTCAGAATTTTCAGGAGACGGATTTGACGTCACAGGTT
Source organism: Hyphomicrobiales bacterium (assembly GCA_016764455.1). Classification (GTDB taxonomy): domain Bacteria; phylum Pseudomonadota; class Alphaproteobacteria; order Rhizobiales; family NORP267; genus NORP267. The sequence goes on along the minus strand of JAESRU010000072.1, from coordinate 2,133 downwards.
TGATCTCACTGGCCGGACAGGACTTGGCTGGCAACATTGATATATTTCCGCCCGGCTTCCTGGGCTTGCATAACGGCGTCTTCAAGACTGGCTTCGCCGCGCACACTGGCAAGCTTGATAAGCATAGGTAAATTGACGCCGGCCAGCACTTCAACCTGGAGGTTTTCCATAACCGAGATCGCCAGGTTCGACGGTGTGCCGCCAAACATATCGGTCAACAAAATAACCCCGCCACCGGCATCAACGCGCTCAATTGCTTTTACAATCTCGGCGCGGCGTTGTTCCATATCGTCGTCTGGACCAATGGAAATGGTTTCAATATTTTCTTGCGGKCCAACCACATGCTCYARYGCKGCCCTGAATTCAGCGGCCARCCGTCCGTGGGTAACCAGAACAAGTCCAATCATGAAAYCTCCTACCRYCCCGGCCTTTGCCGGNTCTSMCMRTNCCAGGTYGCGMWYYTCATCATTGAATATTTAGGGTACCTGACGCAACAGGCTATCCACACCTTTGATGGAAAGTGTATCAGGCAGATAATTATTTGCTGCGAGCCTTGTTAAGGCTTCCATGACAAGGGCAAGAGTCCCTGGTGCCCACGCATCAAGTACCAATCGCGCCAAGCTGATCCCTGCAATCTTGGTCATAAGCGCTTGAGGGTCGGGCAAGCGAACCAGCTCTTCCCTGTTTTTCACAAGGTCGATCACCAACCCGGCAACGGCCTGTTTTTCATAATTTTCCTCAAAAATGCCGATGCCTGCATGTTCCCTTAGCCCGGCAATCGGTGACGGTGTACTTAGAATGAGCCGCATACCCGCGGCCTCAATTCCGGTTTGGTCATCGGCAACCATCCTCGCAAAACGCCCTTCAAGGCGAGCGGCGTGGAGCAATGCGCCAGCAAGTCGCGATTTCCCGCTTCCCGTTGGCCCGCGCAGCAATAAAGCTCTTGTRCCAACCAGCAGACAGGTGCTGTGGATCAGTTTGCTATTGTCAGRTTTTTGTCGGGATGCAATCTGGCCTGGGTCCGAAGCCATCAGGATTATTTCCCGTCAAGTGCGGGCAAACGCACAATGAAGCGGGCCCCGGAAATCCCGTCCTGTGACCCCTTGCCATCGGGCTGCCAGGGGCCTCTGTTCTCGGCATGGATGGTGCCTTTGTGGCTGGCAATTATTTGCTCGGAAATACTGAGACCCAAACCCGAATGATCACCAAACGCATCATCAGCGGGCCGGTCTGTATGGAACCGGCTGAAAATCCGTTCCAGATTTTCCGGGTTGATYCCMGGTCCRCTATCYTCRACCCRGATTTCRATCATRTTGTTKTGSCGCTCRGCRCTGACRCGGATATGGTCRCCTYKGGCTGAAAARGTCAGGGCATTGCTCAGCAGATTGTCGATCACTTGTCCAAGACGGCTGGCATGGCCATTGACCTGAAAATTATCGCGGGAAGAAATGTCCTTGATATCCAGTTCAACAACGACATCGATCTCGTCCTGTCTGGAATTTGCTACTTCGACAACTGCATGCAGAAGTTTCCTGATATCAACAGGTGCAGCATCGGCAAGCGCAAGTTCAGCATCCAGCCTCGAGGCGTCGGAAATATCGCTGATCAGGCGATCGAGACGCTTAATATCGTGCAGAATAATTTCGGTGAGCCGGGCTTTATTTTGCTCGGTTTTGGCAAGCGGCATGGCCTCAACCGCGCTTTGCAGCGATGTTAGCGGGTTTTTCAATTCGTGGGAGACATCTGCGGCAAAACTCTCAATCGCCTCGATCCGGCGATACAAGGCGTTCGTCATTTCCCGCAACGCGCCGGAAAGATCGCCAATCTCATCCTGGCGGTGGGTGAAATCAGGAATTTCTTCACGCGCCTTGATCGAGCGTCGCACCCGGTCCGCACCAGCAGCGAGCCGGTGCATGGGGCCGGCAATGGTGCGGGCCAGAAGCATCGACAAAATCATGGAAATGCCAGCCGCCACCAAAAAGACCCGTAATATTCCAAACCGCTCGGCACTGAGCACGGCATCAATATCGCCGCCCCGGGTCGAGAGCAGGAGTACGCCAAGCACGGTACGGAAACGGCGTATCGGAACCGCAACACTGACCAGCAATTCGCCATGGTCATTGACCCGTACCA
>JAESRU010000071.1 GCA_016764455.1 Hyphomicrobiales bacterium | reverse complement strand
CCGGCTTTCTCCGCGATTAACCCGCCAAAGGCGTCGTAAATACCCGGCGCCACAAGAATGTTGTCCGGGCTTAATAATTCTGCGAAGGTTGCGCCCGCTTTCATTGATCGTTTTTCCCTGCCTTGCCTAACAACCGGGTTTCTAGCTGAGCGACCAGCCCGCCCCGGTTTGCCATTTCGAGAAGGAAGTCGGGGACCGGTTCAGAAGTCAAGATAATGTTCTTGTCCGGAATGCAAATTTGTCCAGCAGCCGGGTCAACATGCACTTTGCTGCCAGCTTCAATCGTGGCGGATTGTTCGCAGACAATCGCCAACAGGCCAAGATTAAAAGCGTTGCGAAAGAAAATACCGCCAAAGGATTTAGCGATTACTGCACCAATTCCAAGCAACTTCAATACTTCTGCCGCCTGTTCGCGTGATGACCCGACACCAAAATCTTCGCCAGCTATAACCAGGTCGCCTGGTTGCACGTTGGCGGCAAAAGTTGGATCCAGCGCTTCGAGACAATGACCGGCAAGTTCTTTGATCGGAGCCGCCATATAGCGCCCGGGCGCCAAAACATCCGTATTGATCCCGTCACCAAAGACCCATGCTCGCCCGGAAAATATTTTTTGATCGTCAGTCATGGGCAACCCTCTCCAGAAATCCACGAGGGTCCGTCACCCGGCCCCGGATCGCGGAGGCAGCAACTGTATAAGGAGAGGCCAGATATACTTTCGAAGATGATGCCCCCATCCGGCCCTGGAAATTGCGCGCCGTTGATGAGATGCAGACTTCGTTTTCGCCAAGCAGATCGCCGATATATCCAGCGCAGATGCCGCACCCGGACGCCAAAAACTCAGCGCCCGCGGCTGTCAGTATATCAAAGGTGCCATCGGCTTTGGCATCGGCCAATATCTTGACAGAGGCCGGGGCCACCATCAGGCGAACATTGGGCGCTGCGGTCTGGCCTTTGAGGATCGTTGCAGCCATGTGAAGGTCGCCAAGTTTAGCGCCCGTACAGGCTCCGATATAGGCGCGGTCCAGTGGCGTATCTACATGGGCTTCAACTGGCCCCGCATTGGCCGGACTATGCGGGGCGGCAACTTGTGGCGCGAGGTCGGAGAGATCAAGATCGTGCTGCTCCAGATAATTTGCATCCGGGTCGCTCTGCCAATCGGCGGAATTTGTGCCACCAGCACCGACGCTCTCAAGATATTGCTCGGTCACGGTGTCTGGGGCAATGATCCCGGTCATGGCACCAAGTTCGGCGGTCATGTTGCACAATGTCATCCGCTCTTCGATATCCAAATTTTCGATGCCGCTACCGGCAAATTCAATCACCTGATATTTACCGCCACCCATGCCAAGCTTTCGGCAAAGGGCGAGGTTTATATCTTTTGCCGAGATACCGTTTCGGAGTTTCCCGGACAGATTTATCCGGATCGTTGCAGGGACTTTGATCCAGGTTTCTCCGGTGACCAATACGCCTGCCAAATCGGTGGCTCCGATCCCGAACATGAAGCATCCAAACGCGCCCCCGGTCGGCGAATGGCTGTCGCCACCAACGACAAACATGCCGGGTTTCAAATGGCCGTGTTCGGGCAACACAACGTGGCAGATGCCTTTCATATCGTGAAAATTCTTGATCGCGTTGGCGTGGGCCCAATCCCGCGTCAATTGCAAAATAGATTTCGCGTTGTCATCATCGCCGGGAACATAATGATCAGATACCAGCACAACTTTGTCAGGGTTCCAGACGCCGACCCCGAGCCGTTTGAGAATAGGTGCCACCCGGCGTGGCCCGCCGGAATCATGCATCATCGCCAGATCGACCTGACAGGTGACGATATCGCCAGATTTTACCCGGTCGAGGTTCGCAGCGCGCGCGATGATTTTTTCAGCAAGGGTTCGAGGCAAGGTCAGGTTCATCCGGAAAAAGCACTGCAACGACGACAGCATAGCGGGATATTCGCGGTGCGGAAATCCCATATCGGCATGCAGTTAACACACGGTTAACCATAATAACCTAAGGTAATCAAAGGCGATAGGATTATAGCCGGGGAGAGTGGGCCATTCATCTCTCCCCGGTTTTTTTATGTTCTGATTCTCGATTTATCACCCAAAAAACCCGGATGTGCCTTTCCAGAGCAAGGGGATACTTGTTGTGATCAGGATCGCCAGGGTCAGGCGCTCAAAGGTTGTTTGAGAAAAATGCCGCCCAATGCGGGCCCCAAGTGGCAGGCCGACAAGCACCGATACAAGCGCAAACAAACCCTGGGCCAGCCTGTCCGGGGTCATGATGTCTGACACAAAGAGCATGGGTAGTTGAAAGCCGGAAAATACCAGAAACATCGTGGAGATCGCAAATACATAGACTTCGCGGGGTAGTTTCATTGAATGTAAAAAGGTGCCGCTCACAGGGCTTGAAATCCCGGCCCCTGCATGAAACAGGCCGGTAACAAAACCGACAAAGGGCGCAAGCGCCATGCCGGCTTTTGCAGACAGGCGAAAGTTCGGCACGATCAACCGCGTTGCCAGGTAAAATACCACGATCAGGCCAAGCGATAGTTCCAGCCAGTGGCTTGGAACAGCGGACAACAACCAGGTGCCAAGCACCACGCCGCCGGTGCCGATCAGGACAAACCGGAACAGGAAGGGCACTTGCGAGCGAAATTTCCATCCCTGAACCGATTGCCATAAATTSGCGGCGATGATYGGGATTGTGWKSWMSRSGWKNAGCGYGMGGSMYYYMCRSCAYGAWASMSMKKRYKGSKRTKRYCWSYRKSSRCMKKSMYMTGMCAGSSGCASMMTTTAASAYNGCACCCAGAAATAGTGTGAAGACCACAAGGGAAATTTCAAATAAGTCGAACAAGCGCAGGATTTTCCAGATGAAGGGCAAGGGAGATTTATGGTGCAGACCCTAACCGGAATCGGGGCAAGGGGACTAGCTGAATTTTCGGAACAATTTGGTTTTATCAAATAGCTCTTCAAGGGCTTCTACGCGGTCGCGGGTTTCGCCCCAGGTGTTTGTTTGAACAGCCGCAAGCAGGGCTTCCACCAAAAACAATGTGACCACAGAAGAATCCCATGCCGACGGTACTTCGATCCGCAAGTTGAAAACGTGGCGTGCATGACGCGCCGCCGGAGACCCCCATTGGTCGGTAAAAAGCACAAGCGTTGCACCGCGCGCCGTTGCCATTTCGGCTAACCGCAACAGGTCGCGCTCGTAGCGGCGGATATCAAAAGCCACCAGAACATCACCTTCATTCATGTTCAAAACGAAATGCGGCCAGGTGCTGGAACCAGCATCGATCAGGTTCATGCCTTTGCGGATAACCTGCATATGGGTGAAAAAATATTGTGCGATTGTGTGGGTGATCCGCCCGCCTGCCACATAAACATCGCTTTCGGAATTTGATAAAAGCGCCGCTACCTTGTCAAAAGCATCCGGGTCGATCCGCTTCAGGGATTGCCGCATATTCTCCAGAGCGGCGTCGGCAAACCGGTTCAGGATATGGGTGTCTGGTGCCCCTTCGGCAAAGCGTTCGTGCTTTGCTATTGGGTTTGAGATGGTGGCTTCAAGTTCTTCCCGCAACGCGATCTGCATGGCCGGGAAGCCGGAAAACCCCAGTTTGCGCGCCATCCGGGCGACCGTCGGGGTTGAAACGCGCGAGGCGTTGGCCAGAATTGTGATGCTGCCCATCGCCGATACCGGGTAATTTTCCAAAATGATATCTGCCAGCTGATGCTCGGCCCGGGTCAATTCGTCAAAATTTTCCCGTATCCGTTCAGCAAGCGTTCTGGATCGTTTGTTGCTCATTATCCCTGTCCCACAACGATGCCCGGTCTGGGCTGGGCATGATGCGTGTAATGCTTATTGAAAAATATTATACATAGTTTTTCTATCTTGAAGAGATAATTTCAGAATGCTAACCTTTTTCGCAGCTTGAAGTTTTATCAGGTGTTTTGGGTGGGCAGGGCAGCAGCGTATGGCTGAAGTTTCTGAAGGTGCAAAAAATCATTCCGTCGTTGATCTGATCAACCCGGATGCATCTGGCTTTGTGGTACTTGTCTGCGAACATGCTTCAAATTTTATTCCAGAAAAATACCAAAATCTTGGGCTTGATCGGGCCGCTTTGCAAAGCCACATCGCTTGGGATCCCGGCGCATTGGCGCTCTCAAAAATTCTGTCCCGCCGTTTGAACGCACCTCTGGTGGCGCAGAAAATTTCCCGTCTGGTTTACGATTGCAACCGACCGGGGGACGCCGTGAGCGCCATTCCGGCCCGCAGCGAAGTTTGGGATATACCCGGCAATGCTGAATTGTCAGACATTGATCGCCAAGCCCGTATTGATGGCGTTTACGCGCCTTTCAGCAATGCCCTCGATCGATTGCTGCAATCACGTATGGATGCAGGTATCCCGACCAATATCGTGACCGTGCATTCCTTCACATCGGTTTTCAACAACAAGCCGCGCGATGTGGATGTGGGTATTCTCCACGATGAAGATACCCGGATGGCAGATGCGTTATTGCAGGAATGTTCTGGAGAATCTGCGTACCGGGTGCGCCGCAATCAGCCTTATGGTCCTGAGGATGGTGTGACCCACACATTGCGCGAACACGCATTATCGCGTGGTCTGCCCAACGTCATGCTCGAAATTCGCAATGACCTTGTTGGCGACCAAACGGCACAAACCCGGATGGCAGATTGGCTGGTACCAAGGATCAATGCCGCGCTTGATACTGTTTCCGGTGCGCAAGAAAACTTTCCCCTCATCCGCGAAATGACAGGGGGCCATCACTAGCCATGCTGAAGTTTGCAAAGGGTTATATCCGTATTATCGAGAAGATGAATTATGTTCTCGGACGTTTTGCGATGTATCTGATCTTCGTTATCATGGGCATTTTGCTCTGGTCTTCGGTGTCCAAAACTTTCTTTCTGCCAAGCTTGTGGACGCTGGAAACGGCCCAGTTTGCCATGGTCGCCTATTATATGCTGGGCGGGCCGTATTCCCTGCAAATGGGGTCCAATGTTCGCATGGACTTGTTTTACGGCGACTGGTCGATAACCAAAAAGGCACTGGTCGACGCCTTTACGATTTTCTTCCTGCTATTTTATCTGTGTGTGCTGCTCTATGGCGGATACCAGAGCACAGAATATGCGCTTCGCTATGGCGAACGCAGCGCTACTGCATGGCGGCCCTATATGGCACCGATAAAAATCACCATGTGTGTTGGTATTTTCATGATGATCCTTCAGGCTGTGGCGGAACTTTTCAAGGATATTGCAACCGTGCGCGGGGTTAAATTGTAGTGTCCCATGAAATGATCGCCCTCTTCATGTTTTCCATGATGATGATCTTGTTATTCACCGGCCAGCGGGTGTTTGGTGCTATCGGCGCGGTTGGCGTGATTTCAGCCATTTTGCTTTGGGGTACAGGCGGGGCTGATATCGGCTTTTCCGCAGCTATCAAATTGATGAATTGGTACCCGCTGCTCACATTGCCGCTGTTCATTTTGATGGGCTACGTGCTGTCTGAATCTAAGATAGCCGATGATCTCTACAAGATGTTCCATGTCTGGATGGGGCCAATCCATGGCGGTTTGGCGATTGGCACAATCCTGTTGATGGTGCTGGTCTCGGCCATGAATGGCCTCTCAGTTGCCGGCATGGCAATTGGGGCGACCATTGCCCTGCCGGAATTGTTGCGGCGAGGTTATGACAAGATAATGGTGACGGGGGTCATCCAGGCGGGGTCGTCGCTTGGAATCCTAGTGCCACCATCCGTGGTGCTTGTGTTATACGCCATGATCGCCCGCCAGCCGGTTGGCCAATTGTGGTTGGCAGGGGTGTTCCCTGGCCTGATGATGGCAGCCATGTTCATTATTTATGTGGCGGTCCGCTGTCGTCTCCAGCCCGAACTCGGGCCGGTTTTGCCGCCGGAAGAACGCAATGTTCCGATGGCCGAAAAGCTCAAATTGCTACGCGCCGGTCTTTTGCCCATCGGCATATTTGTTTCCATGATGGTGCCGTTTGTGAACGGCTGGACCAGCCTTGTTGAAAGCTCTGCCATTGGTGCAAGCGCCGCGATGCTGGCGGCTATATTCAAGGGCCGCATGAACAAAATTGTGTTTGAAAATTCTGTCCGGAAAACCCTAGGCATTTCCTGCATGTTCATGTGGATCATTCTGGCAGCGCTCGGGTTTGGCGCAGTGTTTGACGGCCTTGGTGCGGTAAAAGCAATCGAAGGATTGTTCATCGGCCAATGGGGCTTGAGCCCCTGGACGATCTTGATCCTGATGCAATTATCGTTTTTGATCATGGGCACGTTTCTCGATGATACCGCGATGCTGGTCATCGTCGCCCCGCTTTATGTGCCGCTTGTGGGCGCACTCGGTTTCGATCTGATCTGGTACGGAGTGCTTTATACGATCACCACCCAGATCGCTTATATGACGCCACCGTTTGGCTATAATTTGTTTTTGATGCGCGCAATGGCACCACCTGAAATAAGCCTGCGCGACATTTACCGCTCAATCGTGCCCTTTGTGGGCGTGATGATCTTCGCCTTGGCGTTGGTCATGTTGTTTCCTCAAATCGCACTCTGGCTGCCGGAATATGTCTATGCACGATAAAATCAAAAACCCCGGCGGCAAGTGGGACGCAAGAGCGCTTAATCAGCGCCCTTTAACTGGGCCAGGCCCGAACGAAGTAAAACAAGGAGAGTACAAATGACCAATAGACGTGATTTCTTGAAAAAGACAGGGATCRTGGGCGCAGTCGGTGTTGCKTCGCTKGCKGCACCTGCTGTCCATGCGCAGACCACMATCCGCTGGCGYATGCAAACATATGCWGGCCCGGCWTTGGCTGAGCATGTYATCAAACCGGCCATCGATTCYTTYAAYAARGTYGCCGGCGAAGATATGCAGATCGAGYTATTCTACGCCGATCAGCTGGTCCCGACCGGCGAATTGTTCCGTGCCATGCAGCGCGGCACAATCGATGCGGTTCAGTCAGATGATGACTCAATGGCTTCGCCTACCGAAGTCACCGTGTTTGGTGGTTATTTCCCGTTCGCCAGTCGCTATTCCCTTGACGTGCCGGTGCTGTTCAACCAGTTCGGTTTGAATGAAATCTGGGACGCAGAATATTCCAAGGTTGGCGTCAAGCATCTGTCTGCTGGTGCCTGGGACCCGTGTCACTTCAACACCAAAGAGCCGATCCGCAGCCTCGATGATCTAAAGGGCAAGCGCATCTTTACCTTCCCGACCGCCGGGCGCTTCCTGGCGCAATTTGGTGTCGTGCCGGTAACTCTGCCTTGGGAAGATATCGAAGTAGCTGTTCAGACTGGCGAACTTGACGGCATCGCCTGGTCCGGCATCACCGAGGATTATACCGTTGGTTGGTCCAAAGTGACGGACTATTTCCTGACCAACAATATCTCAGGTGCCTGGGCTGGATCATTCTTTGCCAACATGGATCGCTATCAGGAGCTTCCGGAACATCTCCAGGAACTGCTCAAGCTGACCATGGATAGCTCTCATTATTATCGCCAATGGTGGTATTGGGGCGGTGAAGCTGATCTCCGGGTGAACGGCACGGACATGCAATTGACCACGATCCCTGATGAAGAATGGGCAACCGTTGAAGCAGCTGCGCACGTATTCTGGGACGAGATCGCTGCTGAATCCGAGGTCAAAGCCAAGGTTGTGCAGATCTTCAAGGACTACAATGATCTGATGGTGAAAGCTGGCAGGCCTTACCGGTTCTAGGAAGCCTGCGCTAACACGACTTTACAATAAAGACCCTCTCCCGATATCCGGTTCCCGGTGATCCGGGGGAGGGGATATTGTTTGCATTTTGCTCCAACTTCTCAAAATTAGGGATGGCTGTCATGGCTGGAAAACTGACGCTTGACGACCTCAAAGAGGCAGCTAAAGCAGGTGAAATTGATACCGTTCTGGCGGTCATGGTTGATATGCAAGGCCGCTTGATGGGCAAGCGTTTCCAGATCGAATTTTTCCTCGATAGCGCATTTGAAGAAACCCATAGCTGCAATTATCTGCTGGCGACCGACATGGAAATGAATACGGTTGATGGCTATAAAGCCACCAGCTGGGAAGCCGGTTATGGCGATTATGCCATGCGGCCCGATCTTGAAACGCTGCGCTGCATCCCCTGGCTGGAAGGCACYGCTTTGGTGATCTGCGATGTGGTCGATCATCATTCCGGAGATGATATTCCACATTCCCCCCGGGCGATCCTGAAAAGGCAAATTGCCCGCCTTGAGGCCCTTGGCATGAAAGCCATGATGGCGTCCGAGCTGGAATTTTTTCTCTTCAAGGAAAGCTATGAGGAAGCCCAGGAACAAGGCCATCGTTACCTGTCGCCGATCAGCGCCTACAATGAAGATTACCATATTTTTCAGACYASYAAGGAAGAGGGYGTSATGCGCGCGATCCGYACMGGATTGCAGGGTGCYGATATTCCGGTKGARAATTCAAAAGGYGAAGCYGATGCCGGGCAGGCGGAAATCAATGTTCGCTAYACCGAYGCGCTAACRATGGCYGAYCGCCATTCGATCATCAAAAATGGCTGCAAGGAAATCGCCTGGGCCAAGGGCCGCGCCATCAGCTTCATGGCGAAATGGAATACAGACGCTGCAGGCAATTCAAGCCATATCCACCAATCGCTCTGGTCGCTGGATGGCRAGCCATTGTTTTTCGAYAAAGGCGCCAAATACGGMATGTCCGACAYGATGCGCCAYTATGTTGCCGGYYTGCTCAAACATGCTGGCGAAATCACCCTGTTTCTGGCTCCCAATATCAATTCCTACAAGCGCTTTGTCGCGGGCACTTTCGCCCCGACCAAGGCGATCTGGTCAATGGATAACCGCACCGCCGGATACCGGGTTTGTGGTGCCGACAGCAAGGCCGTGCGGATCGAATGCCGGGTCGGGGGCGCTGACCTCAATCCCTACTTAGCCATGAGCGCTTT
>JAESRU010000211.1 GCA_016764455.1 Hyphomicrobiales bacterium | reverse complement strand
GGCAACCAGAACCAGTTCAGGAAGCTTGCCCAGGGAATTCCAAGCCAGTCGGCAAGGCCACTTTCCTGTGCCGCGACAATGTCGGTCATATTCAGGGACCCGACACAAAGCAGCACGGTGATGATGACAAAGCCGATTGAAACTTCGTAGGAAATCATTTGCGCTGCAGAGCGCAGCGCACCGAGAAAAGCGTATTTCGAATTGGACGCCCACCCGCCCATGATGACGCCGTAGACGCCAAGCGACGAGATCGCGAATACATAGAGAATGCCAACATTGATGTCAGCGACAACCAGCGTCGCGCCATCGATCCATTCACCAACCGGCATCACAGCCCAGGCGGAAAGCGCCAACACGGTGGTTACAATTGGAGCCAGCAGGAAAACGCCCTTGTTGGCGCTCGATGGAATGATTGGTTCCTTGAAGACAAATTTCAGCAAATCAGCAAATGATTGCAGCATACCAAAGGGGCCGACCACGTTGGGCCCCCGGCGCATTTGTACTGCTGCCCAGATCTTGCGATCCGCATAAAGCAGGAACGCAATCACTACCAGCAGCACAACCATGAGAAGCAAGCTTTGCCCCGCAATGATCAGGCCCGGCCAGACGTATGTCGCGAAGAATTCAGCCATCGGTTCCGGTCACCTCCCCGCGTTCAGCAGCCTTTGCCGCACTTTGACCCGCCATGATCTGGCTGGCCCGACAAATCGGGTTGGTCATGTAGAAATCCTTGACCGTACTTTCAAACGGGCTTTTACCAAGCCTGCCACCGATTTTGGCAATGCGGCCGATATCTTCCGGTTGTCCTGGTTCGATCTGGTCGATCCTTGCAAAATGCGGCACAGCTTCAAACATCGCGGAGCGAAGTTGGCTGAGGCTGTCATAGGGTAATGTGGCACCCAGAACATCTGAGAGCGCCCGCAAAATGGCCCAATCCTCGCGGGCATCGCCCGGCGGGAACGCGCCCCGGTTAGCCATCTGGGCGCGGCCTTCGGTATTCATATATGTACCGCTTTTTTCGGTATAGGCAGCGCCCGGCAAAATCACATCGGCACGATGCGCGCCCTGATCGCCATGGGTGCCTTGATAGACCACAAACGCCTTGCCGAACCGGTCGCCCGGAATTTCATCAGCGCCCAGCAGATAAACGAAATCGATTTCGCCAGCCATCGCACCTTCAATGATTGCTTCCACGTCGCAGCCATTCTCGCCCGGTACAAGGCCCAAATCGAGGCCGGCAACGCGCCCGGCAGCAGTGTGCAGGATATTGAACCCATTCCAGTCAGGGCCAACCGCGCCGCAGGCAACGGCCAATGTAGCAACCGCGCTCAGCACCGTCGCGCCGTCTCTTCGCGCCAACGCACCCTGACCAATAACGATCATCGGGTTTTTTGCGGATTTGAGCTTTTTGAAGAAGGAATGCTTGCCTGAGCGAACCTCAGACAATGAATCCGGTCCAGCACCTAAATATTCGAAATCATAGGTTAAATCGGTGTTGGCGCCATCGCTCAGACCGCCAATCACGCCGACCGGGAAACCACCCTGCAACCAGCGTTTTCTGATCCGTGCATTGAGCACAGCAGCCTCATGGCGCGGGTTGCAGCCAACCAGCAACAGGCAATCTGCGTCTTCAATTCCAGCAATTGTTGAATTGAAAATATAACTGCCACGACCAAGCGTCGGGTCAAGCTTGGCGCCATCTTGTCGGCAATCGATATTTGCGACACCCAGATTATCCATCAGGCCTTTGAGCGCGAACATATCTTCGGCTGCGGCCAGATCTCCAGCGATTGCCGCCATTTTCTCTGGTTTGGTTCCAGATACCGCTTTCGCGATCGCCGCAAATGCATCCTGCCACGAGGCCGGCTCCAGTTTGCCGCCTTTGCGAATATACGGCTGATCAAGGCGTTGGCTGCGCAGGCCATCCCAGATGAATCGGCTTTTGTCGGAAATCCATTCCTCGTTGATGTCTTCGTGGAGGCGCGGCATGACCCGCATCACTTCCCGGCCCCTGGTATCGATCCGGATATTGCTGCCAACCGCGTCCATAACATCGATGGTTTCGGTCTTGTGCAACTCCCACGGGCGGGCGCTGAAAGCGTATGGTTTGGACGTCAAAGCGCCAACGGGGCAAAGGTCAATCACATTGCCCTGCAATTCCGACGACATGGCTTTTTCAAGATAGGTGGTGATTTCCATATCTTCGCCGCGCCCGGTTGCGCCCARTTCGGGAACGCCTGCAATTTCGGTYACAAACCGGATACAGCGGGTACAATGGATGCAGCGGGTCATGGTGGTTTTCACCAGAGCGCCGATATCTTTCTCTTCGACCGCGCGTTTGTTTTCCGCATACCGCGACGTATCGACKCCATACGACATGGCCTGATCCTGCAAATCGCATTCCCCGCCCTGATCRCAAATYGGGCAATCAAGCGGGTGATTGATCAACAGAAATTCCATAACCCCTTCGCGGGCTTTTTTGACGACTTCAGAATCGGTACGGATTTCAGCAGGAGAGCCATCGCGGTTCGGGCGCAGATCATTGACCGACAGCGCACAAGACGCTTGCGGTTTTGGCGCGCCAACCCATTCGACCAGGCACATACGGCAATTGCCAGCAATSGAGAGGCGTTCGTGATAGCAAAAACGCGGCACCTCGGCACCTGCCATCTCGCATGCCTGTAGCAGCGTGATGCCGTCCGGGACATCGATTTCCGAGCCGTTGATTTTCAGTGTCGGCATCTAGCCCTCACCCCTTTTGAAGTCCGGTGCATATATGCTCCGRTCCACATTCCAAYTTTTCGCCCGCGACAGAATTTCCCCGCCCAAGGCATTGCCTGATTCTCTGCTCCGCCGCCAACAAATCCGCATTGCGCTACTCTGCCGCCTGCAAAGTTACCGCACCATCGTGGTCCGGGTTGGCGGCATAAGCATCGATACGGGCTTCGATTTCGTGACGAAAATGGGTGATTAGCCCCTGAACCGGCCAGGCAGCGGCGTCGCCCAAGGCACAGATCGTGTGAYCTTCGACCTGTTTGCTGACTTCCAGAAGCATGTCAATTTCACGTTTTTCTGCACGCCCTTCGGCCATACGGGTCAGCACCCGCCACATCCAGCCGGTGCCTTCACGGCACGGGGTACATTGACCGCAACTTTCATGCTTGTAGAAGCGCGCCAGCCGGGCAATGGCCCGGACAATATCGGTGGATTTATCCATRACGATGACKGCMGCKGTGCCAAGRCCGGATTTCARTGCYGACAGRGAATCAAAATCCATGTGCAGATCGTTGCAGGCATCMCCCGGCAAACAGCGGACTGAAGACCCTCCAGGGATAACCGCCAGCATATTGTCCCAGCCGCCGCGYACGCCGCCKGCGTGTTTTTCGAGCAATTCGCGCAACGTGATGCCCATTTCTTCTTCAACATTACAGCGATTGTTGACGTGGCCTGAAATGCAGAACAGTTTTGTGCCTACATTATTGGGGCGGCCAAGACTGGAAAACCAGCTCGGGCCACGGCGCAAAATTGTTGGCGTGACCGCAATCGATTCCACGTTGTTGACCGTGGTTGGCGCACCATAGAGGCCAACGTTAGCTGGAAATGGCGGTTTGAGACGCGGCATCCCCTTCTTGCCTTCAAGGGATTCCAGCAACGCGGTTTCTTCGCCGCAAATGTAAGCGCCGGCACCGTGGCAGAGATAAAGCTCGAAATCCCAGCCATGTTTGTTGTTCTTGCCGATCAGCTTGGCGTCATAGGCTTCATCAATGGCGCGTTGCAGGGCTTCGCGCTCACGGATGAATTCGCCACGGATATAGATGTAACAGGCATGCGCCCGCATGGCGAAAGCAGCGATCAGGCAGCCTTCGATCAGGATATGCGGGTCGTGACGCATGATATCCCGGTCTTTGCAGGTGCCGGGTTCAGATTCATCCGCATTGACCACCAGATAGTTTGGCCGACCATCGGATTCTTTTGGCATGAAGGACCATTTGAGACCGGTCGGGAACCCTGCCCCACCGCGCCCGCGCAAACCAGATTCCTTGACCTGATCAATGATCCAGTCATGGCCCTTGTCGATAAATTTTTTGGTGCCATCCCAGGTACCACGCATCATGGCGGCCTTCAGGCCAACATCCTGCAACCCGTAAAGATTTGTGAAAATGCGGTCTCTATCAGCCAGCATGTTTCCGCTCCGTATCCGCTATTTCCGAATGGGTATTCTTTGGCCCAAAAAATTCCGCCAACAACCCCATCCCACCTACAAGGGCGACCGCTGCCGCTAGTTTCAGTCCCGCATCATCCCCGGTCCATGCAGCAACACCAAGGGCTGCACATAAGGCAAGTACAATTGTGATCGCRCTCATGCGGCCGCAAAGGCTCATGTTTTTGATCCGGTTCAGCATATTATTTTAGCCAACCTGCTCATCGGGGTTTCTTGCCGAAGACTTTGATATATTCAGCTTCCCCACCCTTGGCGAGCGCCTTGGCTYGCTTGATCCAGTCTTCGCGATCAATCCGCCCCTTGAATTTTAATTGTTCATCGACCCAGGWCACTTCGGCGCGTTTCCATTTGGATATCTGGTCAAAATGGAACACACCGAGGCCGTTCAGAATGCCTTCGATTTTTGGTCCGACACCGGCGATCATTTTCAAATTATCAGCACCKCCTTTGCGTGGCGCTTTCATCATTTTCGGYGCCGCGGTCGTRGTTTTGGAGGTTTTGGCCTTGGCAGTCGGTGCCTTGCGTGTCCGCGAAGTAGCCCCCTTGCTACGTGCCTTGCCATTATAGAGTGCAGGATCGGTCAGGGTGGTGACGCCGCCCATGGGCTCCGACGCATGGCGGCCATTTTGCGGGCCCGGATTTACCTTTTTACCGGCGCGAAGATCGGCGAGGATTTGTTCGAAATTCTCTGCCGTCAGGTCTTCGTAATAGTCTTTGTTGATCTGCGCCATGGGCGCGTTGACACAAGCCCCCAGGCATTCAACCTCCATCCAAGACAATTTGCCATCGGCGGTGATCGTGTTTTCAGGCCCGATGACCTTTTTGCAGACATCGATCAGATCGCCCGACCCGCACAACATGCAAGGCGTTGTGCCACATAGCTGGACGAAATGCTCACCCACCGGCGACAGATTGAACATGGTATAAAAGGTCGCGACTTCGAGCGCCCGGATATACGGCATCCCGAGCATATCGGCGACGTGGCGAATGGCTGGTTCCGGCAGCCAGCCGTCATGCTGTTCCTGCGCCCGCCACAGCAGCGGAATGATCGCGCTGGCTTGCTTGCCTTTGGGATATTTCTTTTGTTGCCTCTTCGCCCAGGTCAGGTTCGCGCGCGAAAACGCGAAACTCTCTGGTTGAACAGGATCAAGACGCCGAACACTCATCGGTCCACCTCACCAAATACAATATCGAGAGAGCCAAGGATAGCGGATACGTCCGCCAGCATGTGKCCCCTGCAGAGGAAATCCATCGCCTGGAGATGTGCAAATCCCGGCGCGCGGATGCGGCAGCGGTATGGTTTGTTGCTACCGTCGGAAATCAGATAAACGCCAAATTCGCCCTTGGGCGCTTCGACAGCGGCATACACCTGGCCAGCAGGCACGGAATAGCCTTCGGTATACAGTTTGAAGTGATGGATCAACGCTTCCATCGACTGTTTCATTTCGCTGCGTTTGGGCGGAACGATCTTGCCGTCGGTATTGGAAATTGGGGTCTTGCCTTCAGGGCCGTTCAGTTTTTCCAGACATTGGCGCATGATCCGCACCGATTGGCGCATTTCTTCCATGCGGATCAGGYAACGATCATAACAATCGCCATTCTTGCCGATCGGAATATCGAATTCCAAATCGCTGTAACATTCATACGGCTGGCTGCGGCGCAGATCCCATGCAGCGCCTGAACCACGCACCATGACGCCGGAAAAACCCCAGGCCCAGGCATCGTCCAGATCAAGGATGGCAATATCCACATTGCGCTGCTTGAAAATTCTATTGTCGGTCAGCAGACCTTCAAGGTCGTCACAAACTTTCAGGAACGGTTCGCAGAATTCACCAATATCATCGAGCAGGTCTTGCGGCAGGTCTTGGTGGACACCGCCGGGGCGCACATAGGCCGAATGCATCCGCGAACCCGATGCGCGCTCATAAAACACCATCAGCTTTTCGCGCTCTTCAAAGCCCCAGAGCGGCGGCGTCAATGCGCCTACATCCATGGCTTGGGTGGTGACATTCAACAGATGCGACAGGATGCGACCGATTTCGGAATAAAGCACGCGGATCAACTGACCACGCATGGGCACCGTAATATCAAGCAGCTTTTCAATGGCCAGTGCGTAGGCATGTTCCTGGTTCATGGGCGCGACATAATCGAGCCGGTCGAAATAAGGTATGGCCTGCAAATAGGTTTTCTGTTCGATCAGCTTTTCGGTGCCCCGGTGCAGCAATCCGATATGGGGATCGACACGCTCGACCACTTCGCCATCGAGTTCAAGCAACAGACGCAGCACCCCATGGGCGGCGGGATGCTGGGGCCCGAAATTGATCGAGAAATTGCGAATGTCCGTTTCAGCCACTTTAACTAATCATCCCTGCATTTGTATTGGCCTGCATGGCAGCGCCGCTGGCGGCACCGCTAGCGGCGGCCTTTTCTGCTACTTTTGCGTTGAACCGATCCCACATAACGACGAATCGTTCGTGCTTGCCTTCGCTGATCAAATCCTGATCATCGTAAGCTTTCAGTTTGAACCCGACACGGTTGCCATCGATGCTGGCGCATTCGGCTTCGACATTCACCGTCAAGCCCGGCGGGGTTGCCGCCAGATGTGAAAAATTCACATGAATTCCGAGACTGCCCTCGCCTTCATCCAGATGCGGGGCCAGAAGCTTCACGCAGGTCCATTCCATCAACCCGACCAGATATCCGGTCGCAAACACTTCTGGCATTTGCTGGAATTCCGGCGCGTCTGGATAGAAAGCTGGAACCGTCCGCTCCCTGGTAATCGGGTAAGCGAAGGAAAAAGTCTCGCCGATTTTCAGCGTGTCTTTCATTCGCTCGCCTTCTCGTCGCCAGGAAGGATATATTCAGTGCCTTCCCAGGGGCTGGCAAAATCAAAGCTGCGCATTTCCTGGTTCAGGCGCACGGGCTCATAAACCACCCGTTTTTCGCCGTCATCGTAGCGCACTTCAACAAAGCCGGTGACCGGGAAATCTTTCCGCAATGGAAAGCCGTCAAAACCGTAATCGGTGAGGATGCGGCGCAAATCGGGGTGGTTTGAAAACAGGATGCCGTACATATCATAGGCTTCGCGCTCGAACCAATCCGCGCCGGGATAGATCTCCACCACGCTTGGGACAGTCGTATCAGCATCCACTGACAGCTTAATACGGATACGCGCGTTCTGGCGCGGGCTCAGCAGATGATAGACAACTTCAAAACGGGCTTTGCGCTCAGGAAAATCCACACCACAAATGTCAATGAAGGATATGAACTGGGTCTGCGCATCATCGCGCAGAAACCGCAATATAGCGACAATTGATCCTGAGGTCGTTGTCAGCGTTAATTCACCATTGGCAATTTCAGCCGAATCGAGCTTATTCCCAAGCCTGTCACGAACATATTCTTGCATATCGAGCACAGATTGCTGATCCATCATAACCCCTATCGCTCGATCGTGCCGGTGCGGCGAATTTTCTTTTGCAGCAGCAACACACCATAAAGCAAAGCTTCAGCCGTGGGCGGGCAGCCAGGCACATAAATATCCACCGGCACGATGCGGTCACAACCACGCACAACGGAATAAGAATAGTGGTAATAGCCGCCGCCATTGGCACAAGAACCCATGGAGATTACATAACGCGGCTCGGGCATCTGATCATACACTTTGCGCAAAGCCGGTGCCATCTTATTGGTCAGCGTTCCGGCCACAATCATCACGTCAGACTGACGCGGCGAGGCACGGGGAGCGAATCCAAAGCGTTCGGCATCATAGCGCGGCATAGCCATCTGCATCATTTCCACAGCGCAACAGGCCAAGCCAAAAGTCATCCACATTAACGACCCCGTACGCGCCCACTGAATCAGTTCGTCTGTGGATGTGACCAGAAAGCCTTTGTCCGCCAATTCGTCATTTATTTCGCCATAATAAGCATCATCAGCCCCAATTGGCTTGCCTGTATTTGGATCAATCACACCGCGCGGTTGCGGGGCAATCAAAGTAGAGGTGGAATTGGCCATGGTCAGATCCGTAATCCGTTCAACTTAAAAAGCAACTGAGGTTTTAATCCCACTCCAGCGCGCCTTTTTTCCATTCGTAAATAAAACCGATTGTCAGCACACCTAAAAAAGCCATCATAGACCAAAATCCGAACCAACCCAGTTCTCCAAAGCTCACGGCCCAGGGAAACAGGAAAGCGACCTCAAGGTCAAAAATGATAAACAGGATAGCGACGAGATAAAACCGTACATCAAATTTCATACGGGCATCATCAAACGCATTAAAGCCACATTCGTAAGCTGATAATTTCTCATCGTTGGGAGCACTATAGGCAACGAAAAACGGAGCTATCAGCAAAGCAAGGCCAATCATCAGGGCCACGCCCATAAAAATGAGTACGGGTAGATAGGATTGAAGCAATTGATCCATTTGTGGCTCCCAATGTCGCGCGCTCTTGCCCTAGCCGACACGCCGCTTTGACGCAAGATGGCAATAAGCCCCAACCCACCAGTTAGAACAAGAAAACCCTTACAAATTCGCGAAACGACCTGAAAAATAAAAATGCGCCATTTGCCCGGTTAAATACACAACTTATGCTTGACACTAACCTGCCTCCGCCGTATTGCGGTGACCGACCTTACAAGGGTAATTTCCCTTGCATACGCGGGTGTAGCTCAGTTGGTTAGAGTGCCGGCCTGTCACGCCGGAGGTCGCGGGTTCGAGTCCCGTCACTCGCGCCATTTTCCATAGTTGGCCTTGGTCAATTGGGGAAATGGATGCGCTGAAAGGCGCA
>JAESRU010000070.1 GCA_016764455.1 Hyphomicrobiales bacterium | reverse complement strand
GAAATCAGGATAGAGGAAAACTTCTATTGAAATCAAGATGTTCCGGAATTGAAATAATTTATCCCCGCCGATTCCAGCTGTGAGACAATGATTTTTCACTAAAAAAGGAGGCATTAGTGAATATTCAACTGAAATCTATGGATGAGGCACGGCGTCAATTATTGTGCGAAAGAATAAACAGAAATCTTCGTGATTTCCTTCCGGAGCTAGAGGAGAGAAATGCGAGAACCCAAATTCTGGAGCGGGAATTGGATGACGCAAAGGCGGAACTAGGTGAGAAAAAGCGAAAGCTGGATATCTTTCGCGGGATAGCAAACGCTGCCAACCTGTCAAGATTAACCCCGGGAAGCCCGGCTGCCGCGTTGGCAATGGGAACCGTTTCGGCGGTGACCGGCATTTCGGCAAGTCTTGAAGTCGACAATTTGGAGGTAATCGTTACCAATTTGGAGCGAGCAATACGGGAACTGGAAAACCAAAAGTCCGAGAATACCCGCCGACTGAACGAACTTAGAAGATTACGAGACGAGTCATCCAGTGATCATCAGAGATATAATTGTGATCTGCGTTAATTCTGAAATTGCGTGACATCTTATTCAATTCTCAAAGTGCGCCCTCATTCCGTCTTTTTTCCATGGGGAGAAGGAAAAATTCCTGCAAGGCAACACCCCCCAACCCTCTCCCCGGCGGGGAGAGGGTTGGATTTGATCGGAAACATCAGTTGCTCAATCAAGCTGCCTTTTTGTCTGTGGCCCCTGCACCAAACCGCCCGTAGAAGGTCTCGTTGTTTTTCGCCATCTGGTTGAGCAAGCTGTTGGGGCGGAATCTTGGTCCGTGGGCGCGGGCCAGTTTGCGGCACAGGGCAACGAAATTGGCGGTGCCCATGCCATCAATATAGGAAAGCGTACCGCCGGAGAACGGTGCAAAGCCAAAGCCCAGAATCGAGCCGACATCGGCTTCACGCACATCTGTCAGCACTTTTTCCTGGAAGCAGCGAGCGGTCTCCAGCGCCTGGATCACCAGCATACGTTGCTGCAATTCTTSCGTRTCGACWSTATCRGCATCAACCGTCACWGGYGCGATATCGGCAAGGCCSGGCCACAGSCGYTTYGGCCCRTTTTCRGGRTAATCGTAAAAACCCTTGCCGTTCTTGCGGCCCAACCGGCCGTGCTGGACGACCATCGCTTCGAGCAATTTTTCCTGACCCGGATCAATCGCCTCGTCGCCCTGATCCTTTTTGGTGGCCTGGAGAATTTTCCAGGCGAGATCAACGGCAACCTCGTCATTCAGGGATAATGGCCCGACCGGCATCCCGGCCATGCGGCCAAGATTTTCGATCATYGCSGGAGARACMCCTTCGSTCAGCATCAAATGCCCTTCRCGGATATARGTGCCGACCACGCGGGAGGTATAGAAGCCACGGGAATCGTTGACCACGATCGGGGTTTTGCGGATGGCGCGGATATAATCGAGCGCCACGGCAAGGGCACGATCCTTGGTCTTTTTCGCCATGATCACTTCGACCAGCATCATYTTTTCGACSGGTGAGAAGAAATGRATGCCGATAAAGTTTGCCGGACGTTTAGAATTTTCYGCSAGCGATGTGATCGGCARRGTKGAKGTGTTGGAYGCAAAGATACAATCYTTRCCCACAACCGCCTCGGCGGCTTCGGTGGCGGCTTTCTTCACCTCGCGATCTTCAAACACCGCTTCGATGATCAGGTCGCAACCTTTGAGGTCGTTATAATCAGCAGATGGCTGAATGAGGTCGAGCAAGGTTTGCTTTTTTTCTTCCGTAGTACGGCCACGCGACAGGGCTTTTGATAATATTTTGTCGGAATAGCCTTTGCCCTTTTCCGCTGATTCCAGATCGCGGTCGAGCAACACAACCTGCATGCCAGCTTTGGCGGTTTCATACGCAATGCCTGCACCCATGAAACCGGCACCAAGCACACCGACTTTTTTGATCGAAGACTTTTCAATGCCTTCGGGCCGCCGCGCGCCCTTGTTCAATTCCTGCATGGAGACAAACAGCGAGCGGATCATATGGGCCGCTTCCTTGGTCTGCATGACGTTGGCGAAATAACGGGATTCGATTGTGAGCCCGGTATCAAACGGCACCAACAGGCCTTCATAAACGCAACTCATGATGGCGCGGGCACCGGGGTAATTGTCGTAGGTTTCGCGGCGGTAAATCGCATTTGCCGGCGGGAAAGTTTCCATGCCGGTCTTGGAATAAACCGGTCCGGCGGGCAGACGGAATCTTGGTTCATCCCAAGGCTGCACGCCCTTGCCGCCTTCGCGGATCCAGTTTTTAGCAGCTTCAATCAGCTCATCCGCTGGGACCACATCATTGAGAATGCCCATGCTTTTTGCCCGGTCAACGCGCAGCGAAGACCCGCGCAGGAGAAGCTGAAGGGCGTCTGCTGCCGGGATCATGCGCGGCAAACGCTGGGTGCCACCGGCACCCGGAAACAGGCCAACCTTGACTTCGGGCAGACCCAATTGGGTCTTGTCGTTAGCCGACGCAAACCGTGCGTGGCAAGCAAGCGCCAATTCGAACGCACCACCAAGGGCTGTACCGTTGAGGGCCGCGACAATCGGTTTGCCGCAAGTTTCAAGGCGGCGCAATAGCTGCGAGAATTGCCGACTGCCATCAAACAAAGCCTGCATGGCGGCTTCGGGGTTGCTGGCACGCTCGGTGTGGAATGTTGTCAGCAGGCCTTCCAGCATTTTCAAATCGGCTCCGCCGGAAAATGCCGCTTTGCCGGACGTGATTACCGCGCCCTTGATGTCGTCTTCGGTCTCAAAGCGTTCGATAATTTTGCCAAATTCCTCGATCGCTTCGAGATCAAGCACGTTCATCGATTTGCCAGGCATATCCCAGGTGATCAGGGCGATGCCGTCGCCATCAATTTCAAATGTGTAATTTTTGTAAGTCATGAATTCTATCCCTGTCGGAAATTGCAGCGTGACTAGACGCGCTCAATGATTGTTGCGGTGCCCATGCCTGCGCCGATGCACAAGGTGATGAGAGCTGTATGTTTGCCGGTGCGTTCCAGCTCATCCAGAGCGGTGCCGAGGATCATGGCCCCGGTAGCGCCGAGCGGATGGCCCATGGCAATCGCGCCGCCATTGACGTTCATTTTGCTGTGGTCGCAATCGAAATGCTGCATGAACCGCAACACAACCGAGGCGAACGCTTCGTTCAACTCGACAAGGTCGATATCGTCCATGGTCATCTTGGCGCGTTTCAGCAATTTCTCGGTCACATCAATCGGGCCGGTCAACATGATGCCCGGCAGCGAACCGATATTGGCGTAAGCCTTGATCCGGCCGCGCGGAGTAAGGCCGGCTTTTTTGCCAGCGCGTTTGTTGCCAAGCAGAATTGAGGCCGCACCATCAACGATGCCGGAAGAATTACCGGCGTGATGGACATGCTTCACATATTCAACTTCTGGATGTTCCTGGCTGGCAACCGCATTAAAGCCGCCCATTTCACCCATCATTTCAAATGAAGCATTGAGGGATGCGAGCGACTGCATGGTGGTTTCAGGCCGCATATGCTCGTCGCGATCAAGGATCGTCAGGCCATTGATATCCTTGACTGCAACAACTGAATTATTGAAGCGACCGGCTTTCCACGCAGCGTCAGCGCGCTTCTGGCTTTCAACCGCATAGGCGTCCACATCGTCGCGACTAAAGCCGTATTTGGTGGCGATCAGATCAGCAGAAATACCCTGGGGCATGAAATAGGACGGGATCGCGATGCTCGGGTCTGCGGGCCACGCGCCGCCAGATGCACCGATGCCGACGCGCGACATGGATTCGACGCCGCCAGAAATGGTCATATCGTGCTGGCCGGACATAACTTCAGACGCCGCAAAATTTGTAGCGTCCAGACCGGAAGCGCAAAACCGGTTGACCTGGATGCCAGGAACCGTGGTGCCGTAGCCTGCTTTCAACGCCGCTACGCGGGCAATRTCGCCGCCTGCTTCRCCGACYGGATCAACACAGCCCAGCACCACATCGTCTACCAGAGTGGTGTCCAGATTGTTGCGGTCGCGCAATGCGCGTAATGATTGGCTTGCCAATTCCAATGCCGTGACTTCGTGCAGGCTGCCATCTTTTTTTCCGCGACCGCGCGGGGTGCGTACGTGATCATAAATAAAACAATCTGGCATTTTAGTTCTCCGCTGTTACCGCGTCGCAATCGGCGACGTGTTTCAAAGGCTGCGTGAAATCAGCAGCTTCATAATTTCATTTGTCCCCGCATAGATGCGCTGGACACGGGCGTCCTGGTACATCCGGGCGATCGGAAATTCGTTCATATAGCCGTAGCCGCCATGGAGCTGCAGGCATTCGTCAACAATCTTGCATTGCAGATCGCTGAGCCAGTATTTAGCCATGGATGCGGTAACCGGATCAAGTTTGCCCTCAAGATGCTGGGCGATACAATGATCAACAAACACGCGGGCGACGGTGGCTTCGGTCTTGGCTTCGGCCAGCTTGAATTGGGTATTTTGAAAATCCATCACCACTTTGCCAAAGGCTTTGCGCTCTTTCACATAAGCAATGGTTTCCTGGAGCGCCAACTGGATCATGGCGATCGCATGGATAGCGACCATCAAACGTTCCTGGGGCAATTCGTTCATCAATTGAGCAAACCCCTGGCCGGCCTCCGTACCGAGCAGGTTTGAGGTGGGCACCCGCACATC
The DNA here is from genome assembly GCA_016764455.1 of Hyphomicrobiales bacterium. Lineage (GTDB taxonomy): Bacteria > Pseudomonadota > Alphaproteobacteria > Rhizobiales > NORP267 > NORP267. The sequence continues at coordinate 4,361 of JAESRU010000070.1, read as the reverse complement.
ATCGANNAMAACNNTTCNGRCGNTGTSRYTGGCMYKRAKGCCGWKYTTMTYGWRMTTGCGGCCGCGCCTAAACCCTTCGGCATCATCGGTTTCAATAACAATCAGAGACGTTCCCTTGGCACCTGCCGACGGGTCGGTCTTGGTGACAACGATAATCAGATTGGCGTGCTGGCCGTTGGTGATGAAAGTTTTGGAGCCGTTGATGACATAATGATTGCCATCCTGTTTCGCGGTGGTTCTGATGCCTTGCAGATCAGACCCTGCACCCGGTTCGGTCATCGCAATGGCACCGATCAACTCGCCAGTTGCGAGTTGGGGTAGCCATTTTTTCTTCTGTTCTTCCGAGCCATGGTGCAAAATATAAGGTGCAACAATTGCCGAATGCAGCGAGATGCCAAATGAATCCAGCCCGGCCATGCCAAGCTGTTCGATGATTGTCGCTTCGTGGGCAAAAGTGCCGCCGGCACCGCCATATTCTTCCGGCATGGAAGCGCATAAAAGGCCAGCTTCACCGGCTTTTTCCCAGGCTGAACGATCAACAATGCCGTTTTCCAGCCAGGTCTCGAGATGAGGTACACATTCGCGCGCGAAAAATTTCGCCGCCGCATCTTCCAGAAGCACGACGTCTTCTGTTTTCCAGTCTGGTGATGGAACGTCGAGTGCTGTCATGCTTGATACCTTTTTTACGCGGCCAGATAGATTAGGAGCCTATTTGTCACCAATCAGAATTACTAAAACGCCTCGGCGTCAAGGGCCATCATGGTTTCCGAGCCGGTTGAAATCCGGGCCAGATGGGCACCAGTTTCGGGCATCATGCGTTCCATGAAATAGCGCGCCGTGACGAGTTTGTTTTTGAGAAATTCTTCGTTGCCACCACCTTCGGCCAATTTGTCTGATGCAGCTTTTGCCATCATCACCCACATATGCCCAAGAGCAACAAGGCCTAACAGGTGCATATAATCGGTTGATCCAGCACCAGCATTATCCGGGTTGGCCATGGCATTCTGCATGAACCATCCGGTTGCCGCTTCCAGATCGTCGCGGCCTTTTTTGAGTCCCGCAACGATCTCGCCGATTTTTTCGTCGTCCTTGTTGGCATTGATCAGTGCATCAAGTTCGCCAAAATAGGTCATCAGGGAGCGTCCGCCATTGGCCGCCAGTTTGCGGCCAACCAGATCGAGTGCCTGGACGCCGTTGGCGCCTTCGTAAATCATGGCGATACGGGCGTCGCGGACAAATTGTTCCATACCCCATTCGGCAATATAGCCGTGGCCACCATAAACCTGCTGGGCGTTGACCGCAGTCATGAAGCCGGTATCGGTCAACACACCTTTGATGACCGGGGTCAGAAGCGCCAGTAAATCATCTGCCTTCTGGCGCTCGGCTTCGTCTTCCGAGCGTTCCGCAATATCACCATTGATGGCAGCCCAGGCGACAAATGCGCGGGCGCCCTCGTTGAAGGATTTCATGTTCATGAGCATGCGCCGCACGTCCGGGTGAACGATGATCGGGTCGGCGGCTTTTTCAGGCTCTTTAGCACCGGTAAGCGCGCGGCCCTGGAGCCGGTCACGGGCATAGGCGGCTGCGTTCTGATAGGCGACTTCGGAAATGCCGAGACCCTGAATACCGACGCCGAGACGGGCGTCGTTCATCATCGTGAACATGGCCCGCATGCCTTTATTTTCTTCGCCGATAAGATAGCCGGTGGCGTCATCGTAATTCATCAGACAAGTTGAATTGCCATGGATGCCCATTTTCTCTTCAAGAGAGCCGCAGGACACGCCGTTATTTTCACCAACCACGCCGTCTGCATCAAAATTGTTGCGCGGTACGATGAAAAGCGAAATGCCTTTCATGCCGTCCGGCGCGCCTTCGATACGGGCCAGCACCAGATGGATAATATTGTCGGTGAGATCATGGTCGCCGGCCGAGATGAAAATCTTGGTGCCGGATATTTTATAAGAGCCATCATCCTGAAGGGCCGCCTTGGTGCGCAACAAACCGAGATCGGTGCCGCAATGGCTTTCAGTCAAATTCATGGTGCCGGACCATTCGCCGGTTACCATTTTTGGTAGATAGGTCGTTTTTTGCTCGTCCGTACCGTGTTTGATGATCGCCGCCATGGCGCCCCGGGTCAGACCTGGATACATGCCGAACGACATGTTGGCGGATACCACATATTCGTTGAAAATCGCCGCCAGAAAATGCGGCAGGCCCTGGCCGCCATGTTTCTCATCAACGCTTAATCCGCCCCAACCGCCTTCTGAAAAGGCTTTGTAGGCGTCTTTGAATCCGGTGGGTGTTGTGACGCTGCCGTCTTCATGACGGGTGCAGCCTTCACGGTCGCCAACCTGATTGAGGGGTTGCAAAACTTCTTCGCAAAGTTTTGCCCCTTCTTCCAATACCGCCTTTATGAGATCGGGCGTTGCCTCTGAAAAAGCCGGAATATTTCCGTATTTCTCAATGTTCAGAACGTCATGAAGGATAAATAGAGTATCTTCGATCGGCGCCTGATAAACCGGCATGGCAAATTTCCCTCTTTTGGCCTTTAATTTTTTGGCCTGTAAAATACAGGAAAATTGAAGCTACGCGCAAAATGGCGCGTACTCAGCAATTTCCCCGCATTCGTACTTAACCTTAACGTAAAGGTCAAGTTGATTTCACTGAAACAAATTTGAAGCTTATCCGGCTTCAGCCTGCTCGCGTTCCGTCAACATGCCTGCAATCAGGTCRCGGGTGCGTCTCAGGTCAGTCAGCGCTTCGTCTACATCGCGYTGCTGCACTTCAAGAATTTTAATYTGAGACTCAAATTTATCGAGGGAGACACGCAATTGGGTAGCGCGGCCGTCGCGCAGATCATACAGATCCATCATGTCGCGGATGTCGGACAGGGAAAAACCTACCCGTTTCCCCATCAAAACCAGCTTGAGGCGGGCAAGATCCCGCCTGGAATATAACCGGTTCTGACCATTTCTCTGAGGTTGGATCAGCCCCTTGTCTTCATAAAAGCGCAACGCACGGTGCGTCACCTCAAACTCCCGTGCAACCTGACCAATTGTAAAAAATTTTTGCATATAGTCGGCCGTCCTATCCACTTTCTCTAATTTCGCAGTCATGACGGCTTCGTCATAAACATTTCTGGACATTACCTTACCCTACCTGAACTCGTAGCCCGTGTGAAACCACGCAGGTGTTTTTCCGCACACCCAATTGGCGTCCACGTAATACCCAATTACGTAAGGTTCAAGAGGCATAATTGCTATATCAGTATTTTCTTGTGCGTCGCAGCATAAACATTTGAGCAGAAAGGAAAAAAAATTTGAATTTTTGACTTTTATTTCGCATCTGGCGCTGATTTTGGCGATTTTCAGGRNNAAYGAACTCGTTCAGAAGTCAAGATCTGGACCGCCTGCATGAGTCCCATTGATCAAATAACCCGGATTTAACCTAACATTTACCCTAACTTGAAAAGGTTACCCCGTGAGTACTTTTGTGTTGCGAGGCAGGAAGCCGCTTAACRCAGAAGCCAGTTAAAATCGCGTCGTTGTAGTTTATGTGGCGCAGTATGGGTATGCAGAATGGCAACCATGATGTCGAGAACCCCCTGGCGCCTTCAAGGCATTGAGCCGTCCGCACGGGCGAATGCCGAGTTTTTGGCGCGCCGCGCCGGTGTAAGTGTGGAGCAATGGCTCAATTCCCTTATTCACCGATCATCGATGGATTATCAGGCTCCGCCATTTCAGCAACCACCATTGCATCAGCCAACTTACGCGCCTCCTGCCTATCCGCCCCAAGATTTTAACGGCCATGCACCGCAAATGGCACAGCCGATGGCACCACCAATGGCGGAACCTGCTTGGGACATGGACAACAACAATACTGGAATAGACTCTCTTCATGCCAGTATTCATGATCTTTCAAATCAGATCGAAAACCTGACCCGTCAAAATATGGCGACTTCGGTTTCAGCACCGCCGCCAATGGTGCCCGAAACCGCCTCTGTGGCACCTCAAACCACGCCTGTGGCACCCGAGACTTCCTCCGGCGCATCGGAGGATATCGACCAAACATTGCGCAGCATTGTAGATCTGGTCGAAGCTTCAAACCGGCATACCAATCAGGCTATCAAATCGCTGGAGACAAAATTGGTCGAGGCCGCGCCCGCGGTCACCATGACAAGCCCTGCACCTGCACCTGCACCTGCACCTGCACCTGCACCTGCACCTGCAGTTGAGCAGCCCAACTATAATGAACCCTCTGTACCGGTTTCTGACGCCACCGAACATGTGACCCGGTTTATGGCGCGCAAAGAACGTCGCCGCCACAGACTCCAAGGTGCTGACGAAGATTTCAGCAATGAC
>JAESRU010000210.1 GCA_016764455.1 Hyphomicrobiales bacterium | reverse complement strand
CGCCGTCAATGGCGGCTTGTGCCTGTTGGTAAGACAATTTGGCGTGGGACCGCATCAGGATCCGGTGGAACTGGTGCGATACCTTTTGTCCGTCCTGATCAAAGACCATTTGCACCGCCATGGCCGGGCGGTCTTGATGTTCGCGCAGGCTGCAAAGATCGTTTGAAATGCGCTCGGGCAGCATGGGCACAACAAGATCGGGGAAATAAACCGAATTGCCGCGCTTCAGAGCTTCCTGGTCCATGGCGCTGGAGGGCGTGACATAGGCTGCTACATCAGCGATGGCCACGGTGACAATCCACCCGCCCTGGTTCGTATCGCTTTCATCGGGTGCAGCAAAGACGGCGTCATCATGGTCGCGGGCGTCAGCCGGATCGATCGTGATCAGCGGCAAATCGCGCCAATCCTTGCGTTTGTCGTTTTTGACGAATTTCGCTTTTTCGGCCTCTGCGAGGGCGGCGTCAGGAAAAATATCCGGAATGCCAAATTGGACAATTGCGATCCGGCTCGCAGCTTTTTCGCCGTCAGCCAGGCCGTGGCGTTTGATCACCTTGGCTTTTGACGGGCCAAAGCGACCGCCTTTCAACGGCTCGACCGTCACCAATTCGCCTGGTTCGGCATCCCCGATATTGTGGGGCTCCACGGTCATTTCCCGCATGCCGCTTTTGACAACTGGTTCGATAACGCCGCCGCCATCGGGAAGGGACCGGAAAATTCCCAGTTGGAGATTTGCGGCTCTGCCGATCCGGCGGATGATTTGGGCTGTATATTGGATGCGGCCATCAGAAGTTTTTCCTGATTGGCGGGCCAATTTTGCGAGAATTCTATCGCCGATTCCAGCAGCCGTTTCCCGCGCCCGGCCTTTGCCGCGCGCGCGTTGCGAAATGATGCCGATTAGCGGTGGGCGGCCCTGTTCGTCATCGCGCCATTCAACAGGCGTTGCCACCAGATCGCCATCGCCATCGCGTCCAGTTATTTCAAGAACGCAGACCCGGGGCAGGGTCCCAACCTCGGCAATGTGTTTAGATTTGCGCGAGAGCTGGCCGTCACCGGCCATTTCCTTCAAAAGCCGTTTGAGGGCAATTTTGTTGTTGCCACGGATATTGAAAGCGCGCGCTATATCGCGTTTTGCGACATGCCCGTCTTGTTCACGGATATATTCCAGAATTTCTTTCCGGGACGGGATACCCGRTTCTGACGTTTGTTCGTTATCTGCCATTACGCATCTTACGCTGACATATTATTTGGGAAATCACTTCTTCGCCTTTTTACGGCGTCCGCTGCCTTTGGCTGTTTTCTCGGCAATCAAGGTAACAGCCTGTTCCACAGTCACTTCTTCCGGCGCGACGCCTTTGGGGAGCGTGGCGTTGATTTTGCCGTGCTTGATATAGGGGCCGTAGCGGCCATCAAGGACCTGCATCTTGCCGCCCAGATCAGGATGATCGCCAAGGTCTTTCAGAGATTTGGCAGTTGCACCGCGTCCGCCACGTTCTTTCTTTTCAGCCARAACCGTGACAGCGCGGTTGATGCCGACGCTGAAAACTTCTTCCCAACTGGACAAATTTGCGTATTTGCCATCGTGCAGAACAAACGGGCCATAGCGCCCAAGACCTGCTTTGATCATGTTGCCGGATTCCGGGTGGAGGCCAACTTCGCGGGGCAGCGAGAGCAATTGCAGGGCCTGTTCAAGATCAACCGAATCCGGGTCCATGCCTTTTGGAATGGAAGCCCGTTGCGGTTTTTTCTCGTCTTCGGCTTTGCGCTCAACATAAGGCCCGAACCGGCCGTTTTTGAGCATGATCTCTTCATCAGATTCCGGATCGTTGCCAAGAACCTTGTCGCTTTCAGCGGCTTTGTTCTGGTCGCTGTCGGCTAAACCAAGCTGGCGCGTAAAACGACATTCCGGGTAGTTTGAACACCCGATGAACGCACCAAATTTTCCGACTTTCAGGCTGAGCTGACCGGTATCGCAGGTTTTGCAGGCGCGCCGGTCGCTGCCGTCTTCGGGTATCGGGAAAACATGCTCTTTGAGGCTCTCGTTGAGGGCATCCAGAACTTGCGTAACGCGCAACTCTTTGGTGCCCTCGACGGTTTCGGAAAATGCCGTCCAGAATTCGCGCAACAAATCTTTCCAGGCGATTTCGCCGTTTGAGACTTTGTCGAGCTTTTCTTCCAGATCAGCCGTGAAATCATATTCCACATAGCGGGGGAAGAAATTTTCCAGGAAGGCCGTAACCAGCCGTCCCTTGCCTTCAGGAATCAGGCGTTTTTTATCAAGGCGCACATAATCGCGTTCGCGCAGCACCGACAAAGTGGAAGCAAACGTCGATGGGCGGCCGATGCCAAGTTCTTCCATCCGCTTGACCAGGGTCGCTTCGGTATAGCGCGGCGGCGGCTCGGTGAAATGCTGGTTGGCAGCAACGTTGTTGAGCTTTGGTGTCTCGCCGCTATTGACGCGGGGCAGGCGGGTGCTTTTTTCGTCTTCCTCGTCGTCGGTGCCTTCTTGATACAGGGTCAGGTAACCGTCAAAGGCCATAACCGTGCCGGTTGCACGCAGGCCGATTTCGCGACCATCGCCACCTGGTCCTGCAATTTCAATTGTAGTCCGTTCCATCTCGGCGCTGGCCATCTGGCTGGCAATGGTGCGCTTCCAGATCAGCTCGTAAAGTTTTGCTTGTTCCGGGTCCAGTGCGCCGACCACGTCCTTGGGTAGACGGGAGAGGGAGGTTGGGCGGACAGCTTCATGAGCTTCTTGGGCGTTTTTCGCCTTGGTTTTATAGAAGCGCGGCTTTTCGGGCRGATAGCGCGAGCCATATTCGCCGCCAATGACATCGCGGCAGGCATCAACGGCTTCTGGAATGATTTGCACGCCGTCGGTCCGCATATAGGTGATCAGACCAACGGTTTCGCCACCAATATTGATGCCTTCATAGAGGCGTTGGGCGAGCCGCATTGTGTGGGCCGCAGCAAAGTTGAGTTTGCGCGATGCTTCCTGTTGCAGCGTAGATGTTGTGAATGGCGGCGCGGGATGGCGCTTTTGAGGCTTGGTATCAACGGATTTTACCGTGAAAGACCCAGCTTCAATCGAAGCTCTGATTGTTTCCGCTTTTTCGCCATCGGGAACTGCAAACCGGTCGAGCTTTTCGCCGTCGAGAGACACAAGTCTGGCGTCGAATGGTTTGCCGTCCTGATTGTTCAGGCTGGCGACAATTGACCAATATTCGCGGGATTTGAAAATCTCGATTTCTTTTTCCCGGTCGCAGATTAGGCGCAGCGACACAGATTGCACACGGCCAGCGGAACGGGCGCCGGGCAGCTTTCTCCACAGAACCGGCGACAAGGTAAAGCCCACAAGATAATCAAGSGCGCGGCGTGCCAGATAGGCATCGACCAGCGGGCCATCGATTTCGCGCGGGTGTGCCATTGCATCAAGGATGGCGCTCTTGGTAATGGCGTTGAAGACAACGCGCTCGACGGGCTTGTCGCCGATAACCTTTTTCTGGCGCAGATATTCAAGAACGTGCCAGGAAATGGCTTCACCTTCGCGATCCGGRTCGGTCGCGAGGATCAAACGATCAGACGATTTTACCGCRCTGGCAATCTCGTTCATCCGTTTGCGGGACTTGGCATCCAYGTCCCAGGTCATGGCAAAATCTTCGTCAGGACGCACCGAGCCATCCTTGGCGGGCAAATCCCGGACATGGCCGAATGAGGCAAAAACCTCGTAATCCGGGCCCAGATATTTGTTGATTGTCTTGGCCTTGGCAGGCGATTCTACGATAACGACGTTCATCTAATTCCCGGTTCAATGCTGTTTTTGAACATTTGCAATGTCTGTGTTGGGACCGAAATCCGGYACARGCCATCGCGGCCATTTAGTCTGAGCGAGCTTGGAAAACAATGGTCAGGCTACAATTTTTTCATTAAAATTGATTCTGCATCCTCTGGATATATTCCCATTTGGCATAAATTTTGATTAAACAACTATAGGTTGTGTCAAAATGTAAAAATTCTATTTATAGTAGATTTCAGGTCACTTTCCCTCGATGAGCAGGTCATTTTCCCTCGATGATTAGTAGATCAAATCCAGTTGCTTGAGGAGGCGCGGGACAATGGCGGTTAGTCCTAAATTGAGGAAAACGCAAGTTTCCAAAATATCAGAAACTAATATTTCTACCAATGATCCCCATGAGGCAGCCGAATATATTGGCGACATGGCGATCGGTTTGCGCCAATTGGCGGATCAGTCAGATTTGACGTTCCTGGCCTATCTTCTTGATCTGGTTTACGAGGAAACCACTATCATCACCAGAAATTCGTCTTCGTAATATTCGGGGCAAACCTCATAGAGGCAAWCCTCDTAGARBHRARVCWMRYMNNGNAGNNCTGAAAYTCATATAAGCGAGACACGCTGTCCCGGGTGGCGCTCGATGCGCCCGGCAATATCAAGTTCCATCAATACGGAAATGACGGTTCCTGCTGGTACATCGCATTGACGAATGATGTCATCGTTGGTCACTGGTGTCAGGCTCAAGGACTGCACGATCCTTTCCCGGTCATCATCACTTGGTTCGCTTGTTTCATGCCATTCATGTTCTTTAGCTTCGAGGCTGGCCTGACCAGATGTGCGGGAAAGAACCATGTCGGGGTCTTCAAGCTGGGGTGCAATTGTGTCCAAAATATCATCCACGGACGTCACCAATTGAGCGCCTTGCTTTAGCAGGCGGTTCGCGCCTTCGGTTCTGGGGTCAAGCGGGGAGCCGGGAATCGCAAATACATCGCGCCCCTGTTCGCTGGCGAGCCGGGCGGTGATCAATGACCCGGACCGGGTCGCGGCTTCAACCACAAGCGTGCCGATGGCTATTCCAGAGATGATGCGATTTCTTCGCGGGAAATCGCGGGCGCGGGGAAGATAGCCAACCGGCATCTCTGATATCAGTGCGCCGGTCTCGGCAATTGCGGTGGCAAGCTCTACATGTTTATCCGGGTAAACAGTATTGGCGCCGCCCGCCAGTACTGCGATTGTTCCTTGCGATAAGGTTGCCCGATGGGCAGCGGCATCGATGCCCCGTGCCAGGCCGGAAATAATTGTCAGTCCGGCTTCTGCCAGGCCTGCGGCAAACTCACCAGCAAGCCGGGCACCTGCGACCGAGCAATTTCGCGATCCCACAATTGCGATTGCGGGGCTTGGCAACAAATCTGTTTTGCCACGGACAAAGAGAAGCGGTGGCGCRGCGTCAATATGTTGCAGGAGAAACGGATAATCCTGCTCTCCCAACGCGACCAGCGTGAGCCCCTCGCTCAACGCTGCATCCATTTCTGCTTCGGCCCGGTCTTCCGGGCAGATGCGGATTTGGCGGCGCATGCCGCCTTTGGCTGAGAGTTCGGGAAGTGCTTCAAGTGCCTCCGCCGCCCCGCCATACTTTTTGATCAGGGTATGAAAGCTGATTGGCCCGATATTTTCGGAGCGGATCAGGCGTAGCCAGGCAAGTTTTTGCGAATTGGAGAATTCGCAGCCGTCATGGTTCTGGTAGCCGTGATTTAGGGTTTTGCGCCGAATCACGGGCTTTTTTCCCCAATTCGGGATTCTYTTCCCTTGAGGAGGCGCACAATATTTTCCCGGTGCGCCCACAAAATCAAAACTGCGAGCAGAAAGAACAATTCACTGGCCTGATATTGTGCAAAAAACCGCAATCCCAAGGGCGCGACGATTGCCGCCGTTATGCCGGCCAACGAGGAAAAGCGGAACAGAGCGGCCACAGCGATCCAGGTGGCGGCAAAACCCAAAGCCATTGGCCAATAAAGGCCTAGCAGGATGCCGAGAAACGTCGCGACACCTTTGCCGCCCTTGAATTTGAGCCATACGGGGAACAAGTGTCCAAGAAACGCACCGAGGCCGGAGATGATTGCCACATCCGGCCCGTATAGCCCGGCAATCAGAACGGCGAGGGTGCCTTTCAAAATGTCCAATATGAGTGTGAGCGCTGCGAGGCCTTTGTTGCCGGTGCGCAAGACATTGGTGGAGCCGATATTGCCCGACCCGATATTGCGGATATCGCCGAGACCTGCAAATCGGGTGATCAAGAGGCCGAACGGGATAGAGCCAAGCAAATATCCAAAGACCAGTGCCGCAGCAAAATACGGCATAGCGAGAGACCAGTTGATAGGATCGGGCATTGGCAGCAATCAATTTGATTAATCGAATAACCTGAGGCCAGAATAACCTGAGGCCAGAATAACCTGAGGCCAGTATAGCCTGAGACTAGTATAGCCAGAGACTAGTCGTAGACTGTCCGCCCGGCAACCAGGGTGCGCAATACACGGCCTAAAAACCTATCGCCCTCAAATGGCGTATTTTTCGATCGGGAATGCAATTCCTGTTCTTTCACAGCCCAGGGCAGGTCTGCATCGAGTAAAATCAAATCAGCCGGACGGCCTGGTATCAGGGTTCCGGTATCGAGGCCTAAAATTTTGGCCGGGTTGACGGTCATGCAGGCAAGAACGTCGCGCAATTCACAATCACCGCTATGGACCATGCGGAGGGCTGCTGAAAGCAGCGTTTCAAGTCCGATCGCGCCATCGGCTGCTTCGGCGAAGGGGTGGCGCTTGGTTTCAACATCCTGGGGATCATGTGACGAAACAATAACGTCGATCAGGCCATCAGCGACACCCTGGACCATTGCGGCGCGGTCGCTTTCGGCGCGGAGTGGCGGCGACATTTTTAAAAATGTACGATACGATCCCACATCATGTTCGTTCAAGCATAGATGATTGATGCTGACGCCGCAGGTCACCGATGCGCCGCGGTTTTTGGTGCGCGATATCGCGCTGAGCGATTTCTCGCAAGAAATTTTAGCCGCGTGATATTTTGATGACGTGAGTTCTGCCAGATGCAGGTCGCGTTCGACTATAACTGTTTCAGCTTCAACCGGGATGCCGATCAGGCCGAGGCGGGCGGAGGTCTCGCCTTCATTCATAACCCCGTCGCCTTTTAGGTCAGGGTCTTCAGTTTGGTGGGCAATGACGGCGTCAAAATCTCGCGCATAGGTCATGGCGCGCCGCATAACCTGGGCGTTGGTGATTGTGTTGCGCCCGTCAGTAAACCCAACGGCGCCGGCTTCAGTAAGGAGACCAATTTCGGTCATCTCTTTACCTTGCAAACCGCGTGTGATCGCAGCCATTGGCAAAACCCTGACGATGGCCGTATCTCTGGCGCGGCGCATGATGAAATCGACCAGGGCGATGTCGTCAATAACCGGGTTGGTATCAGGCATGCAGATCATGGTGGTGACACCGCCTGCAGCAGCGGCGTGACTGGCGGTGGCAAGCGTTTCGCGATGTTCAGCGCCCGGCTCGCCGGTAAAAACCCGCATATCGATCAACCCGGGGCAAATCAGTTTGCCGCCGCAATTCACAATTTCGGTGCCCTCAGGAGCGGTGTTTAACCCGGCTTCAACGGCGGTAATTTTTCCGTTTTGGAYYAAAATACCGCCTGCAATATCAATATCTTGCGCCGGGTCAACGATACGAGCATTGTGGAACAGAATATCGCGGGGCTGGTCGCGGTTGGCGTGTGATCCAGTTGGGGTCATGTGCGCACCTGTCCAAGAACCTGCAATACGGCCATGCGAACCGCGACACCCATTTCGACCTGCTCGCGGATCAGGCTGCGTGGGCCATCGGCGACGGCTGARTCAATTTCAACACCGCGATTCATCGGTCCTGGATGCATGACMAGGGCGTCATCCTTGGCATAGGAAAGTTTTTCTTCGTCGAGCCCGAAAAAATGAAAATATTCACGCACCGATGGTGCGTATGATCCGCCCATGCGTTCATGTTGAAGCCGCAGCATCATGACAATATCGGCGTCTTCCAAACCTTTACGCATATCAGTGTAAACTTCAACACCGAGACGTTCCACAGCAGCTGGCATAAGCGTCGATGGGGCGATGACCCGCACCCGCGCACCGAGCAAATTGAGCAGCTGGATATTTGAACGCGCGACCCGGCTATGGCGAATGTCGCCGCAGATCGCCACAATGAGGTTATCCAAGCGTCCCTTGTGGCGGCGGATGGTCAGGGCGTCGAGCAGGGCCTGTGTCGGGTGTTGGTGCGCGCCGTCACCGGCATTGATGACCGCGCATTCCGCCTTCTGCGCCAGCTTGATACTGCGCCGGATGCGTCCCAGCGGGTGACGGCTGAGGCGTTGGGTATCAGTCTTGGGCGGCTTAACACCCAATTGCGCGCCGTGACCGGCGCCGGGTTTGTCCAGATCACCGACAGTCCGGGACCGGACCGCCGCCACCGCGTCGCCTATGCCCTCACCTCCCGTGGGGCGGCACAAAAGGCGCGGCTGGTCGACAAGTTCCTGGCCCGCAAATTCGACGAATATAACGCGCTTCACGCCGAACTGACCGGCACATCAAACAAACTTATCCCCCCGAAGAACAGGACGACACCCATGGCACCCCCGCTCCACACCCCGATCCCCGAACTCTACGTCTCTTATGATTCCGCCCAGAAGCTGAAGGCTGAAGCGGGGGACCTGCCGTCGTGGGACCTGAGCGCCCGGCAGGTGTGTGATCTGGAGCTGTTGATGAACGGCGGCTTCAACCCGCTGAAAGGGTTCATGGGGCAGGAAGACTACGACGGTGTGGTGGAGAATATGCGCCTGGCGGACGGCGCGCTGTGGCCGATGCCGATCACCCTGGACGTGACCGAGGCGCTTGCAGGAACAATTGAGGAGGGCCAGGACATTGCCCTGCGTGATGGCGAAGGGGTGATCCTTGCGATCCTGTCGATCAGCGACAAGTGGACACCCGATAAAGCAAACGAAGCGGTAAAGGTTTACGGGGCAGATGACAGCGCACATCCGGCGGTGAACTACCTGCACAACACCGCAGGCCCGATTTATCTGGGCGGCGCGGTCATCGGCCTCCAGCAGCCTATGCACTACGATTTCCGGGCGCGCCGCGACACACCCAACGAGTTGCGCGCGTTCTTCCGCAAGCTTGGCTGGCGCAAGATTGTGGCCTTCCAGACCCGCAACCCCCTGCACCGCGCCCATCAGGAACTG
>JAESRU010000209.1 GCA_016764455.1 Hyphomicrobiales bacterium | reverse complement strand
AAGCACGGCCTGGCTGGTGACCATGTATCGGTTCCCGGGCAGCCGGATATTTTCCTGGGCGTTACTGCTGCCACTCGCCATGCCCACCTACATCATGGCTTATTGCTACGTGGAATTGCTGGATTTTTCAGGACCGGTGCAAACAGCTTTGCGCGAGTTGATGGGGTGGCGCACCAGCCGGGATTATTGGTTCCCTGAAATCCGCTCAACCGGCGGCGCGGTTTTTGTGATCGCCAGCGTTCTCTACCCGTACGTTTATCTGACTGCCCGGAGCGCGTTTCTGGCTCAATCGGTTTGCGTGCTTGATGTCAGCAGAACATTGGGTGCCGGGCCATGGAGTAGTTTCCGCCATGTAGCAATTCCGCTGGCGCGCCCGGCTTTGGTTGCCGGTGTCACCATCGCTTTGATGGAAACGCTCAATGATATCGGTGCGGTAGAATTTTTTGGTGTCAGAACCCTGACCGTCACGATTTATACAACCTGGCTTGGGCGCGGCTCACTATCCGGTGCCGCACAACTGGCTTGCGTCCTGCTGGTCATCATTATGGTTTTGCTCTGGCTCGAGCGCTGGAGCCGGCGCAACCAACGCTTCCACCACACATCCGGCAAATATCATGACCTGCCCGCCAGACAATTGGAACGTTGGCCGGCTATTGCTGCCAGCCTGTTTTGTGCCTCGCCGGTCATCGCTGGGTTTTTTGTGCCGGCAAGCCTGCTTAGCGTTTATGCCTATGCGCGCATTGGCGAACCCAATAGTGGGTCTTTTTTAGGACTTGCCGGAAATAGCCTGTTGTTATCGGTGTCTGCGGCGGTGGCGGCAATTCTGGCAGGTCTGGTTCTGGTATATGCCCGCCGACTGGTATCATGGCGACCGCTTCATGCGCTGACTCGGCTGGCAAGCATCGGCTATGCGGTGCCGGGAACCGTGCTCGCAATCGGCGTTCTGATCCCGCTTGCCGCCCTGGATAATTTTGTTGACGGCTGGATGACCAGCTTCTTTGGCATTTCAACAGGGCTGATTTTGAGTGGCACAATTTTCGCGCTTGTCTTGACTTATACGATCAGATTCTTGGCAATTTCCCACGGCGCTATCGATGCGGGGCTTGGGAAAGTCAGCCCGAATCTGTCGCTTGCCGCCCGCACCCTTGGGCGAAGTGCCGGACGTACGTTGCGGGAAATCGACCTCCCGATGATCCGCCCGGCGCTYRTCNCRGNNGSMTTGMKSGNWKYCGTMRRKGYCMTGRAAGANYKRYCKGCAWYKTTGTTGTTGCGCCCGTTTAATTTCGAAACCCTGGCGACCAGGGTCTATACCTATGCGTCGATCGAACGGTTTGAAGATGCCGCCCTTCCGGCCCTGACGATCGTCGCTGTCGGGTTGGTCCCGGTCATCATCCTGAGCGCCACGATCCGGCTCGCGTTTCGTAAGGACCGGGTTCAACCGGCGTCAACAACGTCGGCTCTCTCTGCGCATCATTGACCTGGGCATCATTGACGTAATTCAGGCAGATCGACAAACAAATCCAGCGCTTCCGGATTGGCCAGTGCCTCTCTGTTTTTGATATCGCGGCCATGCACCACATCGCGAACGGCAATTTCGGTGATCTTGCCGGACTTGGTGCGCGGGATATCGCTTACCGCAACAATCACCTCCGGTACATGGCGTGGTGATGCGCCGATACGGATGTTTTTCTTGATTAGTTTGGTAAGGTCTTCATCAAGCTCGACACCTTTGGCAAGGATGACAAACAGGACCACCCGGGTATCAAAATCCCATGTCTGTCCGATCGCCAGAGCTTCGGTGACTTCGGGCATTTTCTCCACCTGGGCATAAATTTCAGATGTGCCGATCCGCACCCCGCCAGGATTCAGGGTCGCGTCCGAGCGGCCATGGATGAAGATGCCACCATGCTCACTCCATTCGGCAAAGTCACCCTGGCACCAGACATTGTCGTAGCGCGCAAAATAAGCCTCATGATATTTTGACCCGTCATCATTCCAGAACTTGATCGGCATGGAGGGGAACGGAACCGTGCAGACAAGCTCGCCTTTGCCCTCAAGCATCGGCTTGCCGTCATCGTCCCAAATCTCGACAGCCATGCCGAGGGAGGGAGCCTGAATTTCCCCGGTCCAGACCGGAGAGGTAGAATCACCACCAACGAAGCAACCGCAAATATCGGTTCCCCCCGACATGGAGACCAGGTGAACATCCTGTTTGATGGTGTCATGGACGAATTCAAAACTCTCTGGCACCAACGGCGATCCGGTCGAGCAGATCATTCGAATAGACTCCAGATTATGCTGGTCGCCCGGTCGGTATCCGCTTTTCTTCACCGCATCTATGTATTTTGCTGACGTGCCAAAAATCGCCCATTTTTCGTCTTCTGCATAATTGAACATTGCCGAAACGTCCGGATAAAAAGGCGAGCCATCATACAGCATCAGAACACTTTCGCTGGCGAGCGCTCCCGCCAACCAGTTCCACATCATCCAACCGCAGGTGGAGAAATAGAAAAGCCGTTCGTCTGGCTCCAGGCCGTTAGACAATTGGTGCTCTTTGAGATGCTGGATCAGCGCCCCGCCGACCGAATGGACAATACATTTAGGGACCCCGGTCGTGCCGCTGGAAAAAAGAATATAGAGCGGATCATTGAAGCCAACCTGGGTAAATTCAATTTCCCCGCCCGGTCCGTCACCAAGCGCATCGCGCCATAGAACGGCTTTTTCAATTTTGCTGGTGAGCGCACTGCCATCGCCCGCATAGGGAACCACAATGACTTTTTCCAGGCTGGGCAGACCATCGACAATTTCTGCAACCTTGTCGGCGATATCGATCTTTTTGCCATTATAATAATAGCCGTCCGAAACGATCAGCACTTTCGGATCGATCTGGCCGAACCGGTCGGTAACCCCGGTCACGCCGAAATCAGGTGAACAGGATGACAGATGGCGCCGCGCGAAGTAGCCCCCAACATGGCCAAAATGGTTTCAGGCATATTCGGCATCATGGCAACAATGCGGTCGCCTTCTTCAATTCCGAGTTTTTTGAAATAGCGCGCGGCACGGGCGGATTCGTCGTATACCTCAGCCCAGTTCAGGCGACGGCTGACTTTATCTTCGCCACGAAACACAAGACAGTCGCTGTCGTCGCGACGGCGAAGCAGATTTTCCGCAAAATTTAGCCGCGCATCCGGGAAAAACAATGTGCCCGGCATCTGGCCAGGATTTTCCTGAACCCGATTGCCTTTCTTGCTGGCAATAACCCCGCAAAAATCCCACACCGCATTCCAGAACCCGTCCAGATTTTCCACCGAATAGCGATGCAATTCCTCGTAACTTTCAAGGTTCAGCCCCTCGGTCGCATTTATATGGTCGCGGAACCGGATCAGCCTTGATCTTGCTACAGTTTCAGGGTTCGGTGTCCAGAGCGGTTGATCCATAATTCGGGAGTCTCCTTCATGCACAGGCCGCTTCGATCAGCGGTTTGTATTTGTGCTGGCAAATGATACTTGTCGTTGAGGCTAGGTTTTGCCACAAATGCAAATGGTTTGTCACATAATTTGATTGRTGGACCAAAATGCCAGTGCAGATTTATAAATTTACAAGGACTTGTCGGGTTAAATGAGAAAACTTTTCGGGTTCCTTTTGTTTTTGGTTATCGCGGTCGGTCTGCTAATCGCGTTGCTGCCCTATTTTCTGTCGACAGATATTGTGCGCACCAAAGTAGCCGAACAATTGTCGGTCTGGACCGGGCGCGAAGTGCGACTTGCCGGGCCCGCATCGTTGACGGTATTCCCGRATATTTCCGTAGATATTTCCGATATCTCGATCGCCAACGGGCCAGGCTTTGGCGATGAACCGATGATCGCCATGGATGCTTTGCGGGTCCGGGTTCAATTAATGCCACTTCTGACGGGCGAGATCCGCGTTGATAGGTTCGAATTGATACGGCCAAGGATCGATCTTGTTGTTGATGCAAATGGCACGGGCAATTGGGAATTACCGCAAGGCCCGAATGATGCAACCGAGCGTAACGACGCGCCTGCAGACAGCAGCGAAAGTACGCCATCGGTGAAACTCGGCTTGTTGCTGATCGAAGACGGAATTTTGCGCTACCGGAATTTGCAAACCGGCGAGGCGGAGGAAATTACAGCACTCGATGCCAGCCTTAATTGGCCCGACCAGAATTCTGCTTTGGAGAGCTCAGGTTCTTTGGTTTGGAAAGGCGAAGTRATCAGGTACCAGGCAAATCTTGATGAACCTGCATCATTTTTCAATATGGGCTCCTCGCAAGCAAACCTTGCCATCGTTTCAAGCCCGGTTCGGGTTACCATTACAGGCCTTGCCAGCATGACAGCTGATCTGGCTGTGAATGGTGGTCTCAACCTTGAAATTCCCAGCCTGCGCGGGCTCGCGCGTTGGCTTGGCAACGACATGCCGTCGGGATCCGGGCTCGGTCAATTGACAATCCAGTCGAACATCACGGCGGGCGGGCACAAGATTGCGCTCTCTGAGGCCCAGATCGAACTTGACGGGAATTCCGCTGAAGGTGCGGTCACGATCGTTAGCAACACAGACAAGCTGTATTTGCAGGCAACTTTGGCATTGTCTGATCTGGATCTAAATCCCTATTTTTCGGCCTCTGCCCCGGTCGCGTCGGGCGGCAATGGTACAGGGCCCGTTGCAAGCCAGGGATGGAGCACTGAACCCTTTGGCCTTGATGGGCTGGGTGTGATCGACGCCGATATTCGTCTGTCTGCCAACAATGTTGATCTTGGCGATTACGATCTTGGTGCTGGCGCGGTCTCGATAGCGTTACAAGATTCTCGGCTCGTGCTGGAGATCGCTGAAGTGAATGCTTATAACGGTCAAATAAGCGGGAACATCGTTGTGAATGCGCGCGGTGATCGCCCGTCCATGACTGTAAAAATCAATTCCAGCGAAATCGCCATCGGGCCTTTGCTTGATGATATCGCTGACAATGGCCGGCTGGTTGGTGTGACCAACATGGCGCTGGATTTGGCTTCATCGGGCAATAACCTGCGTGAAGTGATTGGCAATCTGAGCGGTACCGGTCAGGTGCAAGTCACCGATGGGGAAATCATCGGCGTTGACATCGCATCTGTTCTGAGCGGGCTTCAACGCGGCGATATTTCCACACTGGTTATTGGCAATAGCGGCCGCACGCGATTTGATTTTCTGGAAGCTTCGTTCTCGATTGCGGCCGGGGTTGCCACAAACAATGATCTGATGACGCGCGGACCGGCATTTTCCGTGCTTGGCGCAGGGACCGTAAATATTCCCATGGAGACGCTTGATTATAAAGTCCGGGCCAGCTTGCTGGACCAAACCCGGACAGAAAATGGTCAGCCAGGCGCACCCTTGTTTGAGGTCCCGATGACGATCCAGGGGTCCTGGGTGGCACCGCGTATCCGGCCAGATCTGGCAGGTCTGATCCAGGGAAATGAGCGGGTGCAAGAGACCGTTCGCGATGTTGGCGAGGCCCTTCGCGAAGGCAACCTGGATGGTGCTCGTGACGCCATTGAAGGAGCGATTGAAAGCGGCGAAGGTGATGTGCGTTCACTGCTGGATAATTTTCTCAATCGTGGGCAGTCAGAATAGTTGCTGCACAACCATATCTGCTATTTGAAATAAATAGATATTGCCCCATGTGGATAAGATCGGGCGCATGTTGGAAATTCTTTCGCTGAACCCCAGTAAAGCGACAGAATTTTCGCATTTTCCGACCATTTTTATCGTTTAAACCTGGGCCGATACATTTGTTTCAGCGAAGCGATCAGCAACATTGATCAATCAGGTCAGAATATTTGCAATCTCTAGTGCGTTGTGCAAACGTGATCTTCAAGGCGCAAAGCCAAGTATTAATTCAAGGGTAGGGTGGGCGTTATTTTATGTCTGATAAGGCAATTGAGGGGCAGCCGTTTGTTCGGTTTGACAAAGTCCAGAAAAGTTACGATGGCGAAATTCTCGTCGTAAAAAACCTAAATCTTGACATTGCAGCAGGTGAATTCCTGACCATGCTTGGGCCATCTGGATCCGGCAAGACCACATGTCTGATGATGCTGGCAGGATTTGAGCCTGCAACTCACGGCGAGATTTTTTTGGGCAACGAGCCAATTAATAACGTGCCGCCGCACAAACGCGGCATCGGCATGGTGTTTCAGAATTATGCCTTGTTCCCTCACATGACAGTTGCCGAAAATTTGGCATTCCCACTTCAGGTGCGCGGGATGAACAAGGCGGAACAGGAAACCAAGGTCAAGCGGGCGCTTGATATGGTTGAATTGGGTGTCTTTGGTAATCGTATGCCTGCGCAACTATCTGGTGGCCAGCAACAGCGTGTGGCTGTGGCGCGCGCTCTTGTGTTCGACCCTGAACTTGTTTTGATGGATGAGCCACTCGGCGCCCTCGACAAGCAATTGCGCGAGCAGATGCAATATGAGATCAAGCACATCCACGAAAGTCTGGGTGTGACGGTTGTTTATGTGACCCATGATCAGTCGGAAGCGCTGACAATGTCTGACCGGATTGCGGTCTTTAATGACGGCATTATCCAACAGCTATCTTCTCCGTCTGACCTCTATGAACGTCCGGACAATTCTTTTGTTGCCCAATTCATTGGCGAGAATAACCGCCTCGACGGGGTGGTTACCGATGTGAAAGGCAAAGAATGTTCGGTTAAACTTGATTCAGGCGAAACCGTAACGGCGTCTGCGATCAATATCGAAGGCAAGGGAAAGCGGACAACCCTGTCTCTTCGTCCCGAGCGTATCGAGATCAATCCAACCGGCAAAGCCAAGCGCAGCATGATCACGGCAAAAATTGAAGAGCTGATTTATCTGGGAGATCATATTCGCACCCGGATGAGCGCTGGTGGCAGCAGCAATTTTATCGTGAAATTTCCAAACAAGAGCGGTCACAAGCTTTTGGAAGAAGGCAAGACAGTCCAGGTCGGCTGGCTTGCTGAAGATTGTCGGGCTCTCGATCCGATTTTATAGTTGAAATGTGTCTGAAAATAGTGAGTAGGCGCTGCATATGTGGTGCCGTAAATAGGGAGAAGTAAGAATGAAAATCCGTTCAATGACCAGTGCAGTAGCCCTTTTGGGTGTTGCAGTCGGTCTGGCATATGGCCCGGCGGTCGCAGCAGAAGCTCTGACCGTTGTGTCATGGGGTGGTGCTTATACCAACAGCCAGATCAAGGCTTATCACGAGCCTTTCACCCGCGAGAGCGGCATCACAATCAATTCGGCGGACTATTCCGGTGGTCTTGCCGAAATTAAAGCGCAGGTGGAAGCCGGCAATGTCACTTGGGACGTTGTTGACGTAGAGCTTTCCGATGCGGTTCGCGGTTGCGACGAAGGCCTTTTGGARACAATCGAYCCTTCCATTYTGCCRGACGCACCTGATGGAACRTCAGCCATGGATGATTTCATCCCGGGCTCGATCACCGAATGCGCAATTGGCAGCATCGTTTGGTCAACAATTTAYGCCTATGATTCCACCGTGTTCCCGGACAATGCTCCGACCACAATGGAAGATTTCTTTAACCTTGCTGATTTTCCTGGCAAGCGCGGCATGCGCAAAGGCCCGAAAGCCAATCTCGAAATGGCTCTGATGGCTGACGGCGTTGCTCCAGAAGATGTCTATGMAGTGCTYRRCACACCTGAAGGTGTTGATCGTGCATTCGCCAAGCTTGATACCATCAAGGACGAAGTTGTCTGGTGGGAAGCTGGTGCGCAGCCGCCACAACTGCTTGCTGACGGTGAAGTTGCTCTGACAACTGCTTATAATGGTCGTATCTTCAATGCGTTTGCTACTGAAAATAAGCCTTTCGTCATTGTTTGGGACGGTCAGGTCTTTGATCTTGATTTGTTTGTGATCCCGAAGGGTTCCGCAAACCGCGAAGCAGCTCTTGAGTTCATCGCATTCTCGACAGGCACTCAGCCTTTGGCTGATCAGGCTTCGTACATTTCGTACGGTCCTGTCCGGCTGTCTTCAAGCGCCCTTGTTGGTACACATGCAGAAGCCGGCATGGAAATGGCTCCGCATATGCCGACAGCGCCTGATAACTTCAAGCGTGCCGTCCAGAATGATTTTGAATTCTGGGCCGATAACCAGGATCAGTTGAACGAACGTTTCAACGCTTGGTTGGCTAACTAGTCGATACAATATTCCAGAGGCGGGCCAGTGCCCGCCTCTGGATGTATCGATTTTTTCGATAGATTTTTTTACTCAGAAACCGGGTTGTTGGGGCGATCATGACCGATACAGCTATGCAAGGATCAGATTTAGGCGATGCCGGTGACGGCATCCCGCTCAAGGTCAAACTTGCGCGCGCCACCCGGCGCAACAAATTGCGGGCTCTGGCCCTGGTTGCACCACTCGGCCTGTTCCTGATTTTAAGTTTCCTGTGGCCGATCGGCTCCATGCTGCTGCGCTCTGTTCATGCGCCGGATTTTGGTGAGATTCTCCACAGAACCACAATCCAGATCGAAAGCTGGGATGGCGTGGGTTTGCCCGACGAGGCTGTGTTCGAAGCCTTTGTCGAAGATATGAAAGAGGCGCGCGAAGACAAGACCATCGGTCGCGCTGCCACCCGCTTCAATTTTGCAATGCCCGGCACCCGGAGCCTGTTCACTAGAACCGCCCGTGCGATCCGGCGTGTTGAAGAAGGCCCATACAGGGAAGCCCTTATCGAGCTGAATGATAAATGGGGCGAGCAAGAAATATGGTTGAATTTCCAACGGCTTGCCAGACCATTTACGAACCGCTTTTATTTGAATGCGATTGATTACCGGATCGGTGAAAACAGCGAAATCCAGCCGCAACCCGAAGAACGCCAGATTTATGTGAAGCTCTTTGTGCGAACGCTGATAATGAGCCTCATCATCACATTTACCTGCGTCATTCTGGGGTATCCGGTCTCGTACTTATTGGCGACGTTGCCGCTGCGCTATTCAAATCTTTTGATGATTATGGTGTTGCTGCCGTTCTGGACATCCTTGCTGGTGCGGACCACATCGTGGATTGCCTTGTTGCAGAAACAGGGTGTGCTCAACGATCTGGCCGTTGGTTTGGGCT
>JAESRU010000208.1 GCA_016764455.1 Hyphomicrobiales bacterium | reverse complement strand
AGTATTTTTCACAGAAACTTAAAGAAGTGAGCTGTCCTAAAATTGAAAGATAATAAACTGATACTTGGTATTGAAACAAGCTGTGATGAAACCGCCGCCGCGATTGTAAATGACAAACGCGAGATTTTGAGCAATCTAGTCCTGAGCCAGCTCAAAGAACACGAGGAATTCGGTGGCGTTGTCCCCGAAATCGCCGCACGCAGCCATCTGGAAAATTTAAACACCCTCATCCGCGCCGCAATGAAGGACGCGAACCTGTCCTTTGATGGTCTGGACGGCGTTGCCGCGACTTGCGGGCCGGGCCTGATCGGCGGGGTGATTGTCGGCCTGATGACCGCCAAATCGATTTGCCTGGTTCACGATAAACCGCTCCTTGCCGTCAATCATCTGGAAGCCCATGCCCTGACCCCCCGCCTGACGGGAGGGATATCTTTTCCCTATCTGGTGCTGCTGGTCTCGGGCGGCCATACCCAATTGTTGCTGGCCCACGGGGTCGGCAAATATGAACGCATCGGCACCACCATCGACGATGCTTTGGGAGAAGCCTTCGACAAAACCGCAAAATTGCTTGGGCTTGGTTTCCCAGGCGGACCAGCTGTGGAACAGGCCGCAAAAACCGGCAACGGCAAACGGTTCAAATTCCCCCGGCCTTTGAGCGGGCGCAAGGAATTGCATTTTTCTTTTTCCGGGTTGAAAACGGCTTTGCGCTATGCGGCGCAGGAAATTCAGCCTTTATCAGACAGCGACGTTGCCGATCTCTGTGCGTCATTTCAGGAAGCTGTTGTTGACGTTATCACCGACCGGGTCGGGCGGGCGCTTGAAACCTATGGGGGTGATAAAAATTTACCCCTTGTGGTCGCAGGCGGGGTCGCCGCCAACCAGCGCTTGCGCCAAGCAATTACGCAATGTGCGGCGGCGCATAATTCTGAACTGATCATGCCACCACCTGAATTATGTACCGACAATGGCGCTATGATCGCTTGGGCTGGTGCCGAACGCCTGGCGCTGGGTCTGAGTGATCCGCTTGATTTTGGCCCAAAAGCCCGCTGGCCGCTTGATCCAGACGCCGTGCGCGCACCGGGTGCAGGCGTCAAAGCTTAATTCTACAATGGCACGCGCCTTGCCTCTGTAAAAATCCGTCTTTCTGCGTTAGGTTCCTCACATCATGAGTAAAATCAACAAAATCGGTGTGATTGGCGGCGGTGCCTGGGGCACGGCATTGGCAACAGTAGCAGCCCGGTGCGGCCACGATGTGCTTGTCTGGGCGCGCGAAACAGAGGTTGTTGATGCCATCAACAAAACACATGAAAACACAGTCTTCCTGAAAGATATCCCGTTGGCAGAAACAATCCGCGCCACAGGAAACTTGAAAGACCTCGCCGACCGGGACGCCTTGTTGGCTGTAACCCCGGCCCAGGTGCTAGGGGAAATCGCAGCAAAAATCGCCCCGGATCTAGCCCCCGGAATGCCCTTCATTATCTGCTCCAAAGGCATCGAYCARAARACCGGCATGTTCATGGCGGATATTTTGCGTCAGGCCGCGCCGGARACAATYCCRGCAATCCTGTCAGGACCAAGTTTTGCCAGCGACGTGGCAAAATCCCTGCCGACCGCGGTAACACTGGCCTGTGAGGATGAAGCTTTGGCGCGCGATCTGGCCAATGCGCTCAATCATGTAACTTTCAGGCCCTATGTCTCTACAGACGTACTGGGCGCGCAAATTGGCGGCGCGGTTAAAAATGTCRTCGCCATCGCCTGCGGAATCGCTGAAGGCARAGGTTTTGGTGCCAGCGCCCGGGCGGCGCTAACATCGCGCGGATTTGCTGAATTGCAACGCTTTGGAACAGCCCTTGGCGCAAAACCTGAAACCCTTGGCGGCTTGTCAGGCTTGGGTGATCTGATCTTGACTTGCAACAGCGCCCAGTCGCGCAACATGTCACTTGGTATCGAGCTTGGACGGGGCCGCCCATTGGAAGATATTCTGGGGTCACGAAATTCAGTAACCGAAGGTGTCCATACCGCATCAGCTTTGGTTGAACGCGCCAAAGCCCTCAATGTGGAAATGCCGATTTCAAGCGCGGTTCACTCAATCACGTCCGGCAAGGCAAGCGTGAATGACGCCATCACCGAATTGATGTCGCGCCCGATTCGCAGCGAAGCGGGTTAGATTCTGGACGCCGCCAGCATTCCCAAATAGACTGGCAATAATTTAACAAGCAGGGCATCTAAAAATGGCATATTGGCTTTTTAAAACCGAACCGGGCAACTGGTCCTGGGAAGATCACAAGAAAACCGGCGACCGGGGCCACCCGGTAAAGCGCAGCCGGAACCATCTGGCCAACAAAAATATGAAGACCATGGTCAAGGGCGACAAGGGATTTTTCTACCATTCGGTCAATGAAAAGCGGATCGTGGGCATTGTTGAAGTTGTGAAAGAACATTACCCCGATGAAACCGACCCGACCGGCCGGTTTGGCGTTGTCGATGTCATCCCGCTCCAGGATGTCCCCAACCCGGTGACACTGAAAGACATTCGCGGCGAACCTGAATGCGAAGATATGGTCCTGGTCAATAATTCCCGGCTGTCAATCCAGCCGGTTAAGGAAAAAGAATGGAACATTGTTTGCAAAATGGCGGGCGTAGATCCGGCAAGCCTGTAACAGAAATTCCAGATCATTAGGAGTTGAGCAGGGTATGGATATCTACCACAGCTTCTTTTCCCTCAATCCAGGAAGCCCGGACACAGAATTTTCAGATAATCTGGCAACCTACCTGGATGGTTTGCAGGATGCTGAAAAAATCGCCTCCTGGCGGCTGATGCGCCGCAAGCTTGGCCTTGGGCCCCGCGAACTTGGTGAATTTCATTTAATGATCGAGATTGAAAATCTTGCCCAGCTTGATGAGGCTTTTACATTTGTTTCAACCCGCGACGGCGACATTGAAATGCGTCACCACAGCGTCAATTCAATGATCGATAAAATCACCTTCGCGCTCTACCGCGATTTCCCAGACCCCCACAGAGTGCGGGGTGCTGAACGGTTTTGACGTTATTGCTGGCCGATATCTATATTCTGGATGATCCCGGTGCCGTCAGCGTGATTATCGGCGAAGGGACAAACCGACACGACTATCTTGTAGTGCGGTTTGAAGGTGAAATTTCCGTATTTGAAAATGCCTGCCCGCATCAGGGCACGCCGCTGGAAACTCTGGCTGGTAAATTTTTCAACCGGGATCAGACCCAACTTCTTTGCTCCACCCACGGTGCCGAGTTTGAAATTGAAACCGGGTTTTGTACTATTGGCCCCTGCAAGGGGGAAAAACTAAGGGCCGCACCCTTCCGGCTGGAAGGCGCGACCCTGTATCTAAATTAGGTGGCCACCGGTCAGGCGAGTTCTTTTTCGTGCAACCAGGCTGTATGCCGGGGCGGTTTTTTGGTCCGGTCCCATTCTTCAATCATGGCGGGCGCCACCGATTTCATTTGGTCCAATTGTTCCGGCGTCGCAGTCCATACAGCCAATTCAAGCCTGTGGCCGCTTGGATCGTGAAAATAAATCGACTTGAAGATCGTATGATCAGTTATGCCGATAACTTCCTGGCCATCGGCCTCGATCCGCTTCTTGGCGTCTTCCAGCACCGCCATATTCTTGACCTGGAATGCGATATGCTGGGTCCATTCCGGGGTATTTTCATCACGCCCCATATCCGGTGAATTCGGTAATTCAAAAAACGCCAATATGTTGCCGCCTCCCGCATTCAGGAAAATATGCATATACGGGTCAGGATCTTTTGTGGATGGAACCTGATCTTCCGCGATCGCGCCGATCAGATCCATATCGAGAACCCGTTTGTAAAATTCGACCGTCTCTTTGGTGTTTTTACAGCGATAGGCCACATGGTGAAATTTCTCTACAATCACGTTCCACTCCTTCATTCCCAAGTCATTACTTATGAATATTTGTAACGATTGTTACTAAAAAGTCAAATGCACCATACCGGTCAATTTCTTTGAAAACTCCGTGCATTATATGTTATGAGCAGTAATATTGGTTGCCAGCCCTATAATTGATAACTCATGATATTATTTATTTGGAGAATTTCCGGTGGTTCCGACAGAATATCTTGATGGTAAAACCCCAACGGAACAACCGAATACCGCGTTCCGCTTGCAGGATTTTTTCCCTTACCGGATCAATATTCTGGCCAATTCCGTCTCAGAGGCACTGGCTCAATTATACGTGCAGCGTTTTGGCCTGACCCGCCACGAATGGCGCATATTGGCAACTCTTGGCGCCCGCACCGATATGACCGCAAAGGAAATTGCGCGGGATACAACTTTGGAAAAAATGCAAGTAAGCCGGGCGGTAGCGCGGCTAGAATCGGACGGCCTGGTCGCTCGCGATCAGGATCACGAAGATCGCCGCAATAAAATTCTGCACCTGACCACCAAAGGCAAATCCCTGTTCCAGGAAATTGTACCTCTGGTCAGCGCCCGTGAGGAATATATTCTCGAAGCCCTCTCGTTTGAAGAACGCGATACTCTTGCTATCATCATGGACAAGCTGGAAATACAAGCCAACGAATTGTTGAAACGCGGGTAATCCCGGCTCAGGAGCGCCCCTGCAGGCCCGTTACCCCTTTGGGGGGGCGTTAGACCTTCGTCATGTTGCCCCGRCSCGATTGCTTGCTCATAATGYGCCAATATTTTCTGTTATCCAGGGGAGCAGCATGGAACAGCACCTWTATCCGGTAAGTGACGAATGGGCCGCACGGGCTCATGTCGACAACGATAAATATCTTGAAATGTACAAACAGTCGGTTGAAGACCCGGACGCATTTTGGGGCGAACAGGGCAAAACCCTTGACTGGATCAYCCCGTATACGATGGTGAAAAACACCACATTCGAATAYCCGGATGTTWCAATCAAATGGTTTGAAGRCGGYGTCTTGAATGTTTGCGCCAATTGCGTTGACCGCCATCTGGATAAACGCGGCGACCAGATTGCGATTATCTGGGAAGGCGACGACCCCAACGTCGACAAGAARATCACTTATAACCAGCTTCACGGTGAAGTCTGCCGGTTCGCCAATGTATTGAAAGCAAACGGCGTCAAAAAAGGCGACCGCGTTACCCTTTATATGCCGATGATCCCCGAAGCCGCTTACGCCATGCTGGCCTGCGCCCGCATCGGCGCGGTTCACTCCATCGTCTTTGGTGGATTTTCCCCAGACGCCCTTGCCGGGCGAATTGTGGATTGCGGTTCAAAATTCATCATCACAGCGGACGAAGGTCGGCGTGGCGGACGCCCTGTGCCCTTAAAAGCCAATACCGACGCTGCTTTGGAAAAATGCGTTGGCGACGAAAAGGTTCTGGTGATCAAATCCACCGGCGGCGATGTCGCCATGAAAGACGGTCGCGACATCTGGTATCACGAAGCGGTTGCAAACGTATCCGACGATTGCCCTGTGGAACCGATGAATGCCGAAGACCCCTTGTTCATCCTCTATACGTCCGGCTCAACCGGCCAACCCAAAGGGGTGCTGCACACAACCGGCGGGTATCTGCTCTACGCCGCCATGACCCACAAATATGTGTTTGATTATCATGATGGTGAAATCTATTGGTGCACGGCTGATGTGGGCTGGGTCACGGGCCATTCGTATATTGTCTACGGACCGCTCGCCAACGGTGCCACAACCTTGATGTTTGAAGGCGTCCCGACCTACCCGGACGCATCGCGCTTCTGGCAGGTTTGCGACAAACATAAAGTGAATATTTTCTACACCGCACCAACCGCGATCCGCGCCTTGATGGGGGCCGGTGATGAATTTATCAAAAAGACCGACCGTTCAAGCCTGCGCTTGCTTGGATCGGTCGGCGAACCGATCAATCCCGAAGCTTGGGAATGGTATTATCACGTGGTCGGCGACGGCCGCTGCCCGATTGTCGATACCTGGTGGCAAACAGAAACCGGTGGCATCATGATCACCCCACTGCCGGGTGCAACACCCTTAAAACCGGGCTCCGCCACAAGACCGTTTTTCGGCATCCAGCCTCAATTGGTTGATGGCGATGGCAAATTGCTCGAAGGAGCAACGTCCGGCAATCTCTGCATTACAGATTCGTGGCCGGGGCAGATGCGGTCGCTTTACGGCGATCACGACCGGTTCGTGGAAACCTATTTCTCCACCTATAAAGGCAAATATTTTACCGGCGACGGCTGTCGGCGCGACGAGGACGGCTTTTACTGGATCACCGGACGGGTGGATGATGTCATCAACGTATCCGGCCATCGCATGGGGACGGCAGAAGTAGAATCTGCCCTGGTCTCCCACCACAAAGTGGCGGAAGCCGCTGTTGTTGGTTACCCCCACAAAATCAAGGGCCAGGGCATTTATGCCTATGTCACCCTGATGGCAGGCGATGAACCCAGCGACGAATTGAAAAAGGAACTGGTCCAATGGGTCAGAAAAGAGATCGGGCCAATCGCATCCCCCGACCTGATCCAATGGGCGCCGGGYYTGCCSAAAACCCGYTCGGGCAAAATCATGCGCCGGATCTTGCGTAAGATCGCCGAGGATGATTTCTCGAACCTTGGCGATACGTCAACCCTTGCCGAACCAGCAGTGGTTGAACACCTGATCGACAATCGGGAAAACCGGTTGGACTAAAATTCGCACACRGGTAAAATATATAACGGGGGCCGCGCGCCCCCGTTCGCTGCGAGCTATTTGTATAAATCAGCGCGGGTCGGCGGCAAGCCGGACTGGCCAGAGCGCCGTTTACTCACCAACGTCTGATAGAGCCGGGCGGTGTTGCGCGTGAAAGCCACTGATACGCTTGCCAGATAGATTAGCCAGATTCGATAGGTTTCTTCTCCCACATCGGCGATTGCTTTTTCCCTATTGGCATATAATCGCTCGCACCAGATTCTACAGGTCAGTGCATAATGCTTGCGCCAACCTTCAACATCATGGACTTCAAACTGATAGGCCTCGAACATCTCGATGGTGTGGCCGATATGGTCAAGTTCACCACCGGGAAAGATATATTTACGAAGTGCTTTTTGTTCCGGGCGGGCTTTCTTTAAGCGTCGCTTGTCCAGTTTGTTTCTGCGAGTAATGGCTTGCTGCAGAAACAAGCCGTCATCTTTGAGTAACCGGTGTATTGTGGTCATATATGTTTCGACATTTGTGGGACCGATATGTTCGAAAAAACCGAACGCGGATATCTTGTCATACTGTCCTTCGAGTAAGGAATAATCCTTCAKSWMRWWMRWRAMSTRRMMKWSYWKKYMMAWGWTWTTGATTTTCTCCAGGCAAAATTCCATTTGCGAAGTTGAAAGTGTGACACCATGGACTTTCACGCCGAAATTCTTCGCGGCGTAACAGGCAAACCCACCCCAACCACAGCCGATATCGAGCACGGTTTCCCCTGGTTTCAATCTCAGTTTGCGACAAGATAACTCCAATTTATCCAACTGGGCTTGCTCCAGTGAGTTGTTCCAGTCAGTGAAATAGGCGCAAGTATACTGCATCTCCGGGTCGAGAAAGAGCTCATAGAAATCGTTGCTGATATTGTAATGAAACTCGATTGGTGCGGTGGTCAAACTAGGTGCTTTATCGTGTGAATGCGCATCTCCTTTAAACTCCCGGGTCGCCTTTGGGTTCCAGTCGGTAGAGGTGATGAAATGCAGCGCGTTACGTAATACCAAGCGTTTACTGATTTGTTTTATATTTTTGCGAGTGGCCTTGTCGGGCATGAGATCGACAAGATCGAGCAATGTTCCACCTTCAAGTGCCACGCCACCTCTAGCGACCACGCGGATTAAGGTATCAATATTGGGACGGCGCAACAGTGCGCCAATAACGCCCGGACCGGAAATGGCAATTCGCAACGGGCTGGTAATGTTGCTTGCCATGGGAATTTCAGATCCGTCCCATAGTTCGACGGTAATATCTGTTTCCTGGTGGCTCCTGATTTCTTCCAGGATAATACGAAACGCCTTTAACTGGCGCGCCTCTTTGCGGTTCGACATCTTGTAGCAGTTCCTTTGAGATTTTTACGACGAAATCAGAAATCACTGGCGATACCTTTTTTTTCCCAATCCCCGTAACGAACCGGTTCCGGTCCGTCGCGCCCGGAAATTTCCTTTGGCATGGCGGCAACTTTGCGGTCTGTCTCGGCGCGGCGCGTTTTCGCTTCCGCAAGCGCCCGCTTTGCGGCATCAGACAGAGATTTCTTCTGATCGCTTTTTTCCATAATCCAAAAATTCAACAATTGCCTATTGTGACCAGCCCCGTGTCCTAACCATATATGGCTGCTGCTTCAAGCGATCAAACCGTCTGATCACACGGTATATCTATTCAGAGATCCGGAGCTGCAACAGGGAAAGCGCGATTTCCTGAAATGCGTCACGCAATTGTTGGCCATTTTCAGCATTGAAATAGCGCACACTGACATCGGCACAATCCCGCAACAAGGCTTCAGAATTAGTCGGCGCCTGGAAAGCGATGGCATAAATAACCACACCTTTATCGCGCATATTGTCGCAAAGATCTTCCGACTGTCCAAAGGAATCACCGTTTGCAGGCACATAGGTCGTATTAAACTCACCGTCCGTCAWYRASRYRASSGCCTTGATATTGTCGGCCAAACCATAAGCACGCGGGCGACTTGCTGCCGGCCAGACATTGGCCCATTCAGGCGAAAGCATATACCAGGCCCAGGCAACACCAAGATGCCCTGCCGTCCACCCGCCTGCACGTAGCCGGTTGATCCGCCGTTTCATCAACCGCTCGCGGTCAGTGATCGGTACAATTTCACTATTCGGGCAATAAATCCCACCGCTACCCCCCAATGGATCGGTACGGCCTGACATATCGGTAAAGGCGTTTGATCCGGCGCGCTCGCTAACGCAGCGAAACGAGGCACCATTCGTTGCTACATTGGCATAAGACCCGGCATTAACGGATGTTGAATAGGGCACCATACCGATGCGGATATCATTTTGTGGTGACCCGTTATGAAGGATATCCACCAGATCGGTCGCAGCATCGCGCAGGTCCCGGATTTTAGCACCCCCCATCGATCCACTTACATCCAGCATCATTGCCAATTCGATATCTTT
>JAESRU010000069.1 GCA_016764455.1 Hyphomicrobiales bacterium | reverse complement strand
GCTGTCGGGTTGATGTTGATGGTGTAATTTTCAATGACGCCGGCTTCTTCCAGACGTTTGAGGCGTTCGGAAACGGAGGGAGCCGACAAGCCGACGATGCGGGCCAGTTCGGCATTGCTAATCCGGGCATTGTCGACCAGTGCTGACAATAAAGCTTCGTCAGTTGTATCAATTTCGCCATTTTCGTATCGAAGTCGTTTCATTGATTTATCCTTCTATCATGTGCATATAAACACGGATTATTGGCTGTTACATAATAGAAAATCCGATTTGTCTTGTTCATAATCTGTTTCGAAAGAGATGGTTTTATGGCTTCAGATGCGCAGATATTCAACAGGGCCGCGAAAGCAGTGCCGCCAACCGTGTGGTTTGGCGTTAGTGCGGTGTTTCATTATCTGGGACCGTCATTCGCGGTATTGTTGTTCCCGGCGATCGGGGTGCTTGGCGTTGCGTGGTTTCGCATCGCTTCGGCGGCGATCGTGTTTGCGCCCTTTACAAAACCCTGGCGGACGATCCGCGCTGCCGACACCCGCACGCGTCTATACCTGTTCGGTCTTGGCGTTTGTCTGGCAATCATGAATTGCTCGTTTTACCTGGCGCTGGAGCGTCTACCTATGAGCCTGGTCGCCGCCATGGAATTTATCGGCACCATTGGCATTGCGCTTTTCGGATCGAGGTCCGGGCGCAATCTGCTGGCGCTCACATTGGCAATTGTCGGGGTGTTCGTTCTGATCGATGTGAAATGGTCTACTGACCCAATGGGACTGTTTTGGTCAGGGCTGAATGCTTTCCTGTTTATGGGCTATATTTTCCTCGGTCACAAAATTGCGGAACGCGGTGCCAGCGACGGGGTTCAGCATCTTGGTGCCGCCATGGCGATTGCCTTTTTCATTGTGATGCCAATCGGTTTGGTAGAGGCTGTAAAAGCCTTCGGGACCGTGAATTTGGTGCTGGCAGGCATCGGGGTCGGGATTTGTTCGTCGGTCATTCCCTATATTTGTGACCAATTGGCAATGTCACGGTTACCGCGCGCAAGCTTTGCCCTTTTGTTGGCATTGTTGCCCGCCAGCGCCACGATTATTGCAGCTATCATTTTGGCGCAAATTCCCTCACTACTGGATTTAGCGGGTATCGCCTTGGTGATGCTCGGTATTGCTTTGCACAAACCGGCTCAGACAATTTAACGCCTAAATATTGATTATGTGGGCAGGGTCAAAATTGCCCGTAATCCGCCAAGAGGGCTGTCTGTAAGGATGATTTCGCCGCCATGGCCGCGGGCAATATCACGGGCAATGGCGAGGCCGAGGCCGGTCCCGCCGATATCTTGATTGCGGGCCATATCGAGCCGGAAGAACGGTTTGAAAACGCTTTCCCGTTCCTCAATCGGGATACCATGACCGTCGTCATCCACCAGTATGGTGAGAATATCGTCCGAATTGGATATGGTTATTTCAGCGTGATCGGCAAATTTAACTGCATTGTCGATCAAGTTTTGAATGCACCGTTTTAATGCGCCTGCGCGCCCCCTGATCTCAACTGGTTCGGATCTGTGCAGGATGACAGATGCACCAGTTGCCAAGGTGCTTTTCCTGATATCGCGCAAAAGCGAAACAATGTTTATTGTTGTTTCCCGCTCGCCCTGATCGCCGCGCGCAAAAGCAAGATAATCCTCAAGCATGTGCTGCATTTCGTCCACATCGTTGATCAGGTCTCCGGTTTCCGGGCTCTCTTCCAGAAGTGCAAGTTGCAACCGGAACCGGGTAATCAAGGTTCTGAGATCGTGACTTACACCCGACAGCATGATGGTGCGCTGTTCAATTTGTCGTTCGATGCGTTCGCGCATATCCAGGAAGGCAGCTGCCGCCTTGCGTACTTCAGAGGCACCATAAGGCTTGAAAGTTGCCACATCGCGGCCCTTACCAAAACTCTCGGCTGCGTTGGCCAATTGCTGGATTGGTTTGATCTGGTTGCGCAAGAAAATGATGGCGACAAGGATCAACACCAGCGAAGTGCCAACCATCCAGACCAGAAAAATATGTGAATTGGAGGCGTATGCCTGGCTACGTCGGGCGATCACCCGAAGCACAGAATTTTCCAACTTTATGCGGATTTCGATCAGGTTAGAGCGCCCTACTGTGTCGATCCAGAAGGGCCGTCCTACCTGTTCGGTAATCTCGCGTGTGAGGGTGCGGTCGAGCAGGGTGAAGAAAGGTTTTGGGCCGGCCGGGGGCAGGTCTTCGGACGGCAGAAAGGATATTGATAGATCGAGGTCATTCTTTGCGATTGAAATCAGGTTGGCATAATCATCAAGATGCGGGAAATTCTGGTGGACCGAGATGATAGCCGCAACATCGCGGGACACGGCATGTGACAGTCGTCTGGTTACCGTTTCCCAATGGCGTTCCATAAACACAAAGGCTACCACGGCCTGAAGAAGTACCATCGGGGTGATGAAGATAAGCAGGGACCGGCCGTAAAGGCCGCGCGGCATGAACCGTTTCAGGGTGTGCCCGAAAATTGCCCATGCGTGCGAAACAAGCGTAAATGCGCGCCGATAAAAGGGCCGGTGCGGCGGTTCATCTTTATCGATAGTATCAACCATCAGGAATTGTATAGCCGGTAACCGACCCCGCGTACGGTTTGCAATACGAGCGGATTGSCTGGATCTGTTTCGATCTTGCGGCGTAGGCGATTGACCTGAACATCGACAGCCCGTTCGCTGCCTGCGATACCGGCTTCTGCAAGATCGGTGCGTGAGACAGTGCGCCCGGCTTTTATGGCAAAGATGCTCAGTAGTTTTCGCTCCCGTTCGGTGAGCCGGATAAAGTCTCCGTCGCGGCGCAATTCTCCGTTTTCAAGATTGAAAATCATGCCGGAAAATTCAAACAAATCCGGTTTTGAACTCCCRGAACCTTCGCGGCGTTGCAGGATGTTGCGAATACGAAGCAGCAATTCACGAGGTTCAAATGGCTTGCCCAGATAATCATCCACGCCGATTYCCAATCCGCGAATGCGGCTCTCGGATTCTGTGCGCGCCGTTAACATCAGGATCGGTATCTGGCTGGTCTTGCGCAATTCGCTGGCAAATTGATAGCCGTCCTTGCCAGGCATCATCACGTCCAGAATAAGGAGATCATAGGTGAGGCCGCGCATGACTTTTTCGGCTGAAATTGCGCTATCGGCGGTGGAGACACGGTAGCCATGTTCAAACAAATATTGCTTCAACAGGGAGCGAATGCGCCTGTCGTCATCAACAATGAGCAAATGCGGGGCGTTATCTTCAACGCCGCCCAGTCCGGAATTCCCTGGTGCTATCCGCGTAGTGTTGCTGCTCATTTTCCTGTTCCTGCTTCAGACGATAATTGTTTTGCGCCTGATCTAACTATTTCTCAATGATTGCCCTGACTTTGGTATGCTCCTGATCGTTTACCAGACTATACAGGAAATCGCGCGCCAGAGCTGCGTTGCCGGGGCCTGCCGATTTCAGTGCGCCAGCAATACGGCGAAGCTGTGGCTCAGCAAGACGTTGGGCYAGGTCTGATCCGGCATCGGTCAGAAACAACAATCGTTGTCGGCGGTCGGAGCTGCCCTCGCGCTGCTCGACAAATCCATCTTCGATGAGTTGGCGCAATACTCTTCCCAGACTTTGCTTGGTAATTTTCAATATATCCAGCAATTCCGAAATGCGCAGACCGGGGTTACGGTTGACAAAATGCAGGACGCGGTGATGGGCGCGACCAAACTGGTACTGGGTCAAAATCTCGTCCGGATCACTGACAAAATCACGATAGGCAAAAAACAACAGCTCGATAATTTCGAACAATTTATCGTCGGTGATTGCTGTTTTTCCCGCATTCACGGGGGGCACCAAATTTGTGTTTGCCAATTTTGTATCTGCCATTCTGATCGATTTTTCTTCTGTTCGGGGCGGAAAGATACGTCAGTAGTATTGACATATTTTTCTGCGATTGTTACTGAAATCATGAGGATAGGAGATGACTTGGAACCAAACCAGCAAATTATGGGGAATTTCCAATGATTGTCCTGAAGCGTGCGGAATTCAGCAAGCATAATATCTGACTAGCCTTTATGCAAAGATAGTCCTGGGTGTAGCGAAGGAGCAGACAATGGCCGAGCAATCATATGACAGCCTCGATGGGGTCATCTGGTATGATGGGAAACTTGTTCCCTGGGCGGATGCCAATGTGCATGTGCTGACCCATGGGTTGCATTATGCGAGTTCTGTTTTTGAAGGCGAGCGCGCATATGGCGGTGAGATTTTCAAGCTCAACGAACATTCGGAACGGCTGATAAATTCGGGCAATATTCTCGGCTTTGAAATTCCCTATTCGCTTGACGAAATTAACAATGCCAGCCGGGAAGTACTTGAGACACAGGGCTTTACGGACGCCTATATTCGCCCCGTCGCGTGGCGCGGTAGTGAGATGATGGGGGTTTCTGCCCAGAATAATACCATTCATCTGGCCATCGCGGTCTGGCAATGGCCGTCTTATTTTGACCCAGCCGAACGGCTCAAGGGCATTCGGTTGGATATGGCGGAATATCGTCGGCCCTCCCCGGCAACCATTCCCTGCAAGAGCAAGGCGGCGGGTCTCTATATGATCTGTACGCTCTCAAAACATGCAGCCGAAGCCAAGGGCTATGCGGATGCGTTGATGCTGGATTGGCGTGGCCATGTCGCCGAAGCAACCGGGGCCAACGTATTTTTTGTCCAGGACGGCAAATTGCATACCCCTGTCCCTGATTGTTTTCTGGACGGGATTACCCGC
Organism: Hyphomicrobiales bacterium; assembly: GCA_016764455.1. Taxonomy (GTDB): domain Bacteria; phylum Pseudomonadota; class Alphaproteobacteria; order Rhizobiales; family NORP267; genus NORP267. Next base: position 4,365 of record JAESRU010000069.1, on the reverse strand, counting down.
CGGACGGTGATTGATCTCGCCAAGAGGCGGCAGATCGAAATTGTTGAGCGCACAATCATGCCGGAAGAAATGTCTGGTTTTGAGCAATGCTTTATCACCGGCACGGCAGCTGAGGTAACGCCGGTATCTGAAATTGGGCCTTACAAATTTGAAGTCGGCGAAATTAGCCAGACGCTGATGGAAGATTACATGAAGGAAGTGCAACCTAAATAATTGGTTGCGGTCCGAACGTCAGGTGCGGCCCGAACGTCAGGTGCGGCCCGAACGTCAGGTGCGGCCCGAACACCGGGCGCCACCTGATTACCAGGCTTATTCTTTAACCTGCCAGCGCTTTGTTGCTTCATCATCTGCGTCTTGAGCCGATACCCATCTGGTCTCGGTTGCCGTATTGGCATCTGCCAGACCAGCATCTGCCGGATGTTCTTTCTTCCAGAATGGTGCGCTGGTTTTCAGGAAATCCATCAAAAATTCTGCAGCCTCAAAAGCGGCCCGGCGGTGGGATGAGGCGGTTACCACCAGAACAATATTCGCACCCGGTTTGATTCTGCCAACGCGGTGAATGACGGTGACGCCCTGAAGTGGCCATCGGCTTTCAGCTTGTTCCACGATTTCCAGAATTTTTGCTTCCGCCATACCGGGATAATGTTCCAGCTCCAAAGCCGACAAGCGTCCTTCTTCATCGCGGCATAGTCCGGTAAAGGTAACAATAGCACCGATATTGTTTTTGCCATCCGCAAGCCGGGCGCATTCTTCGTTTACGTCAAAATCTTCAGTTTGAATGCGGACTTTCACAATCATCCCCCGGTCATGGGCGGGAAAAAAGCGACTTCATTGGCGTCTTTCAGGCTTGTGTCGTGGGATACCAGTTGCTGATCAACGGCGGCACGAACAAAGCGCTCATTCTCGAATGCAAATTCAAATTCAGGCCCGCGGGTTTTCAGCCAGTCGATCAATTCGGCGACTGTTGTCACGCCCTCCGGCAGGGTCACGGTTTCATCCGCGCGGCCGGTGCGCTCACGAACCCAGGCGAAATAATAAATCTTCATGGTCACTCGTCAAATAGATGGCCAACCCCGGCGCGGAAATAATCAAAACCAGTATAGAGGGTCAGCACCGCAGATATCCATAGGCACACGAGACCGAATTCGGTCATGCCAGCTATGATGTTGTCACCTGCAGGGCTGGCGAGAAGGATGCCGAGCGCTACCATTTGGACAGCTGTTTTCCATTTGGCCAGACGGGTGACAGGGACACTGACTTTCAGTTCGGCGAGATTTTCACGCAGGCCCGAAACCAGAATTTCGCGGCAAAGAATGATAATAGCTGCCCAGATCGACCAACCGGCAATGGTGCCGTTTGCGACAAGGAGCATGAGCGCTGATGCGACCAGTAATTTGTCGGCAATGGGGTCGAGCATCCGGCCTAATGAAGATTGCTGTTGCCAGATTCGGGCCAGATAGCCATCGAGAAAGTCGGTAAACCCAGCCAGTGCGAAGATCAGAACGGCGGCCCAGTTGGCGCTTTCACCTTCCAGAAAAAAACAGGTAACGAGGGCAGGAACGGCTAAAATCCGGGCATAAGTCAGCAAATTTGGCAAGCTTGTCGCCAGGGAGCGTGATGATCGGGGTTTGGTTGTTTGCGTCATAATGCCCGCGAAAAAATAATTTTTGCCAAGTTCAAATGAACCATGCGCCTGTTTCAGAATGTTAGTCTAGCGGGCTGACCCCGGAATATAAACTAGTCGTGGAAATAATCGTAAATCGTTTGTGCCATATGCGCACTAATACCTTCGACATTCTGCAAATCGGCGGCGCCCGCGCGCGAAACCGACCGTGCTGAACCGAAATGTTTCAGCAAGGCGCGTTTTCGGGATGGGCCAATACCTGCAATTTCATCCAGGGGTGATTTCTTAAACGCCTGTTTGCGTTTGGCGCGGTGGGTGCCGATGGCAAAGCGATGGGATTCGTCGCGCAATCGCTGCAAAAAATAAAGCACCGGATCGCGTGGTTGAAGCATAAACGAATCTTTGCCAGCCATCAGAAACCGTTCACGACCGGCATCGCGGTCCGGGCCTTTGGCGATACCAATGAAGGCGATGTCTTCCAGTTTAAGGTCTGCAGCTACTTCATTGGCGACTTGAAGTTGACCCGCGCCACCATCGACAAAAACAACATCTGGCCAATGGGGGAATGCACCTTCGCCGGGTTCGCGGGCGATGCCTTCTTCTTTTTCTTTCTGCAACCGCTTGAAACGGCGGGTCAGAACTTCGCGCATCATGCCGTAATCATCGCCGGGGGTGATATCTTCTGACTTAATATTGAATTTTCGGTACTGGTTTTTYTCAAACCCWTCTTCGCCAGCMACRATCATGGCACCRACCGCGTGGGCGCCCTGGATRTGGCTATTGTCAAATACTTCCACRCGCCGGGGGGCYTYTTCCAGWCCAAATGCRGYGGCGACSCCRGCCAGYAGCTTYTTCTGGGTRCTRGTYTCGGCAAGGCGGCGGCCCAATGCTTCGCGGGCGTTGGTGAGGGCGTGCTCTACAAGCGCCCTTTTCTCACCCCGTTGCGGCGTGGTTACCGTGACTTTTCGTTCTGTCTTGTTGGTCAAGGCTTTCTGCAACAAGGCTTGTTCGGGCACTTTGTGGGAGATCAGTATCAGTGGTGGGCAGATTTTGTCGGCATAAAACTGCGCCAGAAACGGCCCCAGAACTTCTTCGACCGGRGTGCTTTTATCGGCTCTTGGATAGAACGCGCGGTTGCCCCAATTTTGGCCGTTGCGGAAGAAAAATACCTGCACACAGGTCTGGCTGGCTTCCTGCCAGGCGGACACGACATCAGCGTCCCAGATACTTTGCGGATTGATCCCTTGGTGAGATTGCACATGCGATAAAGCAGCCAACCGGTCGCGGTAGACAGCGGCGCGCTCGTAATCCAGCGTCTCTGCTGCAGCATCCATCATGGACGTCAAATTGATACGGATATCGCTGGAGCGCCCGCTCAGGAATTGTGTCGCTTCATCGACCAGCCCGGCATAATCTTCAAGGCTGATTTCGCCGGTGCAGGGGGCGCTGCAGCGCTTGATTTGATAGAGCAAGCAGGGCCTGGACCGGGATTCATAAACGCTGYCGGTGCAAGAGCGCAGCAGGAAAGCACGCTGCAATACGTTTAGTGCCCGATTGACTGCGCCGGCAGATGCGAAGGGGCCGAAATATTTGCCTTTGCGCTTTCGCGCCCCGCGATGTTTTGCGAGTTCGGGTGCTGCATGTTCGGTTGCGATCAGGATATGGGGAAACGATTTGTCGTCGCGGAGCAGCACGTTAAACTGAGGTTTGAGCTGCTTGATCAAATTGGCTTCGAGCAGCAAAGCYTCGGTTTCGGATTCTGTGGTGATAAACTCCATATCCCGCGTCAACGAGATCATGCGGGCGATGCGATGGGTATGGCCGGTCAGTCGCGTATAGCTCTGGACCCGTTTGACCAGGCTCCTGGCYTTGCCAACATAAAGTATATCACCATTTTCACCGATCATCCGRTAGACGCCCGGGCGCGACGGCAGGCGGCGRACGAAATSGGCAATGATATCCGCKCCCTTTGAAGTSGGGAGGGSYRSWTCTKGTTCTGYRATGTCTGGTTCCGGGGTGCCGGATGGATCTGCWGCCATCGCTTAATCCAAAGCGCGGACGCGCTCGATTTCGGTGCCGACGCTGGCGCAATTATCAAAGATATCTGGCTTTTCTATCCTGACGCGCGCCGAAATAACCCGGGGGTCCTGAAGTGAGTTTGACGCGATCCGTTCAGCCAGGGTTTCAACCAGATTGACGTGGCCTTCTTCTGCCAGGGCGCGGATGCCAACGACAATATTTTCATAGCAAACCACATCGGAATAACGGTCGCTGAATTCTACCGGAATATCGCGCACGGCCAGATCAACATTGATGATGATCCGCTGGGCAACAAAGTGCTCGCTCGGGTGGATGCCGATCTCGGTCATGATTTCAAGGTCACGCACAAATACGTGGCGAACCGCGTTCGCGGCGCTGGCGGGGTGAACAGTTGGTTGGGATCTGGTTGTGGTCATACCTTGTCCTTTGATCCTGATTTGGAAGGGGCTTTGTCCGCGTGTATAGCCTAATCTATTTCGGCGTCAGGGGTGCGCCATGCGAGATGCTGGCCACCATCCAGAGCTATCATCTGCCCGGTCATTGCGGGTGCGTCAAGAATGAAACAGACCGCATTGGCAATTTCAAGCGGGGTTGGGCCGCGCCCGAGCAAGGTTGTCTTTTGTTGCAATTCGAAATCAGCCACGTCCTGGCGATCATTGCGCGGGGTAGGGCCAGGTCCGATTGCGTTGACCCTGATCCGG
>JAESRU010000068.1 GCA_016764455.1 Hyphomicrobiales bacterium | reverse complement strand
TGAGGTAGTCGTGTCAGATCCTAGCCCAAATTCTTTCCGGACAGGACCGGACGAGGATGGCCATTTTGGTATTTTCGGGGGACGTTTTGTCGCCGAAACACTGATGCCACTCATTCTCGAGCTAGAGAAAGCCTATGGCGATGCACAGAATGACCCGGCCTTCTATGCCGAACTGGACGATCTCGCAAAACACTATACCGGGCGGCCCAGCCCGCTCTATTTTGCCGAGCGGCTGACGGAACATTTTGGCGGCTCGAAAATCTATTTCAAGCGCGACGAGCTGAACCATACCGGCTCCCACAAAATCAATAATTGCCTGGGCCAAATCCTGCTCGCAATGCGCATGGGCAAAACCCGGATCATTGCTGAAACAGGTGCCGGGCAACACGGCGTTGCGGTRGCAACWGTTGCCGCCCGCTTTGGGCTTCCCTGCGTTGTCTATATGGGTGCCACCGATATCGAGCGGCAAAAGCCAAACGTCTTTCGGATGAAGCTGCTGGGCGCTGAAATTGTGCCGGTCACATCTGGCACCGGCACTCTGAAAGACGCCATGAACGAAGCCCTGCGCGATTGGGTCGCCCATGTAGAAGATACATTTTACATTATAGGCACCGTTGCCGGGCCACATCCCTACCCCGCCATGGTCCGCGATTTTCAGTCGGTGATCGGCATTGAGACCCGCGAACAGATGATGGCCGCCGAAGGCCGTCTGCCCGATACGTTGGTTGCCTGTATCGGCGGCGGCTCGAACGCAATGGGCCTGTTCCATCCGTTCCTGGATGATAAAGACATTGAAATGATCGGCGTCGAAGCTGGTGGCAAAGGTGTTGAAACCGGTGAACATGCAGCCTCCCTTACAGGTGGCAAGCCCGGCGTTCTACACGGCAACCGGACCTATCTCCTGCAAGATGACGATGGCCAGATCACCGACGCTCATTCAATTTCGGCAGGCCTTGATTATCCAGGCATCGGCCCCGAACATTCATGGTTGCACGAAACCGGCCGGGTCAGTTATGTCTCCGCCACTGACCAGGAAGCGCTGGCAGCCTTCCAGCTTTGCACAAGGCTTGAAGGTATCATCCCGGCACTGGAACCGTCCCACGCTTTATCTCATGTGGGAAAAATCGCTCCGACCCATGGTCCCGACCATTTGATCGTCATGAATATGTGCGGGCGCGGCGACAAGGATGTGTTCGCTGTAGCTGCCCATCTTGGCACCGATATCGAGGGTTAGATCAATGGGTTCACGCATCGAAAAACGGTTTTCCGAAACCAAAGCCAAAGGCCGCGCCGCGTTGGTGACCTTTGTCACCGCGGGTGATCCAAATATGGAAGATTCGCTTGCGCTCATTAAGGCGTTACCGGAGGCGGGCGCTGATCTGATCGAGATCGGCATGCCGTTCACTGACCCGATGGCCGATGGACCCGCCATTCAGGCATCGTCCCTGCGCGCCCTTGAAGCCGGGCAGAACATGATCAAGACGTTGGCGATGGTGAAAAGCTTTCGCGAAGACGATTCCGATACGCCGATCATCCTGATGGGATATTACAACCCGATCTATATATATGGCAGTCAGCGGTTTCTGGATGACGCCCAAGCTGCAGGCGTCGATGGCCTGATCATTGTTGATTTGCCACCGGAAGAAGATCAGGAATTGTGCGTCCCGGCCCTTGCAATGGGAATGAATTTCATCCGGCTGGCAACCCCGACCACAGACGAAAAGCGTCTCGAAAAGGTGCTCACCAACACCAGCGGGTTTGTTTATTACGTCTCGATTACCGGCATTACCGGGACCGCAAAACCCGATCCCGAGGCTGTTTCCAAGCGGGTTGCTCTGATCAAGGCAAAGACGCAATTGCCGATTGCCGTTGGCTTTGGGGTCAAAACCCCGGAACAGGCAAAGGCGATCGCAGATAGCGGCGCTGACGGAGTTGTGGTTGGATCGGCGCTGATAAGTGTGATGCAGGACCATATGAATGCAGACGGAAAAGCAACAAATTCGATGGTTCCCGCAGTGACAGACCTTGTTCGCTCCCTGGCCGGAGCAATCGCAAATTAGGCAATTTCCGGTAAAGCCCTTGAAAAATGGCGATACCGGGCGCATTCTAAGTGTAGGAGAGTGTTAGACCGTGAACTGGATCAATAGCGTTGTAAGGCCGAAAATCCGTGGCATCCTGCGTAAGCGCGAGGTGCCCGATAATCTTTGGGTGAAATGCCCCGAGACCGGCCAGATGGTATTCCACCGCGACCTGGAAGCAAACCAGTTTGTGGTGCCGGGCTCCGGCTATCATATGCGCATGACTGCCCGCGCCCGGCTCGCATCTTTTTTCGATGACGGCAAGTATGAAAAAATCGATGTGGCTTCGGTTCCTCACGACCCGCTTAAATTTCGTGACGAGCGAAAATATGCAGACCGTCTGAAAGACGCCCGTATCAAAACCGAAATGGACGATGCCGTATTGATCGGCCACGGTACGCTGGACGGATTGGAAATTGTCTCCGGCGTCCAGGATTTTGATTTCATGGGCGGCTCTCTTGGTATGGCTGCTGGTGAAGCGATCATTACTGGCATGTTGCTGGCCGTTGAAAAGCGGTCGCCATTTGTTTTGTTCGCAGCCTCCGGCGGCGCACGTATGCAAGAGGGCATGTTGTCCCTGATGCAAATGCCGCGTACCACAATCGCGGTACAGTCCCTGCGCGACGCCAGATTGCCTTACATCGTTGTTCTGACGAACCCGACMACWGGYGGCGTYACYGCSTCTTACGCYATGTTGGGYGATATYCATATYGCYGAACCKRRYGCCCTKATCGGSTTYGCMGGYCCMCGSGTKATYGARCAAACCATCCGTGAAAAATTGCCGGACGGGTTCCAGCGGTCCAATTTTCTGGTCGAGCACGGYATGGTCGATATGGTCGTCCATCGTCATGAGCTGCGCGCCACCCTGAGCCGTATCTGCCACCTTCTCATGAAGGAAACGGAATTGCCCGAAGGGCTGACYAAAATCGCTTCAACCCGCGTTGATACCGTCGGTGTTAACGACAGCGATATTCTGGCCCCTGAGCTTGACGAKCCGGACGGCGAAAACATCCCCGCATCCACCGATTAAATTTATCATCGCGGTTTGCGATTTGCCCGGCACCGGGCGTTTCTTTCATTCGAAATTCGCCTGTAAAGTTTTGTTCAATGGCCGATAGCGACATTATTCTGGAGCGCTTGCTTGATCTCCATCCCAAAAAAATCGACCTCTCGCTTGGCCGGATTGAAGATTTACTTGCCAAGCTGGATCATCCCGAACGCCGGGTCCCGCCGGTCATCCATATCGCCGGCACCAACGGCAAAGGATCGACGGCCGCCCATATCCGCGCCCTGTTGGAGGCCCATGGCAAACGGGTGCATCTTYATTCGTCACCCCACCTGGTCCGTTTTCACGAGCGCATCCAGTTGGCCGGTACGGATGGATGCAAGCCGGTTGCGGAAGCTGATCTGGCAAAGACACTTGCCCATTGCGAGACAGTCAATGGCGACGCCCCGATCACCTTTTTTGAAATCACAACAGCTGCCGCATTTTTGCTATTCGCAGAAACACCTGCTGACTATCTCATTTTGGAAGTGGGTCTGGGTGGCAGGCTCGATGCCACCAACGTCTTCGAGCGCCCGGCTGTGACAGTCATCACACCTGTATCGCTGGATCACCCGCAATTTCTTGGCGACACTCTGGAAGAGGTTACATTTGAGAAGGCRGGAATATTGAAGCCCGGTGTGACCGCTGTTATCGCCCCGCAGCAGGATATAGGCTTGCAGGTCATCCAAGAGCAGGCTGCAAAAATTGGCGCTTTGCTCTCTGTCGCAGGCGAAGACTGGCAGAGCTTTGCCCAAAATGGCCGGATGATTTATCAAGATGCAGGCGGGTTACTGNACCTGCCGTTGCCCAGGCTTCCCGGTAATTTTCAGATCGACAATGCCGGAACAGCCATCGCTACCCTGCGCTCATTGGCTAGCGAAACGGTATCCCCTGAAGCTTGCGCCACCGGATTGGCCAACACCCATTGGCCGGCGCGCATGCAGCGTTTAACCGAAGGGCCGTTGATCGAGCTTCTGCCGGAGAATTCAGAACTCTGGCTCGATGGTGGTCACAACCCGGCCGCTGGTCAGGCAATTGCAGATGTTATGGCCGGGTTGGAAGAAAAAATGTCCCGGCCATTGATACTGATCACAGGCATGATCAATTCAAAAGATGCCACCGGATATCTGCACCCGTTCGCYGGGTTGGCTCAGCAGATTTTCACGATCGCGATTCCGGGCGAGGCCAATACGCTTTCAGCRGAYGAAWTGACAAAWGTAGCGRCAGAAGCSGGSCTTGAAGCGCAACCTKCGCCMTCCATTCAGGCMGCACTTGCYGARGCCGGRCGGGCRTCTTCTTCGCCSCGGRTWTTGATYTGCGGRTCGCTCTATCTGGCGGGGCAGGTGTTGAARGCCAATGGCGCATAAAAAAGGCGCTTTCGAAAAAGCGCCTTTTTAAAAATATGCAGGACATCCTGCCGGATTTCCTAGAGCGCGGTATTGATCCAATCGAGGAGTTTCGACTTGGTTTGCGCTCCAACCTGGGTTGAAGCGGCTTCACCATTTTTGAAAATCATCAATGTCGGGATCGCCCGCACGCCATATTGCTGGGGTACGTTGGGATTGTCATCGATATTGATTTTGGCGATGCGGACCTTGCCACCCAATTCGGTCGAAATTTCTTCCAGTGCCGGTCCGATCTGCTTGCATGGGCCACACCATTCTGCCCAAAAATCARCAACGACCGGAATGTCGGAACCCAAAACATCYTCTTCAAAAGATGCGTCTGATACTGTTTCTGTTGCCATGGTTTTCCTCAATCTGTTGTTGGTTGGAACGTAAGAATGCCGGACGGGTCCGTCAAGGGTCACCAGCCTAAATTGCCCTTAGGCGGATCGAAACAGAAAAATCTGGTTATTCAATCCGGGTCATGGAGGCGTTCGCTGTCCAGACCAAACAGGTCTCGATTTTTTTTGTCGTGTACATTGCCTGGAGCAACGAGCGRTACACCGCCATTTGCGTAATATAGCTTTGCGGGATTTCGATCAGACTTTGCGGGACGACGCGGTTACTTTTGAAATCGGCAATCACAACCTTGTTCGGCCCGACCACAAGGCGGTCAATAATGCCGGAAACAGTTATGATTTTATCCAAATTTCGCGGGTCGGCGATTTGCCCGGCAACCGGCACTTCGGCGCGGCTGTCGTCGCCAAACAAAAATGCCAATGCGGGATCAGCTATGACGGCGATGGCTTCATCGCGAATAGCGTCGCGCAATTTCGGCTCTAAATCTTCGGCCAGATGCGCCAGCAATCTATCCCCGTGGCGGGGTCTATCGTCGGCTGGAAAACCCGCCAGCATCTCTATCAACTTGTGGATGATATTTCCACGCAGGCGCGGGTCCATCCCGGCAAACCCATCTTCTGGTACAGGTTTGGACGAAACATGGTCCGGGTCGTCGCCGATTCGCGACGGTGCCAAAGTATCTGTTACCGGAGCTTGCGCCGGTGGCGGCAACAACGACACCGTGAGGGTGGGTTGTCCAGAATCAACAACAGCCTCCGGAACTTCTTCCCGATCATGGGTCACATAGGGCACTGAGCCGATAAACCGGTGCAATGTTTCGCCGTCATCGGCCTCAAATTCGTTCAACTGACCCGCCAGCGCGTCCTCAATCAGCCTATACCAGCAATCATCCGGTAGATTATTTTTGCCTTGATGGCCGCAGATATATAGCCGGTCCTCGGCCCGGGTCATGGCCACATAAAGCAGCCGGTTATGCTCTTCCATCTGCTTTTGATATTCGGCTTCCTTTAGTGCCCGCACAGATGTCGGCAATTCTCCGGCACTGCCGGGGGCCCAAAGCAGGCAGGGTGGCACCGCATCGTCATTTTCTGCCAGTGGCAGAATTTGGCTGAGCTTTCCTTTGTCAGGAACGGCGCAAGTATCTGGCAAAAACACAATCGGCGCTTCCAGCCCTTTGGCACCATGGACAGTCATGATCCGCACCTCATTGGTGCCCTGATCCATCGACCGTTTGATCTCCAGGCTTTGGGCGCGCATCCAATGGACAAAGGTTTGCAGGCTAGGAATTGTTCCGGATTCAAATTGCAGCGCCAGATTGAGAAATTCGTCAATGGCATCTTCAGCTTCCGGCCCGAGCCGGGTTATCAATTGCCGCTTGCCACCGGCACTTAGAATGCCTGCGAAAAAGGAATAGGGGGTGAGTAAATCAGCCCGCCCGAGCCAAGAAGACAATTTTGCGGCATATCCGGCAAATTGCGGGTCTTTGGATCGTTCTTGCAAGGATCGCCAGAGCGATCCGTTGCGCCCCTGCGCCAGGGTATAAAGTTGCTCTTCACTGGCGCCAATAAGCGGGCTGCGTAGCAGGGTCGCTAGGGTCAAATCGTCTTCGGGCAGGAGCACAAAATCTGCAGCCAGAAGCAAATCCATGACCGCCAGATGGGATTGCAAATTGAGCCGGTCAGCGCCCGCGACCGCGATGTTTCTTTCGCGCAACGCTTTGATGAGCGGGATCACAATATGGGTGCGTCGTCGCACCAGGATCAAAATATCCCCGGCTTCGATTATCTTGCCGGTAGCTGCAATGGTTTCGCCGCTCGCGAACCAACCCTCAATCTGTTCGGCAATCTTCTCCGCGAGTACTACCTGCGGGCTGCCCTGGCTCACTTGGTCAAGCGGGGCGTCCCAGGCGATCGGATCAACCAAAGGTTCGGTCCTCGTGGGAGGCCATATCTCAACCAGACCCGGTTGATTTTTTCGGTGCGCCGCATGGGATACCTGCATATTGGTGCTTGTCAGCCCGACCCGCGCTGCGCCACTGGAAAATACCAGGTCAACTGCTTCAAGGATTGCTGGGACAGAGCGAAAGGAAAGATGCAGCTCGATATTAGCCCATTGCCGTTTGACCGCTTTTACCTTGCGGCCRAAATAACGCTGCATTTCTTCAAAGCGGGCCGGTTCAGCACCTTGAAACGAAAATATCGATTGCTTCTCGTCACCCACCGCAAAAATGGTGCGTGTTGGCGCCCGCGCCCCGGCACCTGAAAGAGCTTCTTCGGCTAGCAGGCGCACAATTTCCCATTGGCCCGGGCTGGTATCCTGGGCTTCATCAACCAGAATATGGTCGATCCCGCCATCGAGTTTATAGAGCACCCAACTGGCTGCGTCCGAGCGCGCTAGCAGGCGCAGGGTGTTTTCAACCAGATCGCTGAATTCGAGTTTCCCTGCACGCACTTTGCGCCCGTTATATTTATCCAGCACGCTTAGCCCAAACGTGAACAGAGCGCGGGATGCGTCAACCGCTTGCGCCGCCTTGAGACGGTCAATTGCCTCAAATATCCGCGCTTGTTCCTYTTCCAGAATTTCCGCAAATCCGGGGTTTTGCTTGGCGATTGCCCCGGTAACAATGTTTTTGCGCGGTTCGCCTTTCCCTGTCAGAAATATTTGTGTGTAAGCGTCCAGGCGCTCACCAGAGGTTGGGTTTTGCAAGGCCTTTGCCAGCCGCCCGGCCTGATCCTGATCCCTTTTGCTGCCGGTATTGAATAATTCGATCGCGGCCAGCCATTCGCTTTGCGGGAAGAGCGGCGAATTGATCAAGCCTCCAGTGATGGCTTCAACATTGTCACCGGCTTCAAGCCCAAGCTTTTGCGCCAATTGATCGAGCGCTTCATCCAAACTTCCAGCGGCTTTGATCCAGTGCCGCAACTCGCTTTCAACCCGTACAATTGTATCGAGCAATTTTTCAAAACTGGTATCAGCCAGCCGGGCCACCAAGGCATTGAGCGCCCGTGAGGTTGCCCCACCCGGATCATTTAAGGCGTCCCGAATTACATCAAATTGGGCTTCTTTCAGCATCACGGCTTTTTCGCCGTCATCGATCACCTCGAAATGCGCCGGTACATTGGCTTCAAGCGGGAATTGATGCAGCAAGCGTTCGCAAAAAGCATGGATGGTCTGGATTTTCAGCCCGCCCGGGGTCTCCAACGCTTGGGCAAATAATGTGCGCGCCCGCGCCARTTCAGCCTTCCCCNGGYACCGGCTGACCAATCGCGTCCAGTTCGGCCAGCAATTGGTCATGGCTGGCGGTTGCCCATTTGGCTAATTGGTCAAATACCCGGTTTTCCATTTCCGCCGCCGCCGCCTTGGTGAAAGTCAGGCAGAGGATCGCGCCCGGGTCAGTGCCGCCAAGCAGCAAGCGCACAACGCGGTCTGCCAGAACAGATGTTTTACCAGACCCTGCATTGGCGCTCACCCAGACCGAGCGCGCCGGGTCGGCGGCGTGGGTTTGTTCGGGCAGGCGTTTCAGAACCCCGCTCATTGCCGGTTCTCCCCGCTTGACCATTCTTGCACGCGGGCCAATTGGTCATAATCGCCATATCTGGAAGTGAAGGTTGGGTGCGGGCGTGAAAAATAGGGCCGGGTTTCGTCGTCAAATTTTTCAATCATAATTTTTAACCGATCCAGCGCCTGCAAGGATTCGCCGCCTGGATCATCTTCGGCAATGTATTTGATTTTCCCCGGCGGCTGGCGGCCCGCCAGTTCGATATAGGCCAGATGATTGATATCTGACTGCAAAGACCGTTCGCTCGAAAACCCACCGGTAAGCGCAATCGCACCTTCCAGCAGCAATTGCGGGCTAAAGCCCCGTTGCTCTTGTTTCGCAGATGGTGCGGTGCCGGTTTTATAGTCATAAATCGAAATTCGGCCGTCTTCATAAAGGTCAATCCGGTCGGCGCGGGCATTCAGGATAAATTCACCGCCGGGAGACATCCAACGGATTTCACCGTCAATTTCGGCAAAGCTCTTGCTAACGCCCTTCAGAAGTTTTTTATTCTCGGATGCAAACCACGGCGCGAGACGATCAAACCGGCTCATCAGAACCGCTTTGGTTTCTGGTGCACCGGAGATGAATTTCAATTCAGCCCGCGCAGTTCTGGATAAAAGCCGGGCTGTTTCCTGCTCATCCAGATCAGGCCAATTGGCACCAATCTCGCTCAGAACCTTGTGGATCCAGTTGCCACGTTCGCGCGCATCCAGCCCGGCATCGAGCGGATCAAGCGGGCTGAGGCGCAAAATATAGCGGGCATAGATCGAATAAGGATCACGAATAAGGGTCTCGATCCGGCTGACCGACAATTGGCGCGGGCGGACATTTAACGGCGGTGTCGGGGCAGGCGGTGCGGCGGGTTTCCATTCATCCGGCCGGTCCATATCTCGGGCCAGTTCAATCCTGTTTGCCGCCCGTTGAC
>JAESRU010000207.1 GCA_016764455.1 Hyphomicrobiales bacterium | reverse complement strand
AGCTTTAGTGCCAACCATATTTGCCTTGATGCCTCACATATTGACGACACTAACACCTCAAATTCTGTCCGCGATTGTGGCAATTGGGCTGAGCATCTGGGCGATGGAATACGGACAGGAATATCATTATTCAAAAGCCATCAATCTGGGCCTGATCATCTTTGGCCTAGTGGTGCTGGACATCTATTTTGCAACCTTCGGCAGCCTGCTAGATACAGCCTTATTCTTTCTTCTTGGTGGCATTTTGCTGCTCGTTCTGGCCTGGTTTCTGAGCCGGTTGCGCAGCCGCTTCAACCAACCTGAAGAAGGAGCAGCGTCATGATGAAACGCATTCCCTTGATTTTACGGCTCATGGTTCTGTTCATATTGCAGGCAGGCATTCTGGGTTGGATGATTTGGGACCGCGCCCAAATTCTGGAGACCGGCCAAACCGTCCGCCTGGCAGTAGAACCCATTGACCCGCGCGATATTTTCCGTGGCTATTACGTCACTYTGAATTACSAARTCAGCCGGATTTCTCCATCAGAACTGGGCAGCGAAGAGCAGTTTGAAAAGCACGATATCGTCTATGTAACGCTGGCAGAAGGCGAGAATGACCTCTGGCACCCGAACGCGATTTCGCATTCACGCCCCACAAGCGGTTCTGGCGAAACCGTCATTGCGGGCCGGGTACGCCGCCTCACCTCGCCACGACGCATCGYWTCATCTARCGGYGACSTGATTTGCACTTCACGCTGCCAGACACTCACCATTCGCTACGGTATCGAGCAATATTTTGCCCARCAAGACGCGGCTCAGAAAATTGAATCCGAACAACGTGACAATGACATTGAAATTCTCGCGGCAATAGATTCCAGCGGCACAGCAGCRATCAAGGGAATAATTGTCAACGGCATTTTGCGCTACGAAGAGCCTCTATTGTARCGGCTCATCCGGCCAGTTTTCGGGCAATGAAGGTGAAGGCTGGCGCGGCGGGTCAAACAAGCCAAACCCCAATAGGCCAACCAGAAATCCGCCAATATGAGCTTCCCAGGCAACGGCGCCTTCGCTGAGGCCGATCGGCACGATGCCTGACCCAAACAGAAAATTTATTCCGAGCCAGAGCGCCAGGAAAATGAAAACCCGGCGATCCCTGAGGGCATCAAACAATGGCGCCGCCGGTGCATGCATTTTTTGCTGCCCGGGTCCAAAGGCTGGGACTGGCCCGGTTAGCGCAAACCGAATTGCCGCCCCCATATGGCCAGATACGGCGGCAGACGCACCAATCGTAGGCACCAGACCACCCCAATGGGTGGCCAGGTGCAATAATGCACCGCCGATTGTGGCGATCAATGTGAGCGCCAGAAACCGTGCCGCACCAAAGCGCATCGCGACCGCTGATCCAAACGCCACCATCCAGGCCAGATYGACAAAAAGATGGGTCCAGTCCGCATGCAGCGCGCCGTAGGTTACAAATGTCCAGATATCCGCCAAGAACCCGCCTGGAAACACAAACCCCACTGGCAGCTTCAATACGGAAAGGTCAGGCGCATACCGCGCCGGAATGAACGAAAATAACAGGATCGCATCGATATCCTGTTCCCTGTTCAGCAAATAGGTACGGAACAGATGCACCCCGCCTAGCATAGCCGCGAGCATAAAAACGACCCTTGGAATATTGAAAGCTGGCGGCTGGCGACGCGACATGAAAATATTATTCCTTCCAGAAAACTGTTGTCTAGCCGAGCAACTGGCCATCCACAACAAAAACCGCAAACTGCGGCCAGTTGGCATGGCAAATGCTCCCTACCCTACACAAGCAYCSRKAAGAGGCATGAAGTGTCTCATTGCCGAACAGTTTGTCCCGAAAAGGACAGCGACAACAGGGAATGGTARGGAAACATGGAAAATCCGACGACATTGCAGCTTTATTCTTACTGGAAGCGCTTGAAGGGAAACCGTCCAGCGCCGGAACGCAGTGAAATTGAGCCTGCCGATATCAGAAACCTGCTGCCGGATACCTTCATCCTTGAAACCGATGAGCTTGAAGGCACAAGGTTCCGCCTCGCCGGCACGCGCACCTGTGCATTGTTTGGCCGGGATCTCAAAAACGCTGATCTTCTCAGCCTGTGGTCCGGTAAAGACAAAGAAACCCTTGCGTCTTCGCTCCATATGCTGCGCCAGGAAACAATGGMTATTTCGTTGCGTTGGGAGGGRAGAACAGCCCGCTACCACGAAACGTCAGGTGAAATGATCATGTTGCCCTTGATACAGGAAAATATGGTGTGCCGGGTTCTCGGCACTCTGGTAACCCAAGACATTCCTTATTGGCTTGGCACGTTTCCGCTTGTGTCTCTCGACATTACCGGATTGCGCATGATCCCTGTCCATGAGCATAACAATCCAGTCTACAGCTTCGCGCAAAACCAGAAGCCACATCCGGTACTTGGAGAAAATCGGCCAAGCCGGCAGATACGCCACCTTTCAGTATTTGAAGGCGGTCGCAGCGGTGTTTAAGAAAATTCTAACCTTTCGTTTACCCTGTTTGGAGTAAGATTTCATAAATATGATATCACCACGCCTATCAAATAATTAGCTGCGTGAAACTCAGGGCTCAATGGAATGTCCCTTTCTAATYTATCCGGATCCGGAGAAAGACGCCGTTTTCAGCGGGTTAAAGTCAATTTGTTAGGTCGGTTCATGCTGGCCAACAAACTCGAATTCCCCTGCCAGGTATTGAATATGTCCCCRGGCGGCGTTGCRCTTGTAACCCCGGTSGAAGGGGCGGAAGGCGAACGCATYGTCACCTATATCGACCATATTGGCCGCCTCGAAGGTGAAGTTTCGCGTCAATTTAAAGGTGGCTTTGCTGTAAATTTCAGGGCGACCGAGCGCAAACGAGATAAACTTGCAGCTCAGCTAACCTGGCTCGCCAACCGAAGCACGCTGGGTCTCCCAGAAGACCGGGTGCACGAGCGGGTTAATCCCAATAATACTCAAACCAGCATTGTCCTGCCCGACAACAGAAAATACGAATGCCGGATCATCGATATGTCGATTGGCGGGGCAGCGATCGACATTGAYGTGCGGCCCGCGTTGAATAGCGGCGTGACATTGGGCAAAATGCGCGCCCGCGTTGTGCGTCATCTGGAAAACGGCATCGCTCTGGAATTTTCAGATGTTCAGAATGTTAAGTCGCTGCAGGATCATTTTAAAATCGCACCCGATCCCGACGTTGRAGATTTCGCTGCCGAATTCCGGATCATCAACGCCGCCAACGGCTGATTTTACARCGACGCCATCAAAATATCTTTGATTACCTTGTTACGAGCTGGAATATCATTTTCCGGCAAATTCACATTTCCATCAATCGTCAAGCTTGCCAACCCGTGGACCAATGCCCAGGTAGCAATTGCCTGATTATGCAAATTTTCTTTTGACAATTTTTCCTCTTTCGGCGCGTTGGCAACGACCCCTGCCAGACAAGCCGCGAATGCGAGACCCCCGCAGCAGTCAAATTTGCAAAGCGCAATCAAATGAGGTTCAGTTTTTTTCGAAGTGCTTGCACATCGGCCAGATACGGCAGCCTGGCCTGCGCCCTGGCGTTGGCTTCAACATCAATTTTAGCCGCGATCAAAGCTTCGCCACTTCCAGCCCGCGCTTTGTCCGTCCCATCCGGCGCGATGATACAACTCCCACCAAGGTATTTCGCRTCGCCCTCTTCACCCGCATGATTGGCATAGAGCAGCCAGACGCCATTTTCAAAGGCTCTGGTGGGCATCAATTGAAACGCGACCGCGTGCCAATTGTCCACAAGCGCGGTTGGGACAATCACAATTTGCGCCCCGGCCTCGGCGACAGCGCGAACAGATTCCGGGAATTCGGCATCGTAGCAAATCAAAATGGCGCATTTTATACCGTCGATTTCAAACAATGACGGACCATCGCCGCCTGAAAAATATCTAGCTTCGAACCCAGGCGGCGGCAGCATTTTGCGATAATTGGCCAAAACCTTGCCATCCGCTCCGATACATAAAGCCGAATTGAAAATATCGTCGCCGTCCAGTTCCGGGTATCCGTAGACAATTGCTGTCTCGTTGGTCTTGGCGAGATTGGAAACCGAAACCGCAAATTCACCATCATCAGGTTCGGCCAAAGTGGTGACACACGCGCCAATATTGTAGCCCGACATAAACAGTTCCGGGCATACAACAATATCTAGATCATGTTGCTCAAGGTGCGCTTCCAAACGCGCCAGGCGTTGATGCGGCGTTAGCCCGCCGCCCGCGCATTGAAATATACCGGCACGCATCAGCTAATGATCCACCACCAGAAGTTCGCGCGGATAATCCGTCAGATATTCATAACCCGTATCAGTCACAACGATTGAATCGCCAATCCGCCCACCAAGTTTCCCATCAACGGAAATGCCGCCATCGACCGCAAATGTCATGCCCGGCTGGAGAATGGTTTTGTCACCAGGTTTCAATTCAGGGGATTCAAGATAGGCCATGCCGATGGACCGCCCGGTCCGATACCCGGTCACATACCCGCCAGCGCGATAAACTTCATCAGCGGCTTCGGCAATCGATTCAGCTGTCACTCCGGGCCGGATCGCCGCAATCGCCGCCTGCTGCGCAGCAATGGCAGCTTGTTGCACCCGCGCCGCTTCATCAGATACTTCCTTGATGAAAAACATCCGGTCAAAACCCAATTTGTACAATTTGAACTGAGTCATGTTGCAAAAGCAGAAATAGACCGGATCGCCTTTCTCCAATCGCTTCACACTGGCCCGGCGATGGACCATCGAAGTATCGCGCCCGGACTGCATGATCTGGAGGTTATGGATCATCGGAGAAATAAATGCGTCCCAGCCTTTGGTGGTCAGAAATCYTGCCGCTTTTCTGGTTCCCGCATTGATTACTGCTAACGCCGCTTCATATTCCGGTTGGCCCTCGGCAAGGGCGTTTTCCGCAGCCTGCATCATGGCCCCACCAATCTGGCCGGCCTGGCGCATGACKTCWATTTCGCGCGGCGATTTAATCATCCGCATCGTACCGAGCTCAGATGAGATGTCTTCAAGCTTGGTCCCMGGCAATTGRTCGTCGAACCAATTTCGCACGATCGCTGGCAACGCGCCCGCTTCGACTGCGACCCGGCCCGGCCGATCACCCAGCGCCGAGCCAAGCACATTTTCCCATCGATGGGCGCCGGCATCTTCCCAGGTCATGATTTTCTCGACCCAGGTCATTGCRGAAACCATCTCGCTTTCCATATGCGGCGTGATGATAATTGGATCTTCATCCGGGCGAACCAGCAGGAATGTCGGGCGACCAAATTCCACCGACAAATACCCCCAAAATCCGGCCAGATAAGCGATCGAGCTTTCGTCCGTAATTACCGCAATATCGATGCCTGCCTCTTTGAGGATGGATTGGAATTTTATGGTACGGGCGCGCGCTTCTTCCAGCATGGCTAAGTTCCTGAAAATCGAAATTTGACAAGTCAATATTTGACAAAACCATATTGCTGAATTCAAATTTCAGTGCAAGAAATTTGCACGGGACACGTCGATGACAAATTCTTCCCTCCATAGCTTGATGACAAGCACACCGGACATCCGCTTCGATCGCGGCAATCACCACCGCGCCAAAATCGGATATGTGCTGCTGGCGACCGAACAAACCATTCAGGATGATGTGATGAAGCTCAGGCCGGATGGCGTCGGCATCCATTTTGCCCGTGCGGCAATCCCGGATTCGATCACGGCCTCAACCCTTGCCGCTCAAGCTRACCTCCTTGCACCCTGCGCCGCCAGCCTGTTGCCAGATGGCAGCTTGGACGTTGTCTGCTACGCCTGCACGTCCGGCAGTCTAGTGATCGGCGAAGACCGGGTATTTACCGAATTGAACAAGGGCGCGCCAGCCGCCAAAGCGACCTCGCTTGTAACCGGCGTTATCCGTGCCCTGCATGCTGTCAATGCCAAACGCATTGTTATTGCCACACCGTATCTGGATGAAATCAACGAGCGCGAAGCTGTTTATTTTGAACAAGCAGGGTTTGAAKTYYTGMSYRWYRMMSKGWTRAAWSWKRWWRARRRYRKMRMYWWKSWRYKRRTMRMACCRKRMWWKAWWMRYKAWTTTKYWMWWWMKCTTGATCATCCGGACGCCGACGCGATTTTTATTTCGTGTGGCGCGTTACGCACCCTTGATGTGATCGGCGATATCGAAGTCGCCGCTGGCAAGCCTGCGATTTGCTCAAACCAGGCCATGATCTGGGATACGTTCAGGCTCGCCAACATTCCAGACAAGATCGAAGGCTATGGGCGATTGCTGTCTGAATATTGACRCGGAGCACGGATTGGAAACATCCAGGAGGAACCAAACAAAGGCCGCCGATTTAGGTAAGCAAACACTTAAAACCACCCCTGCAATTCTAATAAAATGTCACTGCTAATCTTAGACGAAACGAAAAAATTTTATGGCATTGTCTCCTCAACAACAAAAAAAGGGGCGACGAAATGAAAAACAAATTTGGCAGGATGGCCGCAATCATCGGGCTGACAATTGCAACAGTTGCAGCCGGTTCAGTTTCACCAGCAAGCGCGGCACGCAATGCCGGGCAGAACCACCAAGCCACAAGCATGCGTGTCTATGATGAAACCAGAGCCCCGATCGGCCACGTTCTTTTTTGTCGCGCTTACCCTGGTCAGTGTCAGGCCACAAACATTACCAACCCACGCATCCCGCAGCTTACCATGGAGCGCTGGACCCAGTTGGTTGAAATCAATGATCGTATCAACCAGTCCGTAATCCCTGTCACCGATATGGACCTTTACCGGACCATCGAACATTGGACCTACCCGCAAGGCGCAGGTGATTGCGAAGATTATGTTCTTGAAAAACAGCGCCAACTTGTAGCTTTGGGCTGGCCGAAAGAATCCCTGCTCATCACCGTTGTTCGCGATGAAAATGGTGACGGCCACGCAGTTCTCACAGTAACGACAGATGCTGGAGACTTCTTGCTCGACAATCGKTATCCGATWGTTCGTCGCTGGCAGGAMGCGCCTTACAYYTTCCGCAAGCGCCARTCYCAGCAGAACCCGTCAGAATGGGTKTCSCTGTCSCCRAAYACCAAYATTTTYAGYCGGCTGTTGCAGTCTTCMRACCRYTCAGCYCCKGTMTCTTCRCGSTAAAAANRGAAWTCGCAGTCCGGCGYCCCCCGTCCCACACGTCAATTGCCGGATATGTGTAAAAGGYCGGTCCCTCCCCAGGGACCGGCCTTTGCCTATTCGGCAGGTAGTTCCTGCAAACCATCGCGGAAACGCTGTGCATTTTTCACGTAAATTTCCGCAGCACCGCGCAACATTGCGATCTGCGCCTCATCAAGTGTTCGGACAATCCGGGCAGGAGACCCGACAGCCAGGGAATTGTCCGGAATTTCCTTACCTTCGGGAACAAGCGCGTTGGCACCGACAATACAATTCTTGCCAATCTTAGCGCCATTCAGGATAGTCGCGCCCATACCAATAAGAGTGTTTTCTCCAATAGTGCAGCCATGCAGGGTTACCATATGGCCGATGGTACAATCAGGTGCGATTGTCAGCGGATAACCAAAATCTGTATGCAGCACGCAATTATCCTGCACATTTGACCGCGCACCAATATGGATCAGGTCGTTGTCACCCCGCAGCACGGTCCCAAACCAGATGCTTGAATCTGTATCCAGCCGGACGTCGCCAATAATCACAGCTGTTGGGGCCACATAATAAGGCCCGTCGGGAAGTTGGGGCGAGACATTTTCTAGACTGTAGAGAGGCATAAGCAATCCGATCCGCTAATTAGGCCTGAAGGGCAAGTGCCATGTGCAGCACAAACAGCCCGGAGATGAAACTCCACATAGTGGCAATGGCGACAGAACCCGCCAAATATCCGGGATGGCGATGTTCGATCAGCCAGCCACGGATCCCGTTCCGCATCAAAATAACCGGCCCGACAACCACAATCAGACAGGCAATCATGAATTTTGCAAACACCGTCATGTCCGGAATTTGAAACGACACCCGTTGATTGGTGACCAAACTGAATGTGCTGGAACCAATCCCTGCTGCAACAAATCCGGTCGCTACAGAAAACCCAAATGCAAGATACTCAGACATAAATTACTCCGCCCTTTCCCAAAACTGTTCAGTTTTGGCTAAYCATGTTTTATTTTGAACCAGAATCACGAAAATTGGGCGCGATCCCTGCCCTTGGCATCAATACAAACAATTCCCGTGCCAATTGCGGGGTGAACATGGAAAGGCCGTCCGAATCCTGATCTAGTGGAGCACCGGATCGCCATTACAGACAATTTTCTGAGAGTTTATCGTGCCGTCATCACGTGATTCATTTTGGTCATTTAGGATTGCTCTGACAGTCCTGGTGACGGCGTTGGTGACGGTGGGAATTGTGTTTCTGACCCGCTTCAGTTTGGCGCTCTGGTCAAATACATTGGCCAAAACGCCGTTGCCTGTCGTATCCGATGACCCGGAAATCGTGTCCCTGGGACAGCAGCAATTCGCCATCCCCGGCAACATCTTGATAAATGCCACCGGCGATGCCATTGAATTGGCGATGATATGGCCGGGACTGGGCGGGAGAACGGATCAAAATACCGAAAATTTTCGAAATCAAGACCCGGCCGCGCCTCTATTGCGCCTGCGTCTCGACCGGAACCAGGAAACCATCAATTCTGAAGAGAGATTTGAACGTATCATCATGCCGGCATTTTCCGGCGAACCACTGCCAGCGCCAGACGGACTTATCGCCCGACATTTCAGGCCTGGAACGGGGTTTGGTCCAGATGTGCTGTATTATGCGCCGTTGGATACACAATCCGGTGACACAACCCGCTATCTCACTTTTTGCGCCGAGCCGTTTGATCAAATGCCCCAATCAGATACATCGTTTTGTCAGCGCGTGATCCAGTTAACGACAGATATCAGACTGGAAATCCGGTTTTATCCAAACCTGCTAAATGAATGGAAACAAATTGATACTGAAGTGATCGACCTGGTCAGAACATATCTGTCAGGCACTCAAAATACCGACTGACCGTCTATTTTTCTTCCAGATCAAAACCAAGGATTGCCATCTGGAAAGAATAGGATACGTCGTCGTCTTCATCGTCGTCGTCACGAAACAGAATGCCAATAAATTCTTCGCCGATATAAACCTCGGCAGAATCATCTTTTTGCGGACGCTTGACGACCTTGATCGAGGGTAAATCAAACAAGCCCCGCAAGTAGCGTTCAAGTTTTTCGGTTTCCGTGCGTTCCAACGAAATCTCCTGATATTTCCAACAAAAATTCGAGAATCAAAGTCTCTGGCGAATGGCCCTAACCAGTCACATCTTCGTCACCCACGTCAACCATCTGATTCATGCTGCGTGAAGGTTCCGGACAAGTTTTTTCCAACAGTTGCTAGTGTCATTGCATTTGGTTCAGATACCTTTGATGCTGTAGCTTCTTCAAACCATTTTTCAAACTGAACAATAGGGTTT
>JAESRU010000206.1 GCA_016764455.1 Hyphomicrobiales bacterium | reverse complement strand
TGTTGAAATGGTGGCTTTGCAGCACGTCCTCGATGCGCCCATTAAACCGCTCGACCATGCCAATGGTTTGGGGTCGCATTGGCGGGGTCAGGCGACCCGGCATCGTTCACCGCCTGGACAAAGATACCAGCGGCGTGATGGTTGTCGCGAAAACCGACAAAGCACACCAGGCACTAGCTGCCCAATTCGCCGATCACGGTAAATCCGGCATCCTGGAGCGCGCCTATCAGTCTTTTGTCTGGGGCGCGATACAACCAACTCTGGGCACCATCGAGACATTCCTTGGCCGCTCAGACCGCAACCGCCTGAAACGAGCAATCGTCAAGAAATCCCGCCCTGATGCCCGCCAGGCTGTTACCCATTACAAGGTAAAAAAAGCCTTTGGTGGCGCCAAAACCCACCCGGCCGTCTCGCTGGTTGAATGCCGCCTGGAAACCGGTCGCACCCACCAGATCCGTGTCCATCTGGCCCATATCGGCCACCCATTGCTTGGAGACGCATTGTACGGCCAGGGTTTCAAGACCCGCGAAGCCCTGCTCGACGATGATACGCGGGCAGCTCTGCAAAGCCTGTCACGTCAGGCATTGCAYGCTTTTTTTCTGAAATTCAGCCATCCMGARACTGAAGAACCAATGGAATTTTCAGCGCCGCTTCCCTCTGATCTGGCTGAATTGAACAAGGCCYTGAAAAACATYTGAATCGGGTCGTTCTTTATTCAGGCCTTTAATTCGCCAAAAACAACATTATATAAACCATAACGGACGGGGTRGAATTTGCTTTTGCGAAGCCCCGCAAACATGTTTGGGGAACAATAAAAATGGCTAGAAACTCAGTTCCTGCGCTCACCGGGCAAGGTGGATTAACCCGATATTTTCAGGAAATCCGCAAATATCCGATGCTTGAGCCGAAGGAAGAATATAATCTCGCTAAATCCTGGCGCGATGACGGTGATCGTGAATCTGCCCACAAATTGGTGACAAGCCATTTGCGGCTGGTCGCGAAAATCGCCATGGGCTATCGCGGCTATGGATTGCCAATCACGGAAGTCATTTCAGAAGGCAATGTGGGCCTGATGCAGGCCGTGAAAAAATTTGAACCAGAACGCGGATTCCGTCTGGCGACCTACGCCATGTGGTGGATCAGGGCGTCAATTCAGGAATATGTTCTGCGCTCATGGAGCCTGGTGAAACTTGGTACTACGGCCAGCCAGAAAAAGTTGTTCTTCAACCTGCGCAAAATCAAGGGCCAGATTTCGGCCTTTGAAGAAGGCGACATGAAGCCGGAGCATGTGCAGGAAATCGCCCACCGTCTCAAGGTGAGTGAAGAAGATGTGATTTCCATGARCCGCCGCATGAGCGGGGATGCGTCGCTTAATTCACCGATCCGCGCAGATGCGGAAGGCGAATGGCAGGATTGGCTGGTTGATGATTCTACCGATCAGGAAACCGAGCTTGCCACATCGCAGGAATTCAACAGCCGGCTCGCCATGCTTGGTGATGCCATCAAGACCTTAAATGATCGCGAGCGACGGATTTTTGAAGCCCGTCGCCTGTCCGATGATCCACTCACATTGGAAAAGCTGTCGGAAGAGTTTGGCGTCAGCCGCGAACGCATCCGCCAGATCGAGGTACGCGCTTTTGAAAAAGTCCAATTAGCCGTTACCAACAAGGCGCAGGAAATTGAAGGCGCATTGGTCGCCGGATAATCCTTGCTTAAGAAATCACGGTCAGGTGCGCAAGCGCCTGACCGCTTCGCCTGCAACCACAATGAACGCAACGTAGAAAATCGGCGCTATTGTCTGCGCGCCGATTCGTACTGTTTCGGTCAGGAAAAAATATTGCGGCTGCAAGCGGTCCAGCGTCGCCCAGTAAAATCCCATCGGTGGCAGATAGAGAAATATCTGCTCCAGCGTTGGCTCTACAACGAAATAGAGCACAAATCCTGCCACCATCATTGCCAGATAACGCCGCCACAAAATTTTACCGCCTGCRCGTGATGCCGCTGGTTCGGCAAACCAGATATTTTGCGTGGCCATAAGAAAACAAAGCCCGATTAAAAATATCGCAGTCAGGGCGTAATTGCGCGCAATAAACATGCCCCCCTGGAAGGCTGCTGTCCCTGAATTCATGGCGCTTTCCAAAACGCTGCCATAGAGGAATTCAACAACCACTAGCCCAGCAAATATTAGAAATGAAACGAYCATCCAGCGTGGCAAAAATCTGCGGCCATTCGTTTTGTCGCGCAGCACCGTAAAAATTCCCGCGCGTTCCATATAACGCCCCGCCATCAATCCGGCCGCAACCAAAACCAGAAATTGCGGGGCCATCGCCACACCAATTCCAACAATTTGCAATGTTGGCATACCAAGGGACAGCGGAAAAATTTCAAAAAGYCGCAAGGACAGCCAGGACAATCCAACAAGCCCCGCCGCGAGTAACAAAAACAACCACCAATTGATACGGACAATATATCTCCCTTGTCGTCCCACAAGGAGGAACGTCTCGCCAATAAGGCTCAATGGGTTCATGCTGTCTCCTCGAAGCAAAGTTTCGATACCGCGCACTATCTTATAATCGTTGCGCCTGCGGATATTTTGTTATCCCAGCTAATCACTCACTTGTGATAGCGCGAATGAGGCGGACCAGTTGCCAAATTCCCAACGTCCCTTAGGTTTGTTTCCGAGCAAACCGAACTTCGGTACAATATTCAAGWKAGGCGACAGCCATGACCAGCATTACCCCCCTTATACCGCGCCAGAGGGTTCCTGACCTGACGGTAASAACCACCGACGGCGATACCTGGAAACTGTCTGAGCAATCGCCTGAAAATTTTACAATGATTGTGGTTTATCGCGGCCTCCATTGCCCAATCTGCAAAGGCTATTTGAAAGATCTCGACAATCGTTTGGCAGATTTCAACGGCAAAGGCGTTGAGGTCATCGTTATTTCAACCGATGATGARGAACGSACCMAGAAAGCCAAARCMTCCTGGGACCTTGGCAACATCAMMATGGCCCATGGCTTCAGCCTGGATAATGCCCGCGAATGGGGTCTTTATATCTCATCTACCAATGGCAAAACCTCAATGGGTGTTGAAGAGCCTGATCTGTTTGCAGAACCTGGTATTTTCGTTGTCCGCCCCGACGGAACGCTCTATTTCGGCTCCGTGCAGACCATGCCATTTGCCCGTCCGCAATTTGCCGAAATTGCAGGTGCGTTGGATTACGTGATTGCTAAAAATTACCCCGCCCGTGGCGAGGTTGTGGATCACAATTCCTAAAACGATAAATTGCCATTAGCCGTTTCTGTTACCCAACAGAAACGGCATGGCCACGAACCAGATATTGCCTTTAGGCAGGTATCGGGATTGGCCCGGCATCTTTCGGCACTTTGTACCCGGCAATCACGGCCGAGCGGGACGCAATGTCCACATACCAGCGTTTGACGTTGGGAAATTCATTCAGGTCTATATTCTGCCATTCAAACCGCGACGCCCAGGGCCATACCGCGATATCGGCAATTGAATAATCACCAACAATATAATCCCGGCCTTCGAGCCTTTTATCGAGAACATTGTAAAGGCGCTTGGTCTCGGTGCCATAGCGGTTTGAGGCATATTCGGAAACGTCCGGGTTGAACCGCAAAAAATGATGCGCCTGACCGAGCATCGGACCAAACCCACCCATTTGCCACATCAGCCATTCAATTGTTTCCCAATATTCCGGGCCGTCTTTCGCTATCAATTTTCCGGTCTTGTCGGCGAGATACATCAGGATCGCACCGGTTTCCATAACCGATTGCCCATTATCGCGATCAACGATCGCCGGAATTTTATTGTTGGGTGAAATTTTCAGAAAGTCCGGGGCAAACTGGTCGTCTTCCATAATATTGATCGGGTGGGTTTCGTATTCCAGCCCAACCTCTTCCAGCATGATGGAGATCTTGCGCCCGTTCGGGGTTCCCCAAGTATATAGATCTATCAATTGATTATCCCTTTAATCGGATTTTTTCGCCAGCGCCGCAGCCCTGATCTTGTCCAGGGTAATGTTGGGGGTGATGGCCTGTGGGTCAATACGGATTTCAATCAAAGCAGCTTTTCCTGAACTGAAACACCGTTCCAGCGCCGGGGCGAACTGCGCGGTTTCCTCCACCAGCTCGCCATGTGCGCCATAGGCCTTGGCCAAAGCCGCAAAATCAGGGTTCTGTAATTGGGTGGCGCTGATCCGCGCTGGATATTCCCGCTCCTGATGCATCCGGATGGTGCCATACATGCCGTTATTCACAATGATGATCAGGATCGGCACATCATATTGCACAGCGGTCGCCAATTCCTGGCCGTTCATCATGAAGCAACCATCACCCGCAAAGGCAACCACCATACGATCTGGATATAATTGCTTGGCCGCAACCGCCGCCGGTGTCCCGTATCCCATCGACCCCGAAGAAGGACCAAGCAGCGAGCCAAAGGTCCGGTAGCGGAAAAACCGGTTGGGCCACGAGGAATAATTGCCGGCCCCGTTGCAGATGATTGTATCATCAGGCAATTCTGCACGCAGAACCTCCATGACTTGCCCCATTTGGACAGGCCCTGGAATTGTCGGCGCTTTGGTCCAATCCTCAAATATTTCATGCGCCGTGTCGCCAGCGCCCTGCCACGAGATGGTCTCAGGCGGCGCCATTTGCCGAAGCGCTGCCGCCATCGGCTTCATGGCAGCGTTGATGCCAAGGGTTGGTTGATAGACCCTGCCAATTTCCTCAGCGCCCGGATAAACATGCACAAGTTTTTGTTGCGGCACCGGAATATCAATCAGCGAATAACCGCTGGTTGTCATTTCCCCAAGCCGTGCACCAAGCACCAGAAGCAAATCGGATTCTTGAAGCCGTTTTACAAGTTCCGGGTTCGGGCCAACGCCAATATCACCGGCAAAGCAGCGATGCTCATTGTCCATCAAATGTTGGCACCGGAACGACGCACATGTGGGTAAATCCCAAGCGTCGGCAAAGACCGCAAAATCGTCTGTTGCCGATTGTGACCAGCCGCCACCACCAAGAATGGCGAGCGGGCTTTTGGCGTCTGCCAGCATATCGGCCAAACGATCCAGATCACCTGCGCCTGGATGCGCAAGCGCCGGAACAACTTTGTCTGGAATGATGCAGGCCGCATATTCCCGCAACATATCTTCAGGCAGCGCCAAGACCACTGGCCCCGGTCGCCCTGACATGGCGGTATGGAAGGCGCGGGTCACATATTCCGGAATCCGTTCGGCAGATTCAATCTCCGCAACCCATTTGGTCATCTCGCCAAACATGCGCCGGTAATCAATTTCCTGGAACGCTTCACGTTCAACCATACCTCGGCCAACCTGGCCGATAAACAGGATCATCGGTGTAGAATCCTGGAATGCGATATGCACCCCGGCGCTGGCGTTTGTTGCGCCAGGGCCCCGCGTCACAAAACAAATCCCAGGCCGTCCGGTCAGTTTGCCCGCCGCATCTGCCATCATCGCCGCACCACCTTCCTGGCGACAAACGGTCAGGGAAATATCTGAATCGTGAAACGCATCGAGTGCCGCCAGATAACTTTCACCGGGAACACAAAAGGCATGTTCGACGTCCTGGGCTTCCAGGCAATCGACGAGAATTTGGCCACCGGTTCTAAGGTTGGCGCCGCTATTGGATTTCATATTTGGTCCTGACTGAAAGGCATGGCTGAAGGCACAATTCGTACCCGAATAGAAAATTCACGCAAGGTTTGTGACGATGCTAACCAATCGGCGTGCCGTCTTTGCGGATAAATTGCGCGCCTTCATAACGACCCGCCTGACAATGCAAATCCACATCTGGATAATTGCCTTCATCCAGCATGTTCCGGCTGCCCACTTCCAGGATCATTGCAGGCTTATCCGATTTGTTCTGGACACAATGCCCATCTTGCTTGCCAGCCGGAAAACCCGCCACCATGCCCGTTGTCAAAACCTGTTCGCCGCGATCGGTCACCAATACAACTTCACCCGATACCACCATAATGAATTCATCTTCATGGCTGTGCCAATGGCGCAATGCGGACGCTGACCCCGGCAACAATTCTGTGAGGTTTACACCAAACTGCGTGAGCCCGAGGACGGGGCTGAGATTTCGTTTGCGGCGTCCTTCGGTTACCTTGTCGAACGGGGCCGGATACCCGCCCTGGCTTTTCAATTCGAGGGTTTCCGGATCGAGTGCTGGGCGCTTCAACATAATGTGATATTTCCATTTTTTGGTATTTTTGATTTCCCCAACGATATCATATGCAAACGTCAAGGCTTCAAAATTTGGACGGATAAAATGAGCGAATGGTCAGATGTAACTTTCACCGACACCATCCGCGCGGTGCAGGAAAAATACGGTACACGAG
Source organism: Hyphomicrobiales bacterium (assembly GCA_016764455.1). Lineage (GTDB taxonomy): Bacteria > Pseudomonadota > Alphaproteobacteria > Rhizobiales > NORP267 > NORP267. The sequence continues at coordinate 3,134 of JAESRU010000206.1, read as the reverse complement.
ATTTTTGCGCCCGGTTGGAAACCGGCGACCGCTCTCCCGATCTTTATGAAAATCTGGTGGCGTTCATCGAGGGTCGAGATTCCATCTATTTCGCCACATCAACCGCCGATGGCCATCCCTACATCCAGCATCGCGGCGGCGAACCGGGCTTTATTCGCGTGCTTGATAGCCGAACTCTCGCCTTTGCCGAATATCCCGGCAACAAGCAGTTCATCACCAGCGGCAACCTCGCTGAAAACCCGCACGCCTTTATTTTCCTGATGGATTATCCAGGCCGCCAAAGGTTGAAACTTTGGGGCCGCGCCGAGATTGTCGATGATCTGGACTTTACAAAATCAGTGGGCGAGGAAATTCCAGGCCGCCACCAACCAGAACGCGCRTTRAAATTYCATATCGAKGCCTGGGACCTGAAYTGCCCCAAATACATCAATCCCCGCTAYACCGAARCSGATATCGCCAAGGCAACMGAGGCCATGCGCAACCGCATTGCCGAGTTGGAAGCAGAAGTAGCAAGGTTGCAGGGTCAGTAGAAATAAAGATTATTTATCAATATGTTACATAAAAATTAAAAAATTTATCCCGCTGATCTGGATGGATTTAAAATGGGTGAATGACGAAACAAGGAGAATAATATGTCACTCCCATTCAGCCAACAGGRAATTTGTCGTGAACTTAGACGCGAGATTGAAAATACACTAACTAACATCAATCAAACTAAACGAGAGATTGAAGACAATCGTGGAAAATTTGAATCCGAGCAAACCCAACGAATCCGCGCAAAAATTGAAGAGGGTCAACTAAGAGTCTTACCGTCAAGATCGCAAGCCGAAATCACACGAGATATGGAAAAGTTAATACGTGAACTCGACAATGACATGATCAAGCTTGGCCGAGAGCGCGATAAATTATCCACACTTGAGCAACAGGCATCCAACCTTGGTTGTCTATAAAATCTATTCGGCCATTCGGTAGTCGCGTGGGCAAAAACCTGGAAACAGGCTGTCGATCCGACGCCAGTTAGGTCCATATGCGGAGACATCAACAATAGCTCTGAACTGAACCGGGACCTGCAGTCTCATGGTCCTTCTGGCGGCCACACTATTTGCCTCCAAACCCATATGCATTACCCGCTCCGAAAGGTAATATTGCAAGGTTGGATCAGGTTCGAGTAATCGATCTGCCTCATACAGGTGCTTTAGATCCAATATTGCCGACCCATAGTCCCGACAGACAGCAAGATCAACCAAACGACGCAAGGGAAGGATCAACGAATTGTCGGAATCAGTGTAACGCCAATGGCCTCCAACATTCCTGAAATAGCTAGAATCAACACGCTGCAGCTCTTCGAAAGCCAACCTTTCCTCAAGTTGGGTCAATTGATACAAGGCCCGACATCGGCCGTAGCCATCYGAATATTCAGGAACGACCAAATTCAGGAATGCATTTTTGATATCGATCCGGTTGAACGCCGGTTCAAGAAACGGATAAAGTTGAGTAAATCCATATTGGTCAATTTCAGCCACAACATCACAATTCCCATCGAGTAGATGTGCGAGATATTTGACCTGGAATTTTTCAGGCAGCCCTTGCTCGAATCGAATTGCCAGAAAATTTTGCCAGGGCCGAAGGCGGTGAACGTCATCCGTCCCCAACTGCGCATCAAACATTTTCAGAAAATCATCAAGCCGCGGGTCGGTTGCCCGGACCGGGTCAGCCGAGGCAATTCCGGAAGTCAGCAACAAACAGAGGACGGCAACAAAACCTAAAGCGCGCTTCTTAGAAATTGCCTGGATTAAATGGATTGATAATTTCTGAAATCCCAAAAGCACATCTTAACTCCGCGTGTGAAAATTGAATGAAACACACCTTTAACGGGAAATTTGGTAATTCCATGACGCCCGGAATTCAGACGCGAAATCGAAGCCCGCGCCCCTAACAGGCATTCTTGATATAGGCGTCGCGTGATCCGGCATCCTGCATTTCTTCGCGCACATCGTCCGCGTCGCTCTGGGAATAAGGCCCTTCCGCTACGCAGTAAAAACCGTTGCGGAAATTCGGGTAAGCCGGGTCGCTGGTATCAATCACAAATCCGCCATACTGGTTTGTGGCCCGCTGCGCCGCGCTCCGGCTCTGGCCACATTGGGCAATCGCGTACCAGCCACAGGTCCCGCCATTGCCGCCACCCGCATTATTGCCGCCACCGGAATTGCCCTTGCTGCCAGCATTGTTGCCGCCCTGACCGGCCAGATCAGCTTCCTGAACAATCGCCGTATGCACAAAGCCATATTGATATGGCAGGTTTTGATCAGCGGAATAATCATCAATAGCTGCTTTGGTCCGGTCGCCAGGAACCCCGTCAACCGGCCCGGCATTATAGCCGTAATCATTCAAGAGCTGCTGGATATCACGGACAATATCCCGTGGCAGAGCGCTTAATGACACCTGATCGCGCCCCCCGCCGGAACCCCCTGGCGCGACGCTTTTCACCTCAATGATAGCAGCCTGCATCGCGGCATCAGAAATCCAGGAAGCCGCAGTGGCATCGATACCAAAATTCCCGGCTTCACTCTGTTCAAGGCCAAACCCAAGCACCACAAAAGCCCCGATCACAAACGCACTCAAAGCCAACCGACGCCTAGTAATTCCCATAATTCTGGCCCTCATGATCACACTCCCCTGATCCACAAACAGTCGGATAACCTAGACGGTTTCAAATCTGGAACGCAAGGGGAGAGGCATTACTGATGCCACCGACCTGCACCCTTCGTCATTCCCGTGCTCGTCATGGCAACCAATTCCCCAGGACTATCGGCATGATCAAAATTCAGATGTCGCCGCCATTCCTGGGGCACCGGCCCGGAGGTGCAGTATAATACTGGACCTTGATATTCATCAAAAAGCATAAAAAACGGGGCCTTGTGAGCCCCGTTCAATATCAATGATTCAGAACCATTTGTTCAGATTAGCGATTCCAGACAAGCGCAATTATTCCGGTGTGGCTTGAGGGTTCGATATTGAGGAACCCGGCGGTGCCCCAGTCTTCACCGGCATATTGCGTGTAGCGATATTCTACCCGAGCGCTCACGTTTGAAGTAAGCATGGTCTCAATACCGGTCCCAACATGGAAACCGTTA
>JAESRU010000205.1 GCA_016764455.1 Hyphomicrobiales bacterium | reverse complement strand
GGCTGCACCGGATTCCGTATAGGTCATCCCGATCCGTTCACCATTTGGCCCGGCAGCTTCTTGACCAACAATATGCACCCGCGCAATTTTGCCACTTGTGCCGGGCTCAAACTGCAATTGCTGCATGCCGCCTCTGAAGGCTGCCAGCAAATGGCGCACTTCACCCTCCGACATTGTCGTGACATTGGCAAATTCAAACCCGGGCAACGCTTCGACAATTGCCGCGCGCGAATAGGGGGTCTCGGCATTGATCGCGCCAATGCCGACGGCGGTCATCTGGATCACCGGTTCGCTGGATAGATAGGTCGCCCTGCCAACTTCGTTGGGCTGCGCGCAGGCCGCCAAAACAACCATCAAAATGGTGGAAAAAAAGGACGTCTTACTCATAAACTTCATCCAATGCCCAAGCCCGGAAAAATGACTATAGACTTTTTTCAGGGTGGCAAAAGGGGGCGGTGAAGTTTAGCGCCTGGGGCACCACTCACCCATCCGTCACCCCGGCGAAAGCCGGGGTCCAGAATGATGGTTCAGCATTCTTGGAGAGCAAAGCTGGATTCCGGCTTTCGCCGGAATGRCAGGTGTTTTCAGTTATTMGAATCGGCWACTATTGGCAGATGGAGGACAATGTCTGGCGATTGTCCACTAAGCGGAACGTATTTCTTCAACATACTGATAACCATTCTCAGTAATTTCGAATATCTGCCCTTCGCCCCCGCGATTTAATATGAAATCATTTTCAAGCAATTGTTGTAACGCATGTTTCCAACGAGCTATCGATCGATGATCTCCAGAGTCTGCGAAATTCCTACCATTTGTCTGGATTGCATGGCCGCTCATGAATGCCATACTTGTAATAGTTCCTGAGCGATCTAATGCTACTTCCATGAGGAGTTCTATAGCTTCTTCAGAGAGCGAAATTGATTCATCCTCTTTGTTAACCAAGCCATTTATTGGTATTGCCGTAACTTGACCAGACTGTATGGTTTTTCCAAAATAGGGATTGTCTCGAAGAATTATTTGTAACTGTCGTCTAAATTTCTCCCGAAAATCGGATATGTTCTCAAATGTCTCCGTTAGCCCTCTAGCTCTACACCATTCTTTGAATTGCGTGAGAGCTGCATATTGATCGGGATCAAGGGATTCAGGCGCTACAGGTTGAGTTGAAAAATACAACATTACTGGTTTTTCTGCTTCCTGATGTTTCTGAATTTCTTCTACCGTACCGCTGTCGGCTTCTCCGGTAGGGGTCCCGAGTCGTGTCCAAAAAATTCCTACGAGAAGATCACAATCTTGAAGAACACGATTATTGATAAGCTCCTGCGCACGCCCACCCAGGTCGGGAGATGAGTGGGTTTCCCAACCAACCGGCATCAACACACAATTGACAGAAGTCGAATTAATATCGTTCCACTCGTGAATGATGTCCCGAACTTGGTTGCGTTCTTCAATTACGTCCCCTGGGGACGCTATCATTATTTTGAGAACAGTAGCTTGGTACGACAAAACATCCTCCTATTCTGCCTCATGCCCCAATTGCTTTGCCAGATCACGGATCAGCTCTTGGGCGGCGTCCGGGATAATCGTGCCGGGGCCAAATATTGCTTGGGCGCCTGCTTCATACAAGGCGTCATAATCCTGCGGCGGGATGACACCGCCAACAACGATCATGATGTCGCCGCGGCCCTCTGTCTTCAAGGCGTCGCGAAGTTCAGGGACCAGCGTTAAGTGGCCAGCGGCGAGCGATGAGACACCGACGATATGAACGTCATTTTCAACCGCCTGACGGGCGGCTTCTCCTGGGGTTTGAAACAGCGGCCCGATATCCACATCAAAGCCAAGATCGGCGAAAGCTGATGCGATGACTTTCTGGCCCCGGTCATGGCCGTCCTGGCCCATCTTCGCGATCAGGATGCGGGGCCGACGGCCTTCATTTTCTGCAAACGTGTCCACCATCTGCTGGATGCGTTTCACGGGCTCGCTCATTTGCCCGACCTCCTGTTTGTAGACGCCGGAAATGGTACGAATTTCCGCCACGTGGCGGCCTGCCACCTCTTCCATGGCGTCGGAAATTTCGCCAACGCTGGCTTTCGCTCGCGCTGCGACGATGGCTAGCGCCAGCAGATTGGCATCTTTTGTACGCGCACCTTCGGTTAACGCGGCGAGCGCGGCTTGTGTGGCGGCTTCATCGCGCATCTCGCGCAATTTTACCAGTTTCGCAATYTGCTCCCGGCGCACTTTGGCGTTCTCAACCTTGAGCACATCGATCATGGCCTCGTTTTCAGGGCGGTATTTGTTGACGCCGACAACGGTTTGGCGGCCGGAATCAATCCGGGCCTGGGTTTTGGCAGCGGCTTCCTCGATCCGCATTTTAGGCAACCCTGCGGCAATCGCTTTGGCCATGCCGCCCATCTCTTCAACTTCGGCAATATGGGCCAACGCCCGCGTCGCCAGATCACCGGTCAATTTCTCCACATAATAGCTGCCACCCCAAGGGTCGGCGACGCGCATTGTCCCGGATTCCTGTTGCAGGAATAGCTGCGTATTGCGTGCGATCCGGGCGGAGAAATCGGTCGGTAATGCGAGTGCTTCATCAAGCGAATTGGTGTGCAAAGATTGCGTATGACCCTGGGTTGATGCCATCGCTTCGATGGCAGTGCGGGCAACATTGTTAAAGACATCTTGCGCCGTCAGGCTCCAGCCTGACGTTTGGCAATGGGTGCGGAGCGACAATGAGCGGTCGTCTTTCGGCGCAAATTCTTTGCGAATCAGGTTCGCCCAGATCAAACGGGCGGCCCGCATCTTGGCAATTTCCATGAAGAAATTCATGCCGGTCGCCCAGAAAAACGAAAGCCTGGGCGCAAACACATCGATATCAAGCCCGGCYGCRACACCAGCGCGGGCATATTCGATGCCATCCGCGATTGTATAGGCCAGCTCAAGATCGGCCGTCGCCCCGGCTTCCTGCATATGGTAGCCGGAGATCGAGATCGAATTGAATTTCGGCATGTTGGCAGACGTATAGGCGAAAATATCCGAGATAATCCGCATCGAAAAATCAGGCGGATAGATATAGGTGTTGCGCACCATAAATTCTTTTAAAATGTCGTTCTGAATGGTGCCAGAGAGTTTTTCAGGTGGCACGCCCTGTTCTTCGCCTGCCACAATATACAGAGCCAAAATAGGCAATACCGCGCCGTTCATGGTCATGGAAACCGACATCTGGTCGAGCGGAATTTGATCAAACAGGGTGCGCATGTCGAGGATGGAATCGATAGCAACGCCTGCCATCCCCACATCGCCTGCGACCCGCGCATTGTCAGAATCGTAACCCCGGTGGGTGGCGAGGTCGAACGCGATCGACAAGCCCTTTTGTCCACCCGCCAGATTGCGCCTGTAAAAAGCATTGGAATCTTCAGCTGTCGAGAAACCCGCATATTGCCGGATCGTCCACGGCCGCTGGATATACATGGCAGGATAAGGACCGCGCAGATAAGGCGCAGCACCGGGCCAGGTTTTGAGGAAATCCAGCCCGTCAATATCCGCCTCGCTGTAGGTCTGTTTGACGCTGATGCCTTCAGGCGTCTCCCACAATTCAGCGCCAGCATCACCGCCGGTTGTCACGGCAGCCTGGGCGTCAAATGCTATCTCGGAAAAGTCCGGGATCTGGCTCATATCGCTGTCATCCGTTTTTGGGCTTACACATTTTCATAGTCGATCAGAACATTTTCCAGCGCCGCGATAATATCACATCCGCCATAAAGGAAGACGCTAACGCCGGCACTTTCCAACTCTTCCTTCAAATCTCCGGGCCGCCCGGCCAGGAATATCCGGGTTGCACCTGCGTCCAAAAGCGCGGATGCCATGTCAGCTGCCTGTGTTTTGTAAAGGGTATCAGTCCCGCAAATACAGGCTATGCGGGCCCCGGATTTGCGGAAGGCTGCAGCTGCACTGGCGCCATCTTCAAGCCCGGCTTCGAGCTGTGCGGCGATACCAGCGGTCGCAAACGTGTTTTCCGTCCAGATGGCGCGCGCAACAAAATTTTGAACGGGTCCAAGCCCGGCCAGAAACACCAACGGGCGTTGGTTTTTTTCAGCAATCCCGTCGGCCCGCTGGCGTAATTCTTCAAAGGGCTCGGCCAAGCGTAATGAGGGCAGGGGGTTGAATGGGCTTCCTGAATTTTTGTGGATTTTTTGTGTCAGGTTTTCACCGCCACAAATGGCTTTCACCAAAGCCTTGAACCGATCACCATCACCGCCTATTGGCAGTTCGATGCTGTCTTCAGAAAGGCTTGTTTCGCTCGTCGGCACGTCCAGTACGGCCGGGTGTGCCTCGGTCAGATTTGGGAAAGAGGAAGTGCCGGTCAAATTTGCTTTGCCGCAAGCCATTTCGCGGGCGCGGGTTTCCGCCGTCTCAAGAATTTCATCCTGCAACCAGCCGTCATCAAGTGTCTGGATGATGCCGCCGCCGCTTTCAATTTTCTGAAACAATTCCCAGGCTTTTTCGGCCAATTCGGTAGAAAGCGCTTCGCCGTATCCCGAGCCGGCAAGCGGGTCGGTTACGCGCCCCAGATTAGATTCTTCCATCAACACAAGTTGGGTATTGCGGGCAACCCGGCGGGCAAATTCGTCTGCAAGCCCAACGGCCGAAGTGAACGGTAAAATAGCAAATGACGTGGCCCCGCCAATCCCGGCCACAAAGGTCGCCATCGTTGCCCGCAGCATATTCACGTGAGGATCATACCGGGTCTGGCTGCGCCAATCAGTTTCGCCATGGATTGGGACAGGTGTCGGATTGACCAAACCGCAGGCGCAGGCAATGTTGCCAAGCAACATGTTCAAGGCGCGCAATTTGGCAAGTCCTAAAAACTGGTCCGGGTCGATGGCAACGGCTACTTCCAGCGTTTGCCATCCGGTCGCCAGATCAATGCCGGCTTTTTCCAGTGTGCGCAAATATAACAGCGCCGTCGCCAAAATAGCGGCAAGCTCTTGGGCTTCGCTGGCACCGGCTTCRTGCCAGGGYCTGCCATCGGCTAGACTTGTACGKCCCGAAAATCCGCGCTGCACCAAATCTTGTGTCATATCCGCAAAGTTTGTAAGCGCTGGCGCAAAACCATTTCYGGCAAACCCGGCCCCAATTACRGCACCAACCGGGTCYWGYCCCAGCGACCAATYGAGYTYGGTAAARTCATACCCGCGTTTKTCYGCMARYGCGGTCAACAAYCCRGCRGCSGCRATCCCGGAMGCGCCTGCTTCAASWCGSAYATGGATATGATCMGCYWGAATRYCMGCAAGGGYTYKTTCAAWRTCGGCAATRTTKGCKRYCTGCAAACCGTATCCGCGCGACGTTGGYGCGCCGGAAAAWACRAGCGYAAGSCCGGTTGCGCCATTTTYRAGATCGGTYAAYGCCTGYTCGTTGGCRRYSTCRMMRGACGGGTGATCCATGCGCTGAACAATKGWCCAGKGCYGAMCARYRCGSGTTGATTTAAGCGAYGCKGATTTGGCRCGYTCATARACCGGYTCAACGCGGATATCGTCGAGGGTCCGSGATACAAGGCTGCGCTCGAAATCRGCRCCCTTCARTCCGGCYTCRGCGAGCKTGCGCCAATCGGATTTCGTGAGTTCARYAAACGCGCCRGCTAATTTAACGGGGTCGGTCAAGCAACCTGTTCCTCATACCCATTGTTGGAATTTCTGCGAATGTATCGTCTGCTCTCAATTAGGCAAGCGGACAAGTCCGCGCAGTTATTTTACCAGCAATGAAGTGTGAAACAAAAAAGGCGACGCACGCAGCGCCGCCCTCTTGAATTCGTCGATACTGACGAAATGTCAGTATGTCATAACGGGTTTGAGCTTCTTGGCTTCAGCAACCCATTTGGAAACACTTTTTTCGCCAGGGCAAAGACGCACCAGCTTTCTTTTATTGTTGGTTGTTTTCATAGCTTCGGTGAGATTGGKCGCATTGCGGTTSCGCAATTCYTTGACCGTATCAACRCCRGCAGCTTCRAGMAGTTCKGAATATTCTTCRGCCACRCCRCGGATGCGCATCAGGTCAGMCATRTTGGMCCATTTRAGRATYTTCTTYTCRTCRATACCGGATTCMGCTGCAAGCGCCTTGCGGCCCTTCGGAGAYGCGSCCCGTTCCAGAAGCTGRTCGGTSCGRTTKACMCCSAYYTTTTTRAGCTTCTTYGTRAAAGTTGGTCCGATTCCCTCGATATCAATAATTGGATAACGCATATGTTGCCTCTTCCCTTTGTCTGATCTTTTTGGATTTGGATTTGGATTTGGGTTGGGTTTTGCGATTGCCGACTAGCTACACAAATTGACTAAGTCCCGGGATCGATGAAACGATCTCGTCAACGACTCCGCYACTTTTCTCGCGCGCAAAATTTATGACTTCCTTGGTAACACCCTGAACCTGTCCCATGCTGAGACCAGCTGAAGTCAGGTCATTCATCGCACCCATGGCGCCCATGGCTCCGCCACTGAACAAACCACCGCCACCTTCGTCGGTAATCAAGTCACTGGCTCCAGGCATGGAGGCCAGCAATTCTTCCATTTTTTCTTTGGGTGCTGACTTGTTCAAAAAATTCAGAATGATGCTGATGGCTTTGCCAGCCAGTTCATCATCTATACCAACACTTGATGTGATCCGACCGATCAATTCTTCCATTTGCATCTATCCTCGTTTTTTCGAAGCAAATCTATTGTAAGGAACATTCCGTAACGACGAAATTCCCTTCCGCTTTGTAGCGCGTGTTGTGCTGGCGTCCAAGTMCTGATTGRCAGAAATTATNNGRCAWKNAGANNNAAATTMGCRMYGAGATACGTTGAACAGCYGCCCSGTCCACACTATCAATACTYCCATTGAGCTTATCCCGGGAGRAAGACGATGTTCGAAGAAGGCAGGGTTTATATAGGTACCAGCGTCAAGCCGGAATATCTCAATCTTAAGCTAGCCAACCGCCATGGCCTGATCACGGGCGCTACTGGCACTGGCAAGACGGTCACTCTGCAAATTCTCGCTGAAGGATTTTCCCGCGCCGGGGTGCCTGTATTTTGCGCTGATGTGAAAGGCGATGTGGCCGGTGTCGGCGCAACGGGGGTCGAGAAAGATTTTCTTACCAAACGCGCTGAGACCATCGGGTTCACTGCTGATTATGTCTATGAAGACTTTCCGGCYATCTACTGGGATTTGTTCGGCAAGCAGGGGCATCCGATCCGCACAACGATTTCAGATATGGGACCGTTGCTTCTGTCCCGGTTGATGGAATTGAACGCCACCCAGGAAGGTGTGCTCAATATCGCATTCCGGATCGCTGATGATGAAGGGTTGCTGCTGCTTGATCTGAAAGATTTGCGCTCGCTGCTGTCGAACCTGGCCGCGCGGGCAAGCGAGATCACATCGGATTACGGCAATGTATCAAAGGCAAGCATCGGTGCTATCCAGCGCCAATTGCTGGTCCTGGAAAATCAAGGGGCCGAGAATTTTTTTGGCGAGCCCGCATTCGATATCAAGGACCTGATGCGCACCTCGCGCGACGGACGCGGYCTGATCAGCGTTCTTGCTGCCGACAAGCTGATGCTGGCACCGCGGCTCTACGCCACTTTCCTGCTCTGGCYGTTGTCGGAATTGTTTGAGGAATTGCCCGAGGTTGGCGACCCGGACAAACCAAAACTGGTTTTCTTCTTTGACGAAGCCCATCTATTGTTTGATGAAGCGCCAAAGGCGCTGGTGCAAAAAATCGAGCAGGTCGTGAAGCTCATTCGCTCCAAAGGCGTYGGGGTCTATTTTGTTACCCAGAACCCGCTCGATGTGCCCGACAGTGTTTTGTCGCAGCTTGGCAACCGAATCCAGCATGCCCTGCGGGCGTATACGCCGCGCGAACGCAAGGCCGTTAAAACCGCTGCCGATACGTTCCGCCCGAACCCTGATTTTGATGCCTTTGAAGTCATCACACAATTGGGCGTTGGCGAAGCTCTGGTCTCGACGCTGGAGAAGAAAGGGGTTCCMTCCATCGTGCAAMGAACGCTGATCCGCCCGCCGTCTTCGCGGATGGGGCCGCTTGAACTGGATGAGCGCAAAGACCTTATGAAAGAGAGCCCGGTCCACGGCGTATATGACGAGACTTTAGACAGGGAATCTGCGTTCGAGGTGCTTGCAAAACGTGCAGGCGACAAAGTTGATGCGGAAGACAAGCAGCGCGCCAAGGAAGACAAGGAACGCGAAGAAGGGGGCCGTATGCGCCGCTCGCGTACGGGCTTCACCCTGCCGGAATTTGGCCGGGATGACCGCCCAACCCGGCGTAGTAGACAACGCACGACAACCAGGCGCCGCGCATCTCGGCGTCAATCAACCACCGAAGCGATGATTAAATCTGTTGTACGTTCGGTCGGCTCCGGTCTGGGCCGTGCTTTGGTGCGTGGAATTTTGGGCAGTCTGAAAATCGGGCAATAGGCGAAATGGCTGCAAGCCAGCATGTTTAAATTGGAGGTTGAGGAATGAAATTATTCCGATATGGCGAAATCGGCGCGGAGAAACCAGGCATTATTGATGCTGACGGCGGGTTGCGTGATCTGTCAAGTCAGGTGAGCGATATTGACGGCGTCATTTTGTCTCCCGAAAATCTAAAAAAGCTGGCCGCAATTGATCCAGCCTCATTGCCGCTTGTACCGGCCGGCACCCGGATCGGGCCGTGCGTTGGCAGCATTTCCAAAATCGTCGCCATCGGCCTTAATTACAGCGACCATGCTGAAGAAGCCGGGATGCCAGTTCCCACCGAGCCGATTATTTTCATGAAGGCGACTAGCGCTATTTGTGGCCCAGATGATGATGTGATCAAGCCAGTTGGTTCGACCCAGCTTGATTACGAGGTTGAACTCGGCATCGTGATTGGCGTAAAAGCAAATTACGTATCTGAGGAAGCGGCTTTGGATTATGTGGCGGGCTATTGCATCGTCAATGATGTGTCCGAGCGATCCTACCAGGTTGGGCGTCCCGGCGGGCAATGGGACAAGGGCAAGGGCTGCGATACGTTCGCGCCGGTAGGCCCCTGGATGGTGACCACCGACGAAATCCCGGACCCACAAATTCTGGATTTGGAGCTCGATGTGAATGGCGAAAAACGCCAGCGCGGCTCCACCGCCAAGATGGTGTTCAACGTGCGTCAGCTTGTATCCGACGTCAGCAATTATATGACCTTGCTTCCGGGCGATATCATCATCACCGGAACGCCGCCTGGTGTTGGTATGGGCATGAAGCCACCAGTATATCTTGAGCCCGGCGACGAGATGCGCCTCGCAATTTCCGGCCTTGGCGAGCAGCACCAGAATGTGATCGCGTATCGCTGATATTGCGTATCGCTGATACCTCGTATCTCCGATACCGCGTATCTTCGATACTGCTTGACGTTCATTCCGAATAGGCATTCGATGGCCGCAAAAGAATTTGGGAGAAAATCGATGGATGATTGGTCAAAAACCTGGACTTGGTATGACGGCGAATGGATGGAGGGCAACCCGGCAATTGTCGGCCCGCGCAGCCATGCAATGTGGTTG
>JAESRU010000204.1 GCA_016764455.1 Hyphomicrobiales bacterium | reverse complement strand
AAACTTGACGATCAAGCTCAGTTTCTGCGCCAATCATCTCCAAATCGATTTTTTTATCTAACTCATTTGAAAGGTCGCGAATGATACGGGGTAGTTTTTGCCATGCGTTACCAATAGGTTGCATGCGCGTTTTCATCACACCTTCTTGTAGCTCTGCAGTTACGTTAGACAAACGCTGCAACGGTACTTTGAAAATACCGCCACCTTGCTGGCGATCCATTTCCAGAAGCTGATTGCGTGTCAGTACAAGCTCACTGACCATGGTGATCAGATGTTCAAGGGTATCAACATTGACCCGGATCGATTGGTTCTTGAGGCTTTCTTTCTTCTCGGCTGGCTTGGCAGCTTCTGCGGTTGGCGCAACAGGCTCAACCTTGGCCAGCACTTCTGCAACAATTTCAAGCTCAACAGGTTTTTCCGGCTCGCTCGCAAACGGGCTAATATCCATATCTGGACCTTCGGCTTCCTGGAAAGCCCGCTCCAGATCATCAAGCGTAACCTCACCAGGTTTCACTTCCCGCTCAGTTACCTTGATTGCGGCGGCATCGCCCGCATGATCAACGTCCACCGGAGCTTCTTCAGGTGGTTCCGGTTCCACCGGACCACCCGCTGCCATGACCTCCAGTTTGGATATCAAATCGGCATCGGACCCTTCCGGTTCTACTTCATTTGCCTCCAGGTCAGCGAGAATAACTTTAATCTGGTCGATGGATTCCAGGATCAACGTCACCGCATCAGCGGTTACCGGAACCCCGTCGCGAAATTCGCCCATAAGTGTTTCAGCAGCATGTGCCAGCGCTTCAAGCCGTGGCAAACCCAAAAATCCACACGTTCCCTTGATGGTATGAACCAACCGGAAAATATTGTTGAGAATCTCTGAATTATTCGGTTCCTGCTCGAATTTGACAAGTTCCATGTCCACCACGTCAAGACTTTCGGTGGTCTCGGTCAGGAATTCACTTAATAGGTCGTCCATATATAGCCCCGCATACACATGCTTTTGCGGCCTGGTTGGCACACAAATTACAGAAAATCAGGGGCTAGTTTCTACGCCAACGGTTAATTTTGATTGAAAAGAACCATTAAACTGCGACAGATTGTAAATTTTTATTGCTCAACCTGGGATTGTAGTGATGGAAACCCCGGTTTCTATGTCTGTAATGGTAACCTTCAAAGCGCATGCTTCGGCGAGTTTGAGGGTGTAATATGGCTGAACTGCATGGGCATCTGCGGGTTTTTCCTGCGAACCACCAAAATATTCTGCGATATTTTCCGCAATTCGGTGTCGCTCTCCGGTGCTGACGACTTCAAGATTTGGTGTTTCAGCGTCGCCAGTTACCACAACAGAAATCTTGCCACCACGCGGAATGGTTGTGATTGATATCAACACCAGGTTCAGTAAAAGCTTGACCACATCTTTGGGCAACAGAATTAGTGGCGCGCTCCACGAAAGCTCAATTTTTTTGGGATCGATATAATCCTGCGCTACAATTTCAGCATCTTTGACATCAATACTGGCCCCAACACCTCCAGAAGCGCCAAAGGCCAGCCGGGCGAATTTCAGCTTGGCGGACGCTTGATCCGCGCTGCTCCGGATCAACTTCATGGCAAATTCGCGCCCTTCTTCGTCGGTCTCTTCGTCAAGCACCTCCAGGCCATTGACGATAGCGCCAACAGGGCTGATCACATCGTGACATACCTTGCTCGAAAGCAGAGCCCCCAGCTCCAGGGCAGTGAGGTCATTTTCTCCGGTCATGCGGATCTACTCCAATCAGCGAATCATTCTGAAAATGTTTGCCTGTGCAGGGCCAGTTGATCAAGCGCAAGATGCTTTTGATTTTCAACGAATTCCGTTAAACGACTTAAAAACGTACCCCCAATATGGATATCGGAGCTAATTTCATCGTGGATCAATTCTCAGAAAATCTTGCCATAACGGCCTTAAAGGCCGGACGCGCCATTCTCGATATTTACGAAACCGCCTTTAGCGTCGATATCAAAACCGACAATAGCCCCGTAACCGAAGCCGACCAGCGGGCCGAAGATATTATCCTCGCCGATCTCGCAAAATTTGCGCCCGATATCCCRGTTATTGCCGAAGAGGCGGCGGCGGCAGGTAATATTCCCGATGTGGGAGACCGGTTTTTCCTTGTGGACCCGCTTGATGGCACCCGYGARTTYRTCAAYCGCAMTGGMGARTTCACCGTYAATATCGCACTGATTGAAAACGGCATTCCTGTTCAGGGCGTGGTTTTGGCCCCTGCCACCGGGCGATTGTTCCTGGCAGCGGGACCAGGTGATTGCGTTGAAATAGTTGTTCCTTTGAGTGATCCAGCTGCATTTTCTATCGATAATTCCAGCAAACTGGAAACCAGCGCACCGCCGGAAAACGGATTACGGGTTGTGGCAAGCCGGTCTCACCGTGACCAAAAAACCGAAGATCTGTTGGCAAATTATCAGGTCAGTGAAATTATCGGCGCAGGATCATCCTTGAAATTCTGTCTCATTGCTTGCGGCGAAGCTGATTTTTATCCCCGCCTTGGGCGCACCATGGAATGGGACACAGCTGCCGGTCAGGCGGTTTTGGAAGCAGCCGGAGGCCGGGTAACGGAATTGGATGGAACCGGGTTGCGGTACGGCAAAAAGGCACGCGGCTATGATAACCCCGCATTTTTGGCCTGGGGCCGCGACCCGTCATCAAATCCAAGCTAAAAAAAACCACCTGGGCGCAAAGCGCTTCCAGGTGGTGATGGATTCCGTGACAAGAATCTTGAGTTAAACCGTGACATGCAGTGCATGTATGRCAAACAGAACGTAGCAAGGTCCGTGCCAGCAGTTTTCACCRGATTTTTGCTCATTTTGATGCACTATCAGCGTTTAAGGGCGCCAAGATTTCAAAATATGTATCATTCAGGATCAGTCAGCTTGGTTTGAGCCAATGGCGCGCCAATAATCTCGCGCTAGTTTCAAAGTTTCTTCGCGGTCCATTTCCCAAAGTGACCGGAATTCCCTGGAATGAAAGAGCAAGAGCCGCCGGTTATGGATCACCCAGATATTTGGATTACCTTGTGTCGGGCTACCGCGACCTGCAGCAACTGGGTCATGACCGCCAAATAATGGTGAATATACGCCCGGATCAGCCCTAAAAGCTGCACGATTTCCCTCATTCGCAAACCGCCAGAACGCACCTCCCCATTCCAGTTCCAATCCATTAATGCCTTGGCGTGGTGCACCTTCAACAAAATACGCAACCGGATCATAGCCACCAATCGCAAACCCGCTTTGCGACCCCGCCCAGAATTCAACCAACCCGGCATTGCCACGGCGCAGAAAGGATTGGGATGGCGCAAACAAGCCAACGCCGAACAGAATTGTACCCGCAACAAAAATCCTGCGGGTCATTGATGTAGAATTTTCACAATTTCGCCCCGTCTTCGACATAAATTATTTTTACCTTTCTGCTCACAAACCTGATTTTGGATAATGTTTGTCAACGAATTCCAAACAAAATGAAATCACATCGGAATTTTCACAGGGCGCGAGACATAAACGCCTCAAAAGAACCCGGAGATTTAGCAGACCATGAACCGCTTTGCCTTCAATATCCTTGCTGGCCTCACCGCCCTTATGTTTTTCAGCGCGCCGATCACGGCCCAGGCTCAAACCCAGGACAACTCCCCCAGTCAAAATTCTATCGACCAGAATAATGACAATAGTTATTCACCGGATGAAGTTCTCAGCGCCGGTCATGAATTTTTTGGCGGCGTATCGCGCGATCTGGCCCTTGCCGTTGAGAGCCTCTTTTCGAAATATGGCCAGCCCAACGGTTATATTTTGGGAGAAGAAGGCGGCGGCGCCATCATTGGYGGCCTGCGCTATGGCGAAGGCACCCTGCATACCCGCAATTCCGGCGAACATAAAATCTATTGGCAAGGTCCATCAATTGGTTGGGACTTTGGAGCCGATGCCGGACGCACCATGATGCTGATTTACAATATGAACGATACCGAAGAGATGTACCGGCGCTATATCGGCGTCAGCGGTTCCGCCTATCTGATTGGCGGCCTGGGTATTACCATACTAAGCAATAGCAATGTAGTTGCAGCCCCGATCCGGGCCGGTGTTGGCGCCCGTCTTGGTATCAGCGCCGGGTATCTGAAATTTACCCATCGCCCAACCTGGAACCCGTTTTAAGCCAGCAACAGACTTATCAATCCAGCCTCGCGACAAAGCGATTTGATCCGTTAGGCAATTAATTTGGATTAACGGACCTTATGTCTTAAGGTTAAAAATTGGTTGCGCTGGCAGTTTGTCTCTTCTGCTGGCACATTCCTACCCTCACTTAATGTTTCTTTAAATAAATTGTTTGAGGTGGTGCGGTGTTTAAAATTATCATGTTGGTCGCTCTTGGATTCTTGGTGGCCTCGCTTTTCGCTCTTATGTTGTCACCCTTTTTATGGCGGCGGGCTGTTCGCCTGACCACCCGCCGGATACAGGGTACAACCCCTCTTTCCATGTCCGATATCCAGGCTGACAAAGATCAGCTGCGGGCAGAATTCGCGATGTCCACGCGCAAGCTTGAAATGAACGTGGATAATCTGAAGCAGCGCACCAACAACCAATTGCTCGATATTTCCAAACATACCAGCCAGGTCAATGATCTGACGGCAGAACTGAAAGAAAAATCAGATCTCATTGTCGCGCATGAAGACAATATCAACGAATACAGCAACAAATTGCTGCGCTCTGAAGATGAGGCGCGCAACCTCCTGAAATCCTTCAAGGAAGCCACCGTAAATTTACGTCAGGCACGTGATGATATGGATGATGCATCCCGGCAATCCACTGACGCGCGTACTATTATCGACGAACAAAAAGTTGAACTCGCAGCGTTGAAAACCCGTCTTGCGGCCCAGGAACAATCCACTTTCGAATTGACAGCTGAGCGCGACAACCTGACCAACGAAGTCAACATCGCCGCTGACCGGTTCAAGTCTATGGATTCCGATCTTGATGCCTTGAAGCTAACCGCGGATGATCGGGGCAACCGTCTTGAGAAACTGACCAGAGAATCCAGCGGCGCTACCGCGGCTCACGAATCCGCCCAGAAAGAACTGGTCGAGCTTCGGACCGAGGTCACCGAATTGCGCCAACAGGCACAAAATGGCTGGGACGAAGAACGCATGGAAAATGCCATTCTTCGCGAACGTCTCAACGATGTCTCAGCCGAAGTGGCGCGGATGGCGCTTGCTTTTGAAGGGTCGGCCCCCGAAATAGAGACAATTCTTGAGCAGGAAGAAATGGGGCCAGCCGATGCTGCCAACGGAACCAGCAATGCCCGGTCTCAGGGGACTGGTTCTGCCAGAAAGAGCGGCAAAGGCAAAACCCTTGCCGACAGGATCCGCGCCCTCCAGGCACAGGTTTCTCGCGCCTGACCCAGACCAGAAGACAGCTTATCGGCACAGACATTTCATCTCGTTCAGACAATTGTTTTCCAAAGCGCTGGCAATCAGTACAATATTGGCTGCTGGCGGGTCTGGCATCGCGGCCGCATTGGAAATGCCGCCTTTGCCGGAATTGCGCCCAGCACCCATAAACGCACCGATCCCAGCAATTTCAGCTCTGGAAATGGCGCCACCACCGCAGCCATTTGAGCCGGAAATAACAATCGCCACCTGCGAATTGTCTCTAGCTGATTTCAGCGCAGAATTCACGCCGATTGAGCCTATCCAGGAGGCAATTGTTTGCGGCCACGCCCACCCGATCAATCTTGAATCCTTGCTGGAGACCAAGATCATGTTGCAACCGGCAGCTATTTCAAATTGTAATATGGCAGGGGCTCTAGCGCGCTGGTTGGCGAATTTTGTGCAACCGGCCGCCGCTGCACATTTTGGCGAACCGGTGGTCGCGCTCAGAAACGCCTCCTCCTATGTCTGCCGCACCCGCAACAATGTGCCGGGCGCACGGGTCAGCGAACATGCCACGGCGAATGCGCTGGACGTATCAGCCTTTCAGCTTCGCTCGGGAACATGGATTAGTGTTTTGGAGCAATGGCCAACTAAGGGACCGGAGGGTTTATTCTTGCGCGCCGCACACCAGGGCGGCTGCATGGAATTCACCACAATGCTCGGACCAGACGCCAATGCCAGTCACCTGGATCATTTTCACCTGGACCTTGGTCGCCATGGCAGTTCAGGCACTTACCGGGTGTGCGAATAGTCTGGAAATATTGTAAAGCGCGAAACCAGTGCGTAAATTTAGTGCCGCCCGCGACGCCACCATCCGCCCCACCCGCTTTCGCCAATCTCCGCGCGGGTTTCTGCATCTGACGCTTCAATCGCCCGTAACACCGCCGCCTGCCCGATCGCCTGAACATCGTTCAATTGCAGGCGCACATCGGCCATCGATTGTTCCAACGCTACCTTGTCGAGATTTTCCTGACGCATTAGTGAAANCATCTGCTGCCGGGCGTCGCGAAATTCGCGAAATTCACGGTCCATATCCGGGCGTATTTCTGCCAGTTCATCATGCAGGGTTTCGCGAATTTCATCAGGAAACCGATGCGCAAACGCACCAAGCATATGATGGATCGCGCCTGACCGAGCGGGACCATGAAACCGCGACACCGCAAAGCCCACTATAAACAGGTTCAATGACAAAGAGATGCCAAACAATATCAGAAGCGTGATCGCCCATTTGCCTCGTATGGTCATAGRATTTCCAAAATATTTTGGCTGCCTTCAAACAACATGATCGACAATTCACTGGCCCCGCCCAAATCAAACAAAGCGGGATCAAGCGTACCGGCGACATAACCAAGGCCCACAAGCGATGCCGCGACCGCGCTACCGATTGTCGCCATGAGGGGGCGTGAAAGCCGTGCCACAAAATGCCCACGCCCTGCCCGCGCCCTGACATTGGCGACGATCCGCCCGGTCAGCGCCGCGCCCAAAGGTTCCACATGGAGCGCTTCGTCAATATGACGATCCAGCCGGGACTGGTTGTGTTCTGTCATGTTGGTCATATCTGATCTCTATCCCCGCTCGTTATTTTCACGTGTTATTTTTTTCTCGCGCAAAGTGCGCCGCGCGCGCGAAATGGCCTGTTCAACCGCCCCAACACTGGTACCCATAGTTTTGGCAATCAGCGCATTGGGTTCGCCAGCCAGCGCCGAGAGCAACAGGGCTGCCTTTTGCTTATCCGGCAAATCGGCAATGTCAGCCTGCACAATCGCCAGGTCTTGCCGCGCCCCAAGCACCCGTTCAGGGCTAGCTTCCGGCGCAGCAACGCTATCGGCCTCTGCACCAAAGCTGGAGAACCAGGACCGTGCCTTGCGACGCCGCGCCCGGTCAATACAAAGGTTGAGCGTGACCCGGTAAAGCCATGACGAAAAAGTAGCGTCGCCATCAGCATCCCATTTGTCCTTTGCCCGCCAGACCCGCCAGAAAACTTCCTGAGCAATATCTTCGCTCGCCATCACATCGTTGGTATAGCGAAGGGCGATGGCGCGGATTTTCTCCGCGTGCCGCCCTACAAGGCGTGCAAATGAGCGCTCATCGCCAGCAACGCTGTCTGCGACGAGCTGGTGATCGCTGATCAATCCACTTTGCCCCTGGCGTGCCAATGTCAGCATTACGCTCCACATTTTTTCCGGTATCCCGAGGATAACACGCCAATGGTATTATCCCCGGGCAAGATTTCAGGAAACAGTTTTATTCRCTGCGACCACGCGGGTTATCCTGATGCCATTGGCGGTGATTGCCGTGCCATGCGCGTCGGTTATCACGCATCTGGTCCATTTCTTCACGTGATACCCGACCATCGCCATCCGCATCAGCCTGGCTGAACATACGCGGTTCGCTCGCCAGAAATTCAGCGAGGGAAATTTCGCCATTCTCGTCTGTATCGAGGCGCTCAAACATGCCACCCTGTTGCTGACCGTCATGGCCGTGACCCTGGCCACCCATGCCACCTTGTTGCTGACCGTCATGGCCGTGACCCTGACCGCCCATGCCACCTTGTTGCTGACCATCATGGCCGTGACCCTGACCGCCCATGCCGTGGCCCTGGCCACCCATGCCCTGGCGCTGACCATATCCGCCACCGCCATGACGTCTGCCGTGTCGTCCGCCACGCATTGCCGCATGGCTTTCCTGCATTTCTTCGCGGGTCACAACACCGTCGCTATTRGGATCGTGGCGCTCAAACATCTGGGTGCGGAAATTTTCGATTTCTGCGGTATCAACAAAGCCGTCATCGTCCCGGTCGAGAAACCAGAACATCATGCCTTGCATCATGCCCATTCCGGGCATCCCRCCGCCGTGGCGACCCTGTCCCTGACCGGGACCATGTGCAAATGCCGCACTACCAATACCCAGCGCTGCAACGATGCTGGTGGTGATAAGAAGTTTCTTCGTGAAAGATGTCATAGATAATTCTCCATCAGATAAATTAGCAATTCCTGCTTGCCTCACCCCTTTACACGGCGGCGAAACAGAAACCTGACGGACGTTTTACGATTTATTTTACAGAGCTGTATTCAGGCTTCCGCCGGAATGACGAATAAGGCTGATAGTCCGTTACAATTTTTCTGTCATCCCGGACAGTGTCGGCCCAGCCCATCACGTGATCCGAGATTCGGGATCCAGCGCAAAAAGTGGCGAAGCCACCTATTGCCGTTATTGAGAAAAATCGATACGGCCTAGCTGCTGACCGGTTTTCAGATCGAAAACCATGATCGCCTGCGCCTCATTGGACCCATAACGAACCGTGAGGCGATGATCCGCCTGGCTCATTTCAAGGATCCGCGCACCTGCAGGCAATGTTGCTTCGATCGACCATGGCGCCGCACCCGATCCGCGCGTCGCGGTAGCCCGGTTGGTATCTGGATTGACGGCCCGGTAGATAATTGTCGAAAAGACTGCGATAAAGCCTACAACGAGCAACACGCCCATCACATAGACGGTYGTTTTCAGGCCGCGCGGCGCTTGCGGGATAATYTCTTCGCCYTCRWYGGCTTCATYCACCTGGTGTTYCATATTCATGACTGACGATACATCCCGTCTATTTGAAATTACGATTGATCCGGATCAGACCGGACTTCGCCTCGATCAGTTTCTTGGCAAAAACATTGAATTTTTGAGCCGCACCCGGATCAAGGCATTGATCAAGGACGGCCAGGCCACCCTTGATGGGCGCAAGATAGAAGAGCCCAACTACCGGGTCAACGAGGGAGATGAAATCTCTCTGGTTATTCCCCCGCCAGAACCGCCCGAGCCGGAAGGTGAAGATATCCCGCTCGATATYCTGTTTGAAGATGACCATCTGATTGTCATCAACAAACCGGCCGGGCTTGTGGTCCATCCCGGCGCCGGCAATTGGACAGGYACKCTWGTAAACGCGCTSATATCCCATTGCGGCGACAGCYTGTCRGGCATYGGCGGGGTCARRCGRCCCGGCATCGTTCACCGGCTGGACAAAGATACCAGCGGCGTAATGGTTGTCGCAAAAACCGATAGGGCACACCGGGGACTAGCTGCCCAATTCGCCGATCACGGC
>JAESRU010000067.1 GCA_016764455.1 Hyphomicrobiales bacterium | reverse complement strand
TTATGGGGGACTGGATCGAGCAGGTTTATGTGTTGCCCGCTTATCTCGCGTTAATTTGCCTGCCGCTTTATACCCTGACCGATGTTCAGGACGGGATCGCCCGGGCCTATAGCTGGCCTGGAATTGCACTCATGCCGCCTTATCTGGTGCGGCCTTTGTCGATCCTCGTGTTTATGGCCATGGCCATTTATTGGCTCGACGTGGAAGCAAACGCGGCCACAGCGACGGCTGCTGCGATTGGCGGCACCTGGCTGGCCGGGTTGGTGCAGTYTTTTGTGCTCCGCCGCCGCCTAAAGCCTGTTATCCCAAGCGGCCCCAGACAGATCGAACTTGGTTTCTGGGTGCGCATCTCGACCCCTTTCGTCCTTGTTGAAGGCTTCTATATTTTATTGGCCCACACCGATGTTTTGATCCTGGCGCTTTATATGCCGCCGGATCAGGTGGCGATTTATTTCGCAGCCCTCAAAACAATCGGGCTGGTTTCATTCGTCGCCTTTGCCGTCACAGCGGGCGTCACCCACCGGTTCGCCGAATTGAATGTCAACGGCGACAAGGAAGGCCTGAACAAGATGGTCCGTGATGCGGTCAGCTGGACATTCTGGCCATCTGTTGCCGCCGCTGTTGCGATGTTGGCGGTCGGCTACCCCTTGTTGATGATGTTTGGGCCGGAATTTACCGCCGGCTATCCATTGATGTTCATTCTGGCGATTGGAATTCTTGCCCGTGCGACCGTCGGCCCTGTTGAAAGCCTGCTCAATATGCTGGGCCATCAGGTTGTTTGTGCCAAGGTTTTGGTTGGTGCTGTGGTTCTCAACATTGCCATGAACTTTGCGCTGGTGCCGCATTTCGGGCTGGCCGGGGCGGCGTTTGCGACCAGTTTTGCGGTGATCGCTGAAACGATTTTTCTGTACGGCTTTGCCAATCGTCTTGCCGGGATCAACGTGCTGGTCTGGAGCAAGCAGGAGAAAGAGGAGTCTTCAACGTGACCACAATAGCAAAAAATACGATTTTGATGCGTGAAGCTCATGAGCCGAACAAGGTTGGATTGGCGCGTTCTGCACCAATCAGCTTTGACAATGAAGCTGCATTCGAAATTGAATTTGTTTCTGAAATTGCAGAGTTCGTCGAATTTCAAAACGCCTGGTCTGATCTAGCGGGACGTGCGCTTGATGCTAATATAAACATGGTGCCGGAGATGGCCGGTGCCGCGATCCGGCRTCTGGAAGATGGCGGCCAAGGGTGTGCGGCGCTTGTATGGCAGCGGGAAGATAGCGGACATTCACCGCGCCGGTTGCTGGCATTTTTCCCAATGCAAAATTCCAAAGGACAGTGGGGTATTCCTGTCCGCACTGCGGTGATCTGGGAGCATTCATATTCTTTCGATGGCACACCGCTTGTCGATCGACATTTGGCCCAACCGGTAATTGCCGCCTTTGTGAATTGSTTGAAGACAGACAAGCAGGCACCCCGTTTCCTGCGCTTTACTTTATTGGTCAAAGGTCAGGTCCACGATCTGCTTTGTCAAACAATGGCGGAACGGGGCATGGGGGTGCGCCATTACGACGACCATGTGCGGGCGAAACTTGAAACCAATATGCCGGGGGATGAATATCTCCGGGAATCGCTTGGCAACAAACGCTCAAAAGAATATCGGCGCTTGCGCAACAGATTGTCGGATATGGGTGACGTTGAGTTCCGGATTCGCCGAACCGTGCCCGAAATACTGGATGCGGCGCGGCGGTTTTTTGACCTGGAAATGGCCGGATGGAAGGGTGAGCGGGGCACAGCCATGGCGTGTCGTGCCGATTGGAAATCCTTTTTTGAAGATACTATTTCAGGGTTGGCCCAGATCGGACAATGCCGGTTCGCCGAACTAGCTCTTGATGGTCGGGTGATCGCAACAACTTTGATTGTGACCAGCCAGGATAAAGCCTGGATGTGGAAAATCGCCTATGACGAAAATCTGGCGAAATATTCGCCGGGCGTCCTGCTGGTGCTCGACGTGACCCGACATCTGATCGAAGACGAGAGCATTGTCAGTACAGATTCTTGCGCTTTGCCGGATCACCCGATGATCGATCGGATATGGCGCGAACGGCTCGGGGCGACCGACTTATTGGTCACGACCCGCAGCGGCCTGGTTCCGGGTCGTCTAATCGAATGGTTGGAACAGTCGCGACGGGAAGCGCGGTCAAGGCTCAAATTTTTGTACAAAAAGCTGATAAAGGAGACCCATCATGGTTGAAATGATCACGTTCCCAAAAGACGCCAAAGACAAGTTTCAAGATACGTCTTTCCAGACCAGCCACAGCCTCAGCGACCATCCGCTATTGCAATTGCCGGCGCTGATAGATCTGGCATTGAAGATGGACCGCGACCAGTTTGAATATAGTTCAGGCGATACCGGGCCGAACCAGAGCTTTGAAGACATCAAGCATATCGATCTGGAGCCGGTTGAAGTGATCCGTCAGATTGAAGATTGTGGTGCCTGGATGGTCTTGAAAAATGTTGAAAGCATCCCGGAATACCAGAAACTGGTAGAAAACGCGCTGGATTCAGGGGCGCGCGCCGCCGGATTTACGTCACGCCACGATGCAGGCATGAAAGACGCGCAAGGTTTTATCTTTGTGTCGTCGGCCCATTCAACCACGGCGTTCCATACAGACAATGAGCAGAATTTGTTTGTGCAATTACGTGGTCGCAAAGCTTTTCATACATTTGAAAATCGCAGCCGTGAGGTGGTGTCGGATGAAGCTCTTGAAAGCTATCCGGGCAAGCACCGCAACCATGTTTATGGAGACAATATTGAAGAGCTTGGAACGGTCTATGAGTTGGAGCCAGGGCAGGGGATTTTCCTTCCCTATATCTGGCCGCATTGGGTGAAATCAGGAGAAGAATTCAGCATTTCCATGGCGATCACCTGGAAAACTGACGAAATTCTCCGCAACAACAAATTGTTGTTTGCCAATGGTATGATGCGCAAGATTGGATTGCCGCAATCGCCTCCGGGCATTCATCCCATGTGGGACAATATCAAAGTGGCGGGTTATACCCTCAGCCGGGCAATGATCGAACCATTCCGCCAAAGCGAACGGTCGCGGCGCTTTTTGCGTGGGCTGCTGTTTGGGCGCAAGGCAAATTACTATTACCAGACAGGCAAAGAGGCCTGATTTTGATCCTGATCAGTCGCTGGTGACAATCAGGACCCAGAAAACCTTGTACTTGCTCTGGGCATTATAGGCTGCTGCGATCCCCATCCGTCGGCTCTCGGAGCTGCGCATATTCCGGTCATGGTTGGGGCTGCCCCGCCAGCCGGAAAATGCCTGGGCGATGGTATGATAGCCGGCACCGACATTTTCGGCTGTATGGGCGCGTTGCACACCTGAATTCCGGATGCGCGCCGCAAATCCGCCCCGTGAAGACACATTGTGTCCAACCTCGTCCTGGCTTGCCATGTCGCGGGCGTGTTGGTCGGCTTCTGCCATCAAAACCGGATCAAGCGTCAAGCTGGCAAGGCCAAGAGATTGTCGATATTGGTTGATAATATTGCGGGCTTCGTTGGCATTTAGCTGGACGTTACCGGACGCCAGGCTTTGATAAATTTCTGGTTCACCGGAATTCTGGCTGCAGCCGCCAACAACGAGCAGGCAGGCGAAAATCAGCCCTGCAAAAAGACGGGCCGGAAGAAATTTTCGTGCTTTAAACATTACTCGCTACCGTCCGGAATGATGGGCTGGGCGATCTTTCTCTTGCGGCTGCGTTTTGGCGCAGCTTTGGAAGCTTTGYCRGCCGGTTTAGAATTTTTATCGGCATAATGTARATGAACATCGCGTTGCGGRAACGGGATTTCGATATTCGCGGCACGMAGCTTGTTGAGCATCAAAATGCGGAGATCGCTTTTCACCGACATGCCAAAATCAATATTTTTCAAATGAGCGCGGACTTCGAAAGATAAGGCGCTGTTTCCAAAATCGAGGAAATACACCCGCGGTGCCGGATTTTTCAGAATTTCAGGATGGTTGGTAACAATATCCATCAAGATGTCCTGCACCTCTTCCGGGTTAGACGCGTAACCAACGCCGATCGGAATTTTGATCCGGCCTGACGTGTCGCCGTGCATCCAGTTTGTCACAACACCACTGATCAGGTTTGAATTTGGAACAATGACGGTGGCGTTGTCAAAGGTTTCAATTTCCGTGGAGCGGACGCTGATTTTACGTACATACCCTTCATCCGACCCGACAATGATCCAGTCGCCGGATTTTATGGGGCGTTCTACAAGCAGGATCAGGCCCGAGACAAAATTATTGACGACGCTCTGTAAGCCAAATCCGATCCCAAGGGACAAGGCACCRGCGACGAKYGCCASATTMGACATATCGAAMCCRAGGAASGAAAAGCCGATMGTKGCSGMRATGATMACRCCGAYATARCCGGTKGCGGTTTTCAGGGAATCCCGGACCCCGATATCCAGATTGGTATGGGGCAGATAGCGAATTTCCAGCCAGCGCTGGATTGCGCGTGTGGCCACCACGCCAAGCACAAACAAACCAAGTGCCTGGAGGATCGAAGATATCGAGATGGATATTTCACCAAAGGAAAAGCCGAAAAAGGCGCGGCGCAGCCAACCAAAGATATCCTTGGTCTCGAACCCCCATGGTACCAGGAGTAGCGAAAGGGCCAGCAATATTATCAACAGACGGGTCAGACCGCTCAGGATGATAGCTGCTTGCTCGATGCTGGTGCGGCGGATGCCCAAAGTGTTTCCCAATCGTTCGGCATAACTTGGTGTGCCGTCCGCTCCCATGCCGTGCGTCAGAATGGCGTCCACAAACCGCATGCTGAGACCAGCCGCGCCCATGATGATGGTCGCGACAACAATCTCGGTGGCGATGAATTGGGCTAGCGACAGATAGCCAAAAATAGCTGAGACCGGAATAGCGATAACTGCGATCCAGCAGGCAACTTGCAGCCAGCGCCAACGATTGGACGTGGCAACGGGTGCCATGACGCCCGTTATTGTATCTGACACTTTGATTGGATCATTGGCAGCGCTACCAATTTTTCTGGCGACCAGGGCAAACAGGAAGGCGATGATAAGGCTGGCAATAGCGCCCTTGCCAATTGCCAGATCGATAGGTGTGAACAGGATGGTGCCGAGACGGTCCAGATAATTGTCAACCACGAAAACCCCAACCGCGCAGATCATCAACAGGAACAAACTGCGGGCGTGATTGTCATCAAGATGCGCGACCCGCCATTGGGACCGGCGTGGGGCGAGCAGGGCTGTCAAAAGCCCAAAAGCTCCAAAAAAAAGGGTGATGTTCAAGACTTCAGACTTGGCAAGTGAACGGATGCGGGTCGGCAAAAGGTCGAACGCATCGAATACGCCAAAGAGAGCCACCGCCGTTAAAGTTGGAATAGCCGTGATGGCGAGCGCTACGGCAGCGGCATGTGTGATGCGGGTATGGGATGAAATTTCGGCCGGGAGACGGGACCTGGTTTCAAAGCGTCTGGTGGAGTTGCGTATAATCCACGCCAGCAGACCGGCAAACGCCAATATTGCCAGATTGATTGCCAGAAATCCCCAACCGCCCTTGTTCCCGATGGAGCCCGCCCAATCTGAAATCAAAATGTTGAAACGGGTTGTGGCGATGGGAATGGCGTTTGTGAAATTCTCCCACAGGGTGAGATCCAAAATAGAAAAGCGGCGCTCGAAAATACGGTCCGAATAAAAAGTCCGGCGGCGCTCGGCAATCACGCTTGCGGTTTGCCCCGCTGTTAAAACCAGCAATTTAGTGCGTGTTACCGCGCCGCTGATCTGGGCCAAAAGCGCAGCTTGTTGCTCGCGCTCTTTGGTAACTTCGGGAGCTTCTGGTGTTTTGCCTTCTTCGGGGGGCTCACCAAGTTGTTCAAGGCGCAGCTGCACGGCTTGGACGTGCGGCGAAAGTGACAGGGAAATATCTTGTGCTTCTTCACGCAAGGCCGTTATCGCGCTGCGCAAATCCGAGAGCTCTTTGTCATCAAGTTTTTCGCGTTGAAGAGCGGCCTGAATTTGTTTGCTCTGATTTTCAATCGCATCAATTCGCTGGCGAACGGCTTCGTTGAGCCGCAGAGCATCCACAGGAGCTGTGGTTTCAGTTTCAGCTTCAGAGGCGGGCGTGCTGCCTTCAATGGAGGCGGGCTCTTCGTCAGATCCGSTWTCYGGTGATTGATTGGTCTCGCTGGCAGTGTCGCTGGCCAGGTCTGTCGGCTGGTTTTCGCTGTTCGATTGGGCAAACCCGTCAGGACTATTCAGAGCAAGGGCCAGGATAAAAAAGGCTGTCAGGCAGAGAATTTGGAATGCCTTTTGAAACGAATTTTTATGGGTTTGATGGAGTCTGCGAAAAAGCATGCGGTTCAACAATCTGGTTCATTTGTTCGGCAACATAACCGGAAAATCCGGAAACGCTACATTGATATTGTTTGAATATTGCAGTCACAAAAACTGGACAAAACCCTCAATGCCACGCTTTTATAGAAGATCAGGGGTGCCGTACCAACGCGGGATCGCTATTCAACAATAAAAATATTCAGAAAGTGGGAGGAAGATGATGAATTTGCAAGTTGGAATAACCAAACGGATTCAGCTCAAAAAATGGCTGCTATCAGGGGCGGCAGCATTCATGTTGACCGGGGCTGGATCAGGCGCAGTTAGTGCAGCGCCTGACGCACAAATGAACGCCGTCGCGGCGTCTCAAACYATGGTGCCGACCGGGCCGTGGCCTGCTGGCGATGAGCGCGGCATGGCAAATGGCATCGGCAACGGCACCTGGATGCGCTGCGCCTATCATCTGGCAAATGGCGATTCAAAATCCTACGAGGTCAGCCATGAGCGTTCCAACACAATGCCATTGTCGCCGTTTGGCCGCCCACTTGGGTATGAATTTACGCCAACGGTCACGCTGCCCGGCACCCGGCACGCTTTTAACGGTGAGTTGGTTACTGGCGGTGAACCTGGCGCTCAAGGTACGCAGATGGATGCGCTCGGGCATTTTGCCTATCTGGATGAAGTTTGGGACGGGTCAAGTGAAAACGCTGCTGCCGGCGCGCATTATTATGGCGGCTACAGCCAGCAAGATGTGAAGCCGACAGATGATTCATCCCTGTTGCGTCTGGGCATCGAAAATGTGCCGCCGATCATCACAAGTGCCGTGCTGCTGGACGCCAAGGCGTTTCTTGGGAATGGTAATTCCATGGCACCAGGGCAGTTGATTACAGCTGCCGATATAGACGGAATGCTCGAAGCGCAGGGTCTTGGATGGCGCGGTATTCTGCCGGGCGATGTGGTCTATATCTATACAGGCTGGGGCGAAGGCTGGACCGATCCAGATGAAGACAAGACCTATTATTCAATGGGGCCGGGGCTTGCCAGAGATGCGGCTGCCTATTTGCAGGAAAAAGCCGTGGTGCTGATCGCGCTGGATAATCCATTTACCGATCCGGTCGCCGATGGCCAATTGCAGGGTCAGGCAATGCCGCCAAACGGCATGGATGATGGCTTGCCGTTTGCGATCCATCACCAAAATTTGGCGGTGGCGGGCATTCATCAGATCCAGAATGCCAATCTGACAGAAATGGCTGCTGACAAAGTGTGGACGTCTTGCACGATCATACTGCCATTGCTGTCACGCGGTCATTCAGGTTCGCCCGTACGCCCGGTCGCAATTGGTGCGCCGGGACAATAAAAATATTGTTCGGGTGGGTGCGGGAATTGCACCCGCCCGAACAAAACAACTGATTTCGGAAAGCTGCAAAATGGGCGCGTACAATTTTAAAATTGGCGCTTGTCTGGCCCCGTAATGACCGGCTAAAAACCATTTCAGGTCCCGTAGCTCAGTTGGATAGAGCACCAGATTCCTAATCTGGGGGTCGCGCGTTCGAATCGCGCCGGGATCACCAGCCTTGTTGCCGACCAGGGCTTGAACAACAGGGGAGGGTTTCATGGATGGATTTCTGCGAACCGTTTTTTCTGTAACCTTTGGGTTTTTCACCAGAGCAATCTGGTTTGTCGTGATTTTTGTTCTGGCACCATTCCAGGCTGCAGCAATGGCGAGTTGTGATCTGACACCTGGTGTTTCTGGCGACGTAGTTGAGGTGATTGACGGCGATACCATTCGGTTGGCGGGTGGGCTGGAGGTGCGCCTTGTGGGGATGCAGGCACCAAAATTGCCACTTGGGCGGCCAAATTTTTCACCCTGGCCGCTTGGTGATGAGGCCAAAGCTGCTCTTTCCGATCTTTTATTGGATAAACGCGTTACGCTTTATCATGGTGGGGAAACGATGGACCGTCACGGGCGGACCCTGGCGCATGCCTATCTTGGAAATGACGATTCCGGGCTCTGGATACAGGGCGAGATGATTGGGCGCGGGCTGGCGCGGACATATTCGTTCAAAGACAACAGGGAATGTGTTCGCGAGCTTCAGGCGCTGGAACAAGTTGCACGCGATGAGCAGCGCGGCATCTGGAATATTCCGTTTTACCAGATTTTGGACGCCCTGCCGCCTGCGGCATTGCTGGAATTTGTCGATACGTTTCAGCTCATCGAAGGGCGTATCGTTTCGGTCCAGGCAGTGAACCGGCGGGTCTACCTTAATTTTGGCCAAAATTGGCGCGATGATTTTACCGGGTCAATTTCGTCACGGGATGCGCGCAGTTTTTCCGGTGCCGGGCTCGATCTTGCCTCGCTTGAAGGTGAAACTGTAAGAATTCGTGGTTGGATTGAAGAACGTGGTGGTCCTATGATCACGGTGACGCATCCGGAACAGATTGAAATTGTTGTAACCGGTACGGCAGGGAATTGAATTCATGTACAGGCGTATTCGATTTTCTGCTCAGGCCGGTCGCTGGCTAAGGCTTGTCCAGGCCAGCCTTTTCATGCTGCTGGTTGCGGCATGTACAGGGGYTGGGGGATCTGGCCAGGGGTTCGGGTTTGAAGATAACCTGCCGCTGATCAGTGAAGCCCGCGAGCGCCGTGTTGGCGCGCGCGAACATCCGCGCATCGTGGCAGCATTTGGYGGCGCTTATCAAGACCAGCGAATGCAGCGCGGGCTTGATGAGATCGTAGACCGGTTGGCACGGGTTTCACCGCGCCCGGATATTGATTATCGATTGACGGTTCTGAATACCCCTTCGGTCAATGCTTTTGCCTTGCCGGGTGGSTWYMTYTATGTGACGCGCGGGCTTTTGGCATTATCCAACGACCGGGACGAAATCGCTGCGGTTTTGGCCCATGAGATGGGCCATGTGTCGGCGCGACACGCGGCAAAACGGGAAAGTCAGGCGTCTACGATCGCTGTTGTTGGCCGGATTGCCCAGCAAGCTTTGAGAGATCCTATACGTGCAGCGGGGGCTGTTCAGGCGTCCCGCAGTATGTTTGCCAGTTTTTCCCGACAACAGGAATTTGAAGCCGACCAGATCGGGCTTGAGACCGCGGTTCAGGCTGGGTTCGATCCTTACGGGGCCGCAACTTTTCTTGATTCCATGCGAGAAGATCGCGAGCGACGCGAGCGACTTTTGCGCCAGGAAAACC
>JAESRU010000066.1 GCA_016764455.1 Hyphomicrobiales bacterium | reverse complement strand
ATGCTCGTCATGGTGGTCGCGCTGATTGCCTTTCCATCAATTGCTCTATTCCTTCCTGACGCATTGCAGTGAGGGCATTGTCAGAGGAAAATGACTTGAGCCGGCAGGGGACATTTCATAGCGTTGTCGGATGAGAAATCCGTTCCGCTATTTCAAGACTTCGCTTGAGATCATTCACTTGGTTGTGATGATGTATGTACGTTTTCTACTTTCGCTTCGAAATATTGAGGACCTGCTTCACGAGCGTGGGATCGATCTGAGCCATGAGACCGTACGTGCCTAGTGGAATAGGTTTGGGCCGTTATTCGCCTCCGAGATCCGAAAAAAGCACGCTGGACCACACCAAAATTGGTCAAATTGGCAATGGCATCTGGACGAGGTATTCGTAAAGATCAATGGCAAACCCCATTCCCTCTGGCGCGCGGTTGATCACGAAGGCGAGGTCCTTGAAGGATTTGTCACAAAGCGGCGGAACGATATGGCAGCCCAAAGATCATTGTGACGGATAAACTTTGGTCCTATCGGGCGACTATGAAAGAGATTGGCAACGAAGCACGCCAAGAAGCAGGCCGCAGTCTCAACAATCGGGTTGCAAATTCACATCAACCATTCCGACGACGAGAACGGGTCATGTTGAAATTCAGGAATGCTAAATCACTTCAGAAGTCCACATCAATCCACGCTTCAGTTCACAATCATTTCAACCAGGAACGTCATCTAAATCCCCGCGATCGCTTCAAGGAAAAGTGTTCACTGGCGTTTACCGAATGGCGGTTATTCATCGCTTGATAGATGGCGGCATGCGGCGTGGCTCGCTTGATCATTTTTCCTCTGACAAGGCCCTGATACTGTCGCCCGGCAGCCTATGTGTGTGTCTCGTCGACCAACTCAACCACAATTTATTGCCTGGTTCGAGACGTAGTTTCTCAAGATTGCGCTGTTGAACCTGGACCATGAATTCTGAACCATCTTCAGATTCAAGATACACGGTGATAATCGAGCCAACAAATTCTTCCGAAATTACGCTGCACAAAACTATGTTGTCGGCAACGGGTTTGGTCTCAGACAGGTTGACCAGATCTGCAGCAATCACGAAGGACAAATGATCGCCTTTTTTCAAACCTTCTGCCGCCACCGTAAACGTCCCTGCCGGGGTGCCTACTTTGGCGATATTTTTGGTGACGGAGGCCACATCACCCTCCAGGATATTGTTCCGGCCTACAAACTCGGCGACGAACCTGTTTGCCGGTGCGCGATAGATATCGCGCGGCGTATCGACCTGCTCGATCATGCCATTTGAGAGGATCACCACCCGGTCCGCCATGGCGAAGGCTTCGGATTGCGAATGCGTGACATAGACGAACGTGATGCCRAGTTCGCGCTGTAGTTTTTTCAATACGCCCTGCATGCGAACAACCAGATGGGCATCGAGCGCAGACAGCGGTTCGTCAAGCAACAGGATTTTGGGCTCAGTCACCAATGCCCGGGCGAGGGCCACCCGTTGTCTTTGTCCGCCGGAGAGAAGCGACACGTCGCGTTCGATAAATTCGCCCATGCCCAGCCGCTCCAACCAATGGACGGCTTTGGCGCGTCGTGTTGCCTTGTCGAAACCCCGCATTTTCAAACCAAATTCCACGTTCTGACGGGTATTCAAAAACGGAAATAGAGCCAGCGATTGCCAAACCAGGGGCGTGTCGCGCTCGTGGGGTTTGACATCGTTCATAAGTTCGCCGGCAAGATATATTTCCCCGGCGGTGAGCTGCTCAAGGCCAGCCAGCATACGCAGCGTTGYGGTTTTGCCGCAGCCGGACGGCCCCATCAGAGCAATAAATTCGCCTTCATGGATGTCCAGATCAAGTTTCTTAACGGCGACAAAATCACCGAATTTCTTGACGACATTTTTAAATTGAACAAGGGGCTTAGACACTTTTTGGAACCTGCTTCTGTTTGGTCATGAACAAAACCTGAGCCACGATCACGAGCGTCATCGAGGTGAGAAAAACAAACGTCCCGATGGCGTTGACCCGTGGGTCAATATTGCCTTGAACGATTTCAAGAATGGTGACGGGGATGGTCTTGTTCAACCCGGCAACGAACCATGCAACGGCGAATTCATCGAATGAAACGGCCGCCGTTAAACACAATGCCGAGATGATTGCCGGGCGYGCAAAYGGRAACACAATYTCGCGCATGGCGGTCCATTCRGAGGCYCCAAGGTTCCACGCTGCMGCTTCAAGGCTTGCGTCCATCTGGGATAGCCGAAGCCGGATGATGGCCATGGCAAAAGGTGCGGTGAGGACCGTATGGGCGATGATGATCGATACCAGGGTCCCTGACAGGCTGAACTTGGAGAGCCACGCCAACATTGCCAATGCCATGATGATAAGAGGCACGGTCGGAGGCAGGAGCGCCARGGCGAGAAATGCTCCCTTGAAGCGAAAGTCATAGCGGTAATCAGTATACGCCGTGCAAAACCCGATAAAGGTCGCGAGTATCGCTGAAGACACCGATACAAAGATGCTGGCGCGAGCGGATTCCGCAATCTTGGGGTCCGTCAACACCAACTCGTACCAATGCAGGGTRAAAGACCCGAGCGGWATGGTYGGGAAGCGTTGGGAATTAAAAGAAAACACCACGCTCGCCAGGATCGGCGAAAACACAAAAATGAATACGCAGACGAGGTAGATCCAAAGGAACCACTTTATGGCGCGATCCCCGGTCATGATTTGGGCTTCCTGTARGCGATTGCGATCGCGGAAAAGGCGATTACGAACAAGGTGACCATCATGCAGATGGCGATGACCGCAGCGCGCGGCCATTGCTGCCCAGATTTGGTGGTATCCAGGATCAGRATCGACAGGGTGGGAGGCGACGARCCRCCGAGATAATAGGGGCTGACAAAATCACCAAATGACAAAATGAAGCAAAATACCGCGCCAATGATGAGGCCGATTTTTGCAAGCGGAATAATCACCGCATAGATGGTTCTGATCCGACCACAGCCGAGATTATG
This sequence comes from Hyphomicrobiales bacterium, assembly GCA_016764455.1. GTDB lineage: Bacteria > Pseudomonadota > Alphaproteobacteria > Rhizobiales > NORP267 > NORP267. The sequence goes on along the minus strand of JAESRU010000066.1, from coordinate 6,596 downwards.
TGCAGCCTCGATCAGGTTCTTGTCGATCTGGCTGAGGGATAGGGTCTGGAGGATGATCACCAGTGGCAAAACGAGGGTCATGAAGCCCACCATGGTGCCGAATTGGGTATTCAGCATCACGTAGGGGCCAAGCCCGATATGGGCCAGGATGGCGTTTATTACGCCAGACTCCGCCAGGATCACGTACCAGGAAAATGTGCGGACCAGATAGCTGGTGAAAAACGGGACGATCAGAAAAAATATTGCCATGCGCCGGACATTGTCGGAAACCTTGAAGGCAAGCGCAAAGGCTGCGGGAAAGGCTAGAATTGTCGCCACGATTGTGGAGAGGGTGGCCATGCCCAGCGTGAAAATATAGCTGTCCCAGAAATAGTTTCGCGAGAACATCTTTGCCCAGTTTGTGAGCTCGAATGCTTCTTCCATCCGGTAATTCTTGACCAGGAAGAACGACATGGCGATCAGGAACAGCAGCGGGCCCACGAAAAAGAAAATTTGCCAAACGATCAAGGGCATCCGCCAGGTCAAGGCGTACCAGTCGAGTTGGCGTTTCTTCACGGTTTGGTTCATGGACCGATCGCGTTGGTTGTATGGGTAAAATTATAAATGGGTCTCCCGGTGCGGACACCGGGAGACCTTTGAATTTGTTTTTGAACGCTATGCGTTTTCGAGCGCTATGCGTTCTTGTATTCAGACCAGAAATCGTTCCAGTCTTCCAGGTTTTGCTGCACCGGAATGTCGCGGTAATGGATGCGACCTTCGTTGACCAGAGTTATCGGGTCGTTGGCGGCACCATCCACCTGGCCAGTCCGTTGGGCTTCTGCCGGGTCGGTTTCGTTGAGCAGTTTACGCCCGGCTTTGGTGATGACGAAGCCTGGATAGGCRGCCATGTGGGTGGATTTCTGCTGGCCTTCCGGGGTCAGCATGTATTGCATGAAATGCTTTACCTGGTCGGCTTTGGAGCTCCCTTTGCCGATGCAATAGGATTCTGTCCACTGGATGCCGCCTTCGTTGGGCACCACGGACGCAACTGGCGCGCCRTCCTTTTGCAAAACGCCGGTGATCCAGTCGCCGATGCCACACATGGCCAGCATCTCTCCGTTTTTCARGGAGTTGAAGGTGCCGCCATAATCGAAGAATCCGCCGACCTGCGGGCGAAGYGACATGGTGGTGTCCTGAACCGCCTGCCAACCGGCATCGTCGAGGTCCCAGAGACCGGCACCATTGCCGTTTTTGAGGCTCATCATTCCAAGACTTGGCAGATGCCAGTCGAAATGGCCGACTTTGCCGGTCAATTCCGGTTTCCAGAAGCATTGATAACTCATCGCTTCTTCAGCGGTGACCGCATTTGTATTGTATGACACGCCAAGATGACCGTAGCGAACCATGACCGAGTGCAGCTTGCCGTCTTTCCAATGGCCGGGGAATTGGGTGAAGTCTTCGTGCAGCATGTCGTCGAAATTATAGTCAGAAGGATCGAGTTCTTCGATCAGATCCGCGTCGTTTAATTGTTGCACGAATTCGGCGTCTGACAGGATGATGTCATATGTTCCTGGAGGCGACTGGGCGATCAGGCCCAGCATGTTGTCRCCGCCGGCATAATATTTGGCATTGAATTTGACATTATTGGCTTCTTCGTAGGCACCAACAATGTCGGCTTCGCCATGGCCGTACCAGGCGAGCATGTTGATTTCGGTGGTTTGTGCCCATGCTCGGTTGACGAATGGCATGGCCAATACAGTTGCGGCTGAATATTTCAAGATATCCCGCCGTGTTGGCGTCAGCAGCCTGGTGGTTTTATTTTTCATGATTTCTCTCCCTGTTATCTCATCTGTTTTGATGCTGTCCCACAGCCTGTTNGGCCCTGCATTCAGGTTACCAATCTGAAAATTGGCTCCACGGTATCTAACGAGCAAAGGGAGCCTAGCGCAACAATGATGGAATTTGAAAATTTATGTTTTTTATATGTGCATAAATATCCCTTACCCGAGGGGCGGTTTAAGGGTGGGCTGACCGGGTAAAATGCTGATTGGTGGATTGATCGAGCGATGCGATCAGGCGGTTGGATAATTCAAGGCCTGCATCAGACAGCGTTGGGTGTTTGAAGAAAAGACCAATGCGTATTTTCTCCAGGGCTGGAAATTCATCCTTTTTCGTCAATACACGCATATTGTCCAGCAACGTTGCGCGGGTAAGAGCGCTCACACCAATTCCTGCAACCACGGCATCCTGGACCCCTRAAATATCGGGGCTGGTATAGGCTATACGCCACGCCGATCCCACGCTTTTGAGGGCATTGGTCATGCGATTGCGGTATTCGCATCCTTCTGGGTGGCCCACCAGCGGCAAGGGGGAGGTTTTGTGTATTTGCCCGGTTTTTGCGGTGACCCAAATGGGCTCGTCCTCCCAGGCTTTGAACAGATATTGCTGATCTTTCTCGGAAATCAGGGCGACTACCAGATTGATTTCATCGCCGTGAAGTCCCTGCATCAGGTTGCGGGAGAGATCGCAGTTAATCTCGATGTCCACGTCTGGATAATCCAGGATGAAACGGGCGACAGTTTCCTGCAGAAACGATACCGCGAAATCTGTCGGAAGGCCGATTTTGAGGATGCCGGTCAGATCCGCGCGGTGAAAATGTGCAATTGCCTTGTCATTCAAATGCAGGATTTGGCGGGCAAAAGCTGCCAGCGCTTCGCCGGCCTCGGTTAGCTGTGGCCTTCGGCCATCGGTTCGAATCAGCTTTTTGCCGACCAGGTTTTCAAGCCGTTGCATTTGCAGGCTGATCGCCGGCTGGGTCCGGTTGAGTACTTTTGCGGCGCGGGTATACCCGCGCAAATCCGTGACCGTTACAAAGGTTCTCAGCAGGTCCGTTGGCAGATTGACCGGTGTCATATTTCCCCCATGGTTATTTATGACTGCATAATAACTATTAATTTTTCAAATCTCAATCGATGTCCTATTGTTTCTAAAAATCAGGGAAAATTTATGGACCAGGCAAGCTTTCGCCAAATCTTCAACGCAACCGGGGCCGTGGTTCTGCCGGTCATCCACGTGCTTGATAATGATCAGGCGGAGAAGAATGTGCGGATTGCAATGGAGGGTGGCTGCCCAGGGGTTTTTCTGATCAATCATGATTTTGAATATCAACAATTCCTCCCCATAGTCCGGCATATTCGTCACGAATTTCCTGACTTCTGGATTGGCGTGAATTTTCTCGCTGTCACGGGCAAAGATGCCTTTCCGATCCTTGGAGACTTGCAGCGCGATGGCACTCAGATAAATGCCTATTGGGCCGACGATGCGTGCATCRACGAACGCTCCAGCATGGATRAACAGGTCGASGCATTTGCRATCGACMAGGYCCGGAAACGTTCTGGATGGGACGGCTTGTATTTTGGCGGYACGGCATTCAAGAAACAACGCGAGGTCGATCCKGYCTTCTACGAAGTGAGCGCCAAAATTGCCTGCAATCATATGGATGTGGTGACAACGTCAGGCATTGCCACGGGGCATTCCGCAGATATTGGAAAAATTGAAGTGTTTCGCAAGGCTTGCGGGGAAACCGCGATGGCCCTTGCTTCCGGTATTACGGCTGAGAACGCCCATCATTATGCCGACCTGGTTGATGGTTTACTGGTGGCAACCGGGATCAATGTCGATGATGATTTCTACAATATCGACCCACGCCGTTTGGAAAAACTTTTGGCGATTACAAACAATTGAGGGGAATGAGCATGGCAAGGAATAARGGACCAAGAGACGACCGGTGGTACTTCCCTCTTATGGCACCGAATACCAAAGGCGAGAAATTCGCCTGGCTGGACCCAACATCGATTTATATCAACGGAGAGGCGTTCCACGACTTGCTTGATGATCTTTGTGCTGAAATCGATCCAGCCGGCGTAGATGTGGTCGCGGGTCTTGATGCCATGGGCTTTGTTTTGGCGGCGGGGATCGCGACGCGTCTTGGGACAGGGTTTCTCCCGATCCGAAAATCGGGAAAATTGTGTGTCGATACGGACAGCGCCGAATTCAGCAATTATTCCGGCAGAACCCAAAGCATGGAAATGCGCACGCCGGCTTTTGCGCCTGGAACCCGGGTTTTATTGGTCGATCAATGGGTAGAGACAGGGGGGACCATGCGTGGTGCCATCAAACTTGTTGCGCAGCAGGATGGTCTGGTTGCCGGCCTGGTGGCTATCGTGATTGAGGAAAATGAGCAGACCATTGCGCTTCGCGCGGCGCATAAATGTGTCTCGGCAATATTACCCGGAACCGAATGGCAAAAGCAGGCAAACGCGCAATATCTGGAAAGTTTCAAGACCTATTCGCCGGAAATGGCGTTCCCGGTATCTTCAAGCTGAAGAATTATCCAAGGGCGACAGGGCCGGTATAATAGGGTAGCTGATCGACGCGCACCCGTCCGGCTTCTGCTTCGTTCTGGATGTGGGCTGCGATTTCGTGCAGGGGCGCAAACCACACGTCTTTCCGCGTTAAAATATTCTCAAGCCATTCTTCCACCTTGCGCCACCGCGCGAGGCGGCCGGTCAGGAAAGGATGCCAGATACCTATCCAGAACCCGCCGGTCTCATACTGCGCTTCGAATTCTTCCCAGAATGGTGCCAGACCATCCGACGGCCCCTTGACCGGCATCATGTAACCGATCTCACTATAATGGGCGAAAGGCGGCCAATCGTCGGTTCCCCAATGAACCGGCAATTCGACGAGTGAGCCATTATTTGTGTTCAGTTTGTATGGCAGATCGTCCCCCATCAGCGAGCTGTCATAAGTAAATTCATGCTCAATGAGAAGGTCGATAACTGCCTGGGTAACGTTGTATATCGGTGCTCTATAGCCTTTAGGTTTGGCGCCGGTCATTCGCTGATGGACGTCGAGGGCTTTCTCAAACCAGTATCGCTGCTCTTCTGTGCTATGTTCGGTGGGGTCCTCGTGCAGATAACCGTGATGGCCGATTTCGTGGCCCCCGGCGAGGATTGCCTCCACAGCCTGGGGATATTGCTCCATGCACCATCCAGGGATAAAAAATGACTGCTTCAGTCCCAGTCGGCGGTAGGTTTCCAGAATACGCGGGATCGCCACCAATGGGCCGTATTGCCCCATGGATATGGGATAAAGCCGGTCGTGTCCGTCAGCCGGGCGGGATATGTGGATGAGGCTGTCGGCATCCATATCGAAGGTGATTGCGGCCGCGCATTTGGCGTTATTCGGCCAGATTATTTTTGATTGGGTCAAGGTGCAGTCTTCCTGACATTGGCTCCAGATATCACGAACAATATTGATAATGCAGCTTCACCCTTGCGCATAGCTTTTTGTTGTTAATCCCGACCGTTTGAAAAAAATCTGGTTTCAGCGAAGTTGTTTTTCTGAATAGCCGGAAAAATATGGTCCAGGACCGTAGAAAATCCCACATTGCTGATGATGGCACTGCCCCCTTATTGTGACATTACCCTGCGTTTTCTAGACGTATTGCTAAGATGATACTGGACTATTTTCCGCGTCKYSRMGWWKRGMRRKYYWWYTYWWSSYRYKYYWGYYGGRYRKSATYKMASGMSTTYKWRRSKATRWRGYMKSCRTWYMSCWTTGRATCWKKKYGYKSMYSAWGSGYYSMTMKRKAWWKCYSCSYTYWWYSGCCRCCGCCTTCACRGCARCAAGCTGACTTTTCGGCAAGCGCATGCTGATTGTCGCGCTCTTGTTCTCAAACTCGAAATTTACAAGCTTGAATCCTGATAGATCAAATTCAGATAGGTCCGCATTATCAACAAAGTCCTCAGCCTCTTTCTCCGATTTCAATCGGGGCAGTGATTTAAGTTTCCTTTTGTTGCTCATAACTGACTATCTCTTTCTCGTGCATATAGCGGCCTGATACTGGCCAAATAAGGTTGCCAATATCCGTGGTTCGTAAAATGAAAACCGCAAATATAYATCTGTCTTCATCATTACGACCTATTGCTCRYAATCGCTSCTCATCGGGGAACGGGTCAGGTTGGACAGCTGGTATATTCCTGAAAACAGTTTCAATTTCTTCTTTTGAAACGCCGCGCTTTCCGCATTTCKRYCAKTTCCCTGCGAATACGCAAAAATTCCCTGTATTTACCCGGTTAACAGGGTAAATGGACCAGAGACGGGTTCGCTCGAGACTGCACCCTCCACCATCAAGTCTTCCCATAAAACACGTTTGTTGTCATGGTTCGAAAACCCTCCGACATCTCATGAGGTTGACCGGGTATTGGGTTGTATCGTCTGGTGCCGAGACTAAAATTCTCGCGAAAAATGGCCCCAAATGGCTAAAAGTCTCTGCAATCCAAGGGGTGCCCATAGATGACAAAGCCATTCCGATCACTCGAGATGTTTAAGAATGAAAGCCGCAGATTTATTTATCGCCAATTGCGCCTCAGGTATTGGTTGCTGTTGAAAGACGTGCGGCATTCCCTCGTAAATATCCAGCGTCACCTCTTGGCCTGCAGTGTCCAAGGTCCGGTAGAGCCTGACCGTAGTGCTCAAGAGTATCTCCTTCGTGCCGCCTTGGATTAGCGTCGGTGGAAAACCCTTGCTGAAGTCTGAATATAAAGGTGAAA
>JAESRU010000065.1 GCA_016764455.1 Hyphomicrobiales bacterium | reverse complement strand
CGCCGAAGGGCAAATCCTTGGGTCATTTTCGCAAGGCATAGGCGCGGCTTTATACGAAGAATTCGTTTATGGCGAAGACGGTAGTTTCCAGTCAGGTACGTTTGCCGATTATCTGGTTCCATCCGCCGTCGAGGTTCCTGAGCCAATCATCATCCATACGGAAACGCCGTCACCCTTTACCCCGCTTGGTGCCAAGGGGCTGGCGGAAGGCAATTGCATGAGTACACCGGTTTGTATCGCCAATGCCGTATGCGATGCGCTGGGTCTGGAAAATATTACCCTGCCAATTCAACCAGCAAAACTCAGCGACCATGTTTTTGGTAAAGAACCCGAAAGGCCCGCAAGCATGATTGCGGAAAGCCCCGAGGTAAAAGAAATGGCCGCCGGTGCCGGACATACCTTGTCTGGCCAGGGCGAGACACTGGTGCCAGCCAGTCCGCAAGAGGTTTGGCGTATTTTACTTGATCCCGACAAGCTCGCGGCTGTTATTCCAGGTTGCCGTGAACTGGAAATGGTTGGCGAAAACAACTACCGGGCGGAAATGAAAATGGGCGTCGGCCCGGTCCGGGGGCTTTTTGAAGCMACAGTAAAGCTGACGGACCTCAARCCGCCRGAGGAGTTGACCCTTTCAGGYGGACTGGAYGGRCCACTCGGCTCCACGCGCGGGCGCGGCAAGGTTTATCTTGTGCCGGTAGAATCTGGAACAATCGTCAAATACGAATACAGCATGTCAATAAGCGGCAAAGTTGCTGCGATTGGCGGCCGGATGCTGGATGGCACGGCCCGGCTTTTGGTAGGCCAGTTCTTTGAAAAACTTGTGGCGCAGATATCTGGACCAGATGGCGAAATTATAAACAAGCCCTCGCTTTGGCAGCGTCTGCTTAAATTGATCGGAGTTAAATAATGAAACCTGCATCATTTGATTATCTCCGGGCCGACACCCTGGATGCGGCATTRAAGGCATTATCAARCGCGGAYGAGGAYGACGCACGGGTCATTGCCGGGGGRCAATCCCTRATGGCCATGYTGAACATGCGGTTGGCGCAACCCAAGCTGCTCGTGGACATTTCGGCCATCGAACAATTGTCGGTTATCCGGATCGATGGTGACATGCTGGAAGTTGGTGCCACCGTAACCCAGGCCGAACTCAAGAGCTGGTCTGACCTGCCAGAGATGGTGCCGTTACTCGCCAAGGCGTTGCCAAATGTCGGGCATTTCCAGACACGCAACCGGGGAACAGTTTGCGGATCGGTTGCCCACGCGGACCCCAGTTCCGAAATCCCATTGTGTCTTGCTACGCTTGAGGGAGAGGTGATGCTGCAATCGGCAAAAGGAAAACGCCGCCTGTCAGCCGCTGAATTCCAGACAGGTATATTGTCCACCGCCAAGCGCCCGGATGAAATGATTGTCGCCGTCCGGTTTCCAGTTGCGCGCTCCGGTGAGAGCTTTGCTTTTCGTGAAGTTGCCCGCCGACACGGTGATTTCGCAATTGTCGCAATAGCGGCCCGCTCAACGGCAACGTCTTTCAGGCTTGGCGTCGGCGGCGTTGCCGGACATCCCCAGATACGTGACTGGGACAATGTTTCCGACGACCAGTTAGACGAATATCTGAACGAATTTGCCTGGGCGCTCGACGCCACCGATGACATTCATGCAACGGCACGTTACCGCCGTGAACTGGTGCGACGATTTGGGCGGGTTGTGTATGAGGAATTGAAATAATGAGTGTTTTACAAAAAGAACAACTCCATCAGGTGACCTTCACTCTCAACGGCAAGCAGGTTACCGGGAACGCCGAGCCGCGGATGCTGTTGTCGGATTTCCTGCGTGAAGAACTCGCCATGACAAGTCTTCATGTGGGTTGTGAGCATGGCGTATGCGGCGCCTGCACGGTTCGCATAGACGGGAAAGCCGCCCGGTCCTGCCTGACGTTRGYGGTYATGGCGGATGGGCGGACAGTTGATACGGTTGAGTCTATTTCTGGAGAGGGTGGCACCTTGTCAAAATTGCAAGAGGCCTTTCAGAATAACCATGCCTTGCAATGTGGGTATTGTACGCCCGGAATTTTGATGTCGATTAGCCATTTTCTGGAATTGAACCCCAAGCCCAATGAAACCGAAATACGCGATTTGCTTAGCGGTCATCTGTGCAGGTGTACGGGTTATACCGGAATGATCCGGGCGGTTCTTGAAGTCACGGGCCAATCACCAAAAGCGTAAAACTTGACCTTTCTTATTTTTATTTCGAAGCAAACAGGGGACGAAGAGAATGACCAAAGAGACATATGAAGAGCGCGTCACAATTGACGGGAAAAACATCATTTTGAATTACGCCAATCCACCGGTTGAAAATCTGGGTGTCGTACAGGGCGCCGAGAGATTTCATTTTCTCGATGTTTTTGACGAAAAATTCCAACCGGAAAACTACAACAAGGCCGATGGTACGCCGTTGCGCCTTTTTGATGCCGCTTCGGTGAAAATCGACCTGTCCAAACGCAGCAAAGAGGATATGGGATTTTGGCACCGGAATGTGGATTACCATGAAATCATTTTCTGCGTGCGCGGTGCCTTGCGGTGGGAAACAGAAATGGGAACCGTCACCTTGAAAGAAGGCAACATGATCCTGATTCCAAAAGGGATCACACATCGGTCAATGTTGTGCGAGGATTCAGCCGAAGAAAACGTTCTTCTGGAACTGAAAATCGAAGACGAATTGACATATGTCGGTGATAAGAAATAGGCCCCTTCGATATCATGTCACAACCAATACAAGTACCGGCACCCAATGAGGTGTTCGATGTCTCCATGAGTGATGGCGCGCAGTTTCAAATCCGCCGCCATGGCAACCCGGACGGTGTGCGTTTGTACATCAGCCATGGCAACGGCTTTGCTGTGAATGCCTATTTCCCGTTCTGGGAACGATTGGCTGCAAAGTTCGACCTGMTTATTTTTGACATGCGAAATCATGGCATGAATGCTCATTCCGGTTTCGACAGGCATAATTATTTTCAGATGGCGAAGGATCTCAGCAGCGTCGTCGATGGCGTCGAGGAAAAACTCGGGACCGGTAAGCGAGTCGGTGTTTTCCATTCAATGTCAGCGCGTGCGGCGATGAAGAATGCCTGTGAAATGTCGGGGAAATGGGATGMCYTGGCTTTGTACGATCCRCCGAATGTTCCYCCCAAAGGCCAYCAAAATTACGARCGCATGCGGGTTTTTGAACTCCGGTTGACRGATTTTGCCGCYAATCGGGAAGAGAGCTTYAMWTCGCCTGATCTGCTSGCGGCCTATTATGCCGAAAGCAGAGCCCATCAGAACTGGGTTGAAGGCGCGCATCAGCTCATGGCGGAAAACATTTTGACCCGGAACGAGRRTTCCGGTGAGTGGAATTTGATCTGTCCGAGAGAATATGAGGCTTCAATTTATCTGGCGGCGTTGACGCTCGATTTATGGCCCGATGCTGATCAATTTGACAGTCCGGTCAAACTTATCTGTGCCGATCCCGAAGTGAAAAAAGGGTCGCCGACCGGCCCAACCAACAAGGCGTTAGCCCTGGAGGGTGGGTATAATTACGAGGCCATCGAGGGAACCGGGCATTTGCTTCAGATTGAAGAGCCGGAAGCCTGCGCCAACGCTTTGCTAAGCTTCCTGTCGGAATGCGGGCTGGCTTAATCCATCATTATAAGAGGGAAGTATGATGCAAGTTGAAATTAACGGCATTRATTACCATTACCAGATAGACGGGCCGGAAGGCGCGCCCTGGATCACGTTTTCCCACGCATTGGCAAATAATTTGACGCTCTGGGATGACATAACCGAAGCGTTGAGCGATCGATATCGCGTCCTGCGGTTTGATCATCCAGGACACGGTAAAACACCGTCAGTTCCAGGGCCTTACAGCTTTGACATGCTGATAAAGAATGCCATYGGMCTSTTTGATGCGTTGGATATCGGCTCCAGCCATTGGGCCGGTTTGTCAATCGGCGGCATGATGGGTTACGGGTTGGCGGCTAAACATTCCGACAGGTTGATGTCTCTCATCGCATGTGATTCACGCCCGGAAGCACCTCCGGAATATGCCGCTTATTTCCAACACAGAATTGATGTGGCACAGGAAAAAGGAATGGAAGGGTTGGTTGATCTGACCATTGAGCGTTGGTTCACGCCTGAAACAGTAAAGAAAAACCCGCCATCATTGGATAAAATTCGAGAAATGATCCGCAGCACAGATCCTGTTGGTCACGCCGGTTGTTGTGAAGCTTTAAAGAAATTGTCTTTCACTTCGATCCTTGGCGATATCAAGATTCCAACTCTAATTGTTGGTGGTGAATTTGACAAAGGCGCACCAGTCGAAGCGCTTGCCGAAACTGCCCGTCAAATTCCAGGTGCCCAGCACAAAGTGATTTCCAATGCGGGGCACATAATACCCGTTGAAAATAAGGATGAATTCCAAGAGGTGGTCGAGCGCTTTCTGCAGGAATTTGGCAATGACTAGGATTTTGGCTGCAACCATTCCGATGACGAGAATGCGCCATGGGGCATTGTCAGAGGAAGAATGTTTAGGCGAGCCAGGCTGGATCTCGACTTCAATCAAGCAATGATCTGCCGCCATTCGGCAAGCCCTTGTGAACGGCTTTTCTTGCAGTGATCACGGCGATTTAGATGTCGTTGATGATTGAAATGGTTGTAAATTGAAGCGTGGTTTGATGTAAATTTTTGAAGTGATTTTGCACTTCTGAATTTCGACATTGCTCGTTCTCGTCGTCGGAATGGTTGATGTGAATTTTCTGCCCGATTGGTTAGCCTGTGGCCCGTTTCCTGGCGTGCTTCATTGCCAATCTCTTTCATAGCCGCCCTAAGGAGCCGAAGTTTATCCGTCACAATGACCTTTGGACGGCCGTAACGCTTCATTGCTTTTCTCAGAAATCTCAGCGCAGCCCTACGATTTCGTCTCTTTGTGACAAACACTTCGAGAACTTCGCCCTCGTGATCAACAGCCCGCCAAAGGTAGTGAGTTTCGCCATTTATTCGGACAAATACCTCATCAAGATGCCATTGCCAATTTGACCAATTTCTTCCTGGTCCGGCCCGCCTCTTTTTGATCTGAGCAGCAAACAAAGGTCCGAACCGGTTCCACCAAAACCGCACTGTCTCATGGCTGACATCGATTCCACGCTCTTGGAGTAGATCTTCAACATTTCGAAGCGAAAGTGGAAATCTGACATACATCATCACCGCCAGGCGGATGATCTCAGGCGAAATTTTGAAATAGCGGAAGGGATTTCTCATCCGGAGACGCTAAAAGGGGCGGCCAGCCGGTTCAAGAAACTTTCCTCTGACACTGCCATCCTAGGGGCTATTCAATGGATGTTGAAGCCCTTGCAAAATGGCGGCAGCTCGTAGCTTGATAGAAACCGATATGTGGCTTCGCTCGTTTAAACATTTTTCCTCTGACAATGCCTCTATTTGAATTTCTACTAAAAGAAAATATTATGTTCTGATGTTTATATTATTGATTCTTGCGATTGCCGTTTGGGCCTTGTTTATAGCTTATTCTGCCAGAGGCTATGCAGCGCGCCTTGAGAGTATGATACATGACCTTAGGGTTGAGCTGAWTAGCTTGAAGAATGGTACGGCGACGAGGTCATCGGTTGCACGGATTGTTCCTGTACCTTCCGCTGTGCCGGAAAAAGAAACGGCCAAAGAAACAAAAAAATCTAATACCCGACCCAAAAGAAAAACCGCGGCTGAGAAAAAACGTGCGGCGCTTGAAACCAAATCTGCGTCTCGAAAATCCGAACCTGTCGTTGAGACGGCTCGCTCGGCGCGGACACAGAGTAAGCCTGATAAGCCCGCCAAATCGCAATCTTCCATGGGAAGCGGCTCAAAGAATGGAAAGCCTGCAACGGGTGTTGTCGATAGGGAAAAAGCGTTTGCCACGCGTTGGTCGGTTTGGATAGGCGGCCTGGCTTTGGCGATCGGTGGCTTGCTGATTGTCCGTTACAGTATTGAATCCGGGTTTTTTGGCCCCGGTGTCCGATTGGCTATGGGCGCAATATTCTCCCTTGCATTGGCGATATTGTCGGAGTTTATCCGGCGACGAGATATAAAATTGAATGTCGGATCTATGCCGGCGGATCAGATACCATCCGTTTTGGCTGGCGTCAGCGCGTTGATCGCGTTTGGCGTTTCGTACGCSTCTCACGCGGTTTATGGCTTTATTGGACCGACAATGGCCTTCACTATAATGGGGGCTGTGGGTATCACAACGCTCATTGCTTCGCTTGTGCATGGTCGTTGGTTTGGGCTGATCGGATTGCTTGGTTCTTACGTCACGCCATTCCTGATCAGCGGGACGGAACCAAATTTTGCCGCGCTCGCAATCTTTGCCTCAACCATAACCAGCGTCGGTTTTCTGGTTCATTTGAAAAATGGCGCAAATATTCTTCTGGTTGGTGCCATTGCCGGGCAAGCTGTCTGGGCCATGTTGATCGCTTCTGGGGAAGTATTTCCTGCCTGGAGCGTTGCAATGCTTCTGGTTGCGATTGCGTTGGCGTTCCTGAAGGCTGAATTCTCATCCAAAAAGGAAAAATCCGTTGAGCCGATTGAGCGGCTGACCGCTTTGGCGGCATTCGCTATTCCGCTGGCTCTGGGCGGTGTCTTCTGGGTCGGTAATGGCGGTGGATTATGGTTTGCGGCAGCGCTTTTGCTGCTCGTTGCCGGGTCAATTGCTGCAGCCATTCGTTATAGCGGCATGACGGTTCTAGCTTTGGTGGCCGGGGCCGGCTCTACCGGAATGGTCTTGTTGTGGCCCTCAATGTCCGGGGCACTGGGGCTTTCTCTCGGGTTATTTGTTGAGCTTATCAGTCTGAACATTGTGCCGAATACATCGCCGGGTATAACCGGCTTTGCGTTGGCATCGGTCATCGTTGTTTCGCTGCCATTGCTGGCCAGTATGATTTTGCCATGGCGAAACGGTGCCGGAAATTTTGTAGACCGGGGATATCTTGCATTTGCCTCGTCATTGACGCCGGTCTGTTTGTTGCTGGCTGTTTCATTGCGTATGAATGGTTTCGAGCGGACAATTGGTTTTGCGATTCTTGCGGCCATACTGACGCTGGTTCTCGGCGTGATTTCGGAATTTCTGTTTCGCAGAGAAACGGTAAATGCCGCTGACAAGAACAACCCGCTTGAGAAAATCGGGTCTGCCGCCTTTGCATCCGCTGCAGCAATTTCGCTTGGTTTGGCGATTGCCTTTGGCCTTCGTGAAACGTGGCTGGTTGTCGGGTTTGCAACATCTGCTGCAGCTATTGCGCTGCTGGCTCGGAGCCGGAAAATTCCATTATTGCGCAGCATGGCGTCCATGCTTGGGACGGCGGCGTTGGCCCGGATTTTGTGGCAACCGGTGCTGAGCAATATTGGCGAACTGCCGATACTGAATTGGTTGATTGTGGTCTACGGGTTGCCGGCATTGGCATTTGGGATGGGGGCATGGGCCCTGGCCGGGCGCCGGGATCGGCCGCTTTTGGTTTTTGAAAGCCTGACGGCATTTTTCCTCTCCGCATTTGTTGTCACTGAAACCTTTCAGGCATTCGTTGGCCCAAATCTCTGGCCAGACTCCTTCGAACTATTGGCGGACAGGCGATTTAGTTCAGTTCAGATTGCGACCGATATGGTTGCGGCATTTTCCATCACCCTAGCGGTTCTTGGCGCAATATTCCTGAYCCTCAAGTTAAAGACTGGCAGCCACATCTTCGGGACTTCAGAGAAAATGGCCGCGATCGCCATTGTCGCCAGCGGGGCCGGATTTCTGGGNTATCTATTTCAACCCTCTTTTGAGTAATTTTCCGAKCTATGAACCAATGGTTTTCAACCGATTTTTGTTTGACTTTGTTGGTGTTGGTCTGGCTTTGGGATTGTTGGCCAAGATTTTGGCGCCGTTAAATAAATCCCACATGTTGCAGACAGTTTTTGCAAGTCTGGCGATCGGATTGATCGTGTTCGGGGCGACCATGATTGTTAGTCACATATTCGTTGGTCCTTATTTGTCGATAGTGACACGACCAATTCTCGGGTATTACGAAGCCATCTCGATCATTCTTGTCTGGCTGGCCTTACTTGGCGCGTTGGTTGCCCTGTTCAAAGCGGGGTGGAGCAAAATATTACCCATTGGGTTGCCAGCATTCGGGTATGCGACAATCGGGCTCAGCCTGTTCCTGTTGGGGTTTTGGCGGAACCCGATCCTGGATGGCATCCCTGTTGAAGGGCCGGTTATCTTCAACCGCATCCTGTTCGGCTATGCCCCTGTTGCCGCTGGATTGTTGGCTGTCTCATATTTCACCGGCGCAGACTATGATCGTTTGCGTAGTCATTTCCGGGTCGCAGGCATCGCGTTGGCGGGCCTCATGGCCTTCCTGCTATCCCGGCACTTTTTTCATGGGCCAATATTGTTTTCGGACCTGCCGATCACGATGGCAGAGGCCGGGATATACGGCAGCGTCATGCTGGCAGTTGCCGCATTCGCGTCGAACGGTTTCTCGATTGGAARCTGGCGCTTTCCGTTATCTCCATCGCCAATTGGGGCTGCGGGATTTTCAACGTCYATGCTGGGCGTGCTTCTTGCGGTGGCCTGCACCTATAGTCTGTCGATAACCGGGTGGCTGTTTTTCAACAATGCCATGGCCGGTTTTCTCCTACCCGCAATTGTTGCGGCCGTGGTTTCTTTCCGGAGTGAGCGCGCAGACGAGGAATTGAATGTTTCCCGTATTTATGGCGTTGCGGCGCTGATTTGCGGCCTAGCTTATCTGCTCCTCCAGGTCCGATATATCTTTCCACACGAGGATCTGCTCGGGAACTGGAGTTCCGGGGCGAGGCGAACGGAGCTTTTCAGCTATTCCTTTGTCATAATTGGTTACGGATTGTCGCTGCTGGYAGTCGGGTTCCGATACGCCCACCGGGATTTGCGGCTGGGAGCATTGGGTGTGATAGCAATAGCCGTGTTCAAGGTATTCCTGGTTGATTTATCAGGCCTTGAAGGGCTGTGGCGCGCCGGGACATTCATAGGCCTTGGCGCAAGCCTGATCGGCATCGGGTATCTGTACCGGCGTCTAGAACCGTCAAAATAGGGTGGTATTTAGCAGTGTCAGGGGAAAATGACTTGAGCGGGTAGGGACATTTCATTGCTTTGTCGGATGAGAAATCTTTTCCGTTATTTCAAGACTTCGCCTGAGATTATCCGCCTGGCGGTGATGATGTATGTCCGTTTCCCGCTTTCACTTCGAGTTGTTCGCCTCTGAGATCCGAAAAAAGCGAGCTGAACTACACCGAAATTGGTCGCAATGGCGCTGGCATCTGGACGAGGTATTCGTCCGAATAAATGGTGAAATCCACTATCTATGGCGGGCCGTTGATCACGAAGGCGAAGTCCTTGAAGTGTTTGTCACGAAGCGACGGAACCGCAAGGCGGCGTTGCTATTTCTGCGCAAAGCAATGAAACGATATGGCAGCCCAAAGATCATTGTGACGGATAAACTTCGGTCCTATCGGACGGCCATGAAAGAGATCGGTAATGAAGCACGCCAAGAAACTGGCCACAGGTTAAACAATCGAGTGGAAAATTCGCATCAACCGTTTCGACGAAGAGAACGAGCA
>JAESRU010000203.1 GCA_016764455.1 Hyphomicrobiales bacterium | reverse complement strand
CGTCTGGTGCGGATGGCATTTAGTTGTGCACTTTTTCGGTCGTGCCAGAATTTATCCGGTTCCGCGCCAAAAATCACCACAGCACAATCGTCCGAGCTTTCATGGTCGGTAACCGGCGCTGAAAAATCAACCGGCAATCCCAAACTCGCAACGCCAGACATGATGCGCTCACGCCAATCGCTATGAATTTCACCTGACAGGTAAATCAACCACCGTCGTTCAGCCATAAGTCCAATCTCCAATTTTCAGCCCGTAAAAAGCAAAACAGACCCGGAGGGGCCTGTAATCATCTGAAACCGGGACACGTAAAGGGCCGAAGTAGGTTTGTGGGGTTTCATTCAATTTAGCGCAATCTCGTCAAAAACTGTGTCGGGCGTGAGTGTAACCGGCGTGGAACCGAAAGCAAGATTTTCCCGGCTCTACGAATKSGAAGACAAATAATTCGAGGTGTCAGATTTTCTGGTGAGATATTTCGGAACAACCAGGCTACTGGCCTATTGTGTCAATATGACATTTTGGGTGCGGCCTTGAATGCCTGAGGGAACCGGAATATCYGTGTCGCCATAATTGGTGTTGAGGACAAGTTCCAAGCCTGAATAGAGTTCTATTCTGTTAGCGATAATAACCGTATAGKCCGACTGGTCGGCGATCGGTGCGTTGGCATCGACGTAGAACGTGCCGCGTGGGAAATAGATCGTCCCCAACAAATTCCGCGCATTATTGCTGAAAATCTCATGTTTTTCTCTACTATTTCCAGAACGCGATTCGAACATCAAAATRCCTGCCATGAGACCATCTTTTGGCGCTTCGAGATCTATAACCGTATTCACTTCAAACAATAGTGTGGAATCCTCACCAGTAAAATAGAACCCGACATATTGCCCAAACAATTCGGCTTCATTCTTTACCATCAAGGGCCCGTTCTTCATGACATAAATGCCCGGAAGCAAGGTAACAATCGCATCACCTCCGATTTTCAATCCATCACAATAAGTACCTGGAGAGAGCGTGACCCGACCGGTATTAATTTCCAATTCGTCTGCAATACACGGCCCTGTCCTAGGTTCTTGTCGACCGGCTAGGGGGTCTTCAAATGGCGGGCAATCCGTCAGGGGTTCTGGGGTGAAATTTCCCGCGCCGCCGATATACCCACCCGCTGAACAGATTAACGACGCTTCAATGATAGATCGGCCTTTTGATAAAATTCCATTGGCGCTTGAAGAATTTGCAAAGATCGCACAGCCGTTTCCGGTCATTCGTGCACTGTCATTCAGCGCAATAGCGCCTGCACGCCGTGGTTCAAGACCTATGGCACATACCCGCACCGTCCCGACAACCTGTGCCTGGGCGGAAGCGGTTACGGAACTGACGTCGAATATCATGCCACTGAACAATTGCTCGACCTTCTGCTCCGCCTTGACGGTAACCGTCATATTATTTTGATCGATTTCAATCGAAACATTGAGGGCGCTTTGCCCAGTGCCGCCAGTCAGATTATATGCAACAGCGGCTTGTGCCGAAGCCGTCAACCGCGTTGCATTGGCATCCGATAAACTCATTTCCTGAGCGGTGGATATGGCTGCAGCATCGACAGCTGCCTGCAAGTCGGATTCTTGCGATATGACAAGCGCATGATCCAATACGGCGCCAACAACCATCACGACTATTGGTAAAGCAAGTGCAGAAGTTACAAGTATATTGCCACGTCTATCCGTTGTTAATTTTCGCGCGCGGCCCAAAAATACTGCAGCCCATTTGCCGCTAAAACTCAAGCACGATTTCTGTATTTTGAATTTAGGCCACATGTTGCACCAATTTCACAAAATTATTATCGGGATTTGCAAGTGATTTGCTCATGCTGGCTGGCAAGATGACCATAGCAATTGTTCCGCCAATTTCTCTTGGCCTGATCATAACGCGYCCACCAAACTTCTCGATGATAGACTTGCAAATTGCGAGGCCAAGCCCCAAACCTTCAACAGCCCGCGTCGTGGACATATCACCCTGCGAGAACAATTCCTGCATTTCGACCAATACCTGCGGGCGTATACCAGGCCCTTCGTCTTGCACGCTGCAAACAAGGTCGCCATTTGAGGTAAATCCAACCGACAGAATCACCGTACTATGGCTTGATGAAAATTTGATCGCGTTATCAACCAAATTGCCAAAGGCGCGGCAAAACATGACCTGATCACATTTCAATTCGGCATCTTTTGGCAGCAAATTTTCGAACAACAATTCCACATTTTTTTCAGCGGCATTTGAACGCCAAGCGGCCATTACGTCTTCGATCATCGGCGCGATCTGGTAACAGTCTTCGCTCAATTGCAGACCGTTTTCAACGGCCCCAGCCAGGAAGAAAATATCCTCAAGACTACCATTCAGCCGTTTTGTGGCGGCGTCTAACTCGTCCAGATATTGGGCGGGGGTGTTGTCCAGCTCCGTACGATCAAGGATTGTACGAAGAATTTCTGTGTAGCCAACGATGGTGTGAATGGGGGTGCGCAACTCATGGGAAATGATAGACAGCAAATTTGTTTTGTAACTGCTGACTGCTTCAACGGCGTTCACCGCTTGGCGCAGCGCAATTTCCATCCGGCTTGAACGCAAGATAAAATGGATTTGATGGATCAGCARATTCCAGTCGATCGGCTTTACGGTGAAGGACGTTGCGCCGAGTTCATAGGCRCGCTCGATATCAGCAAAATCGCTTCTGCTGGTGATCACCATAATAGGCAAATTTTTGGTAGCARGATTTGAACGAATTTTCTCRATGACCTCAAATCCGTTGACCTTCGGCATATCAATGTCCAGCAAAACGAAATCAAACGAATTGTCCTCGAGTATCGAAATCGCGACTTCGCCGTCACCGGCTTCGCTAACATCAAAGRAACGRGATTCTAGAGCTGATCGCGCCACGGCTCTCAATACATGGTCATCATCTGTGACCAGAATTCTGATCTTTGTGYCGCTCAAAATCAGGAGGCTCCCAATTTTATACAAATTTGTGTCCAATTGAGRYYCAGYKTGTTCTSGTTTTCTTAATATTACGTATATAGAAATACATAAGCTCAAATTAACCTATTTGCCCAAGAATCGCCCCACGCAGAATGAAAGCGAGGAGCGTTTGTGTTTGAGCGCAAAGTGAAGAAGCGTCACGGCGTAAAAAAGCCAATCCGCTACAGGTTGATCAAAATCGTGTTGCTGGCCATCGCCTGCACAAGCTTGCTCACGATTTCTATCTCGTCATGGAATGAATTTCAGCGCTTCAACGAAGAYAAGGAAACGGAAGTCCAGGCGGCAGCTTTCATTTTTGCAGCCTCGGTGTCGGAAAGCCTTTCTGAAGGTGATCAGATTGGGGTGCTCCGCTCGTTACGTGCCATTACCAACATTCCGTCTTTCAAACTGGTGCAAGTGAAAGACAGCCAGGGCCGCTCTTTCGCAGAGCTAGGGTCGGCTATCATTATTACCCGCAACATCGGCCTGTCGGCCATCTTCAAGCCAAACCTCCAAGTCACTGTCCCTATAATCAAGAGTGGAAGCGAAATTGGGTCCATAACCGTTGTTGTCGATACCAGTGATCTTTTGAGCAGGTTGATCGACGAACTTGTATTCGGGCTGATTGCGGCATTATTGGCGGCTATTACCGGTATTCTGATCGCCACCCGGTTGCAGGCGCGAATTACGAAGCCGATCAGCCAGCTGATAGATAGCATGCAGGAAATTCAGGAATCTGCAAACTATAATACAATTGTTGATCTCAAATCCGATGACGAAACTGGACTGCTGGTTGAAGCGTTTAACAACATGATGCGGCAGATAAGTTTGCGCGACGTCCGGTTGGAGCAGCACCGAGAAAACCTGGAAACGGAGGTCGAGAACCGGACCGTTGAACTCAAAAAGGCAAAAGAGACCGCCGAAGACGCAAATGCCGCCAAGTCAAGTTTTCTCGCAACCATGAGCCACGAAATCAGAACGCCCATGAATGGTGTTTTGGTCATGGCCGATCTGCTTTCGCGAACCGATCTGCCGCCGCAACATAAGCGATACGCCGATGTCATTGTTCGCTCGGGTGAAAGCTTGTTGGCAATCATCAACGATATTCTGGATTTTTCGAAAATTGAATCTGGAAAGATGGATCTCGAATCCGTTCCGCTTGATCCGTCCGAAACTATTAATCATGTCCTGAGTTTGTTTTGGGAACGCGCTACCTCCAAAGGTCTTGATATCGCTGCCTATATTAATGCTGACGTCCCGAATTCGATCGAAGGCGACCCGGTTCGACTCAACCAAATCATCTCCAATCTGGTCAACAACGCTCTCAAGTTCACCGAAACCGGACAGGTTTTCATTGAAGTTCGAAGCATCGCAAGTGAAGCAGACATAGGACACGCTGAACTGCAATTCAGCGTGTCTGACACGGGGATAGGCATTCCTGAAGATAAACTCGACAGTATTTTTGCGTCATTTTCGCAGGCGGACCAGTCAACCACCCGGCGATTTGGCGGCACCGGGCTTGGGCTCGCAATCTGTCAGCGCCTGGTTCGGGCGATGGGTGGCGAAATTTCTGTCACAAGCGAAGACGGGCGCGGATCAACCTTCCAGTTTTCAATTTCTGTAAAAATTGTTGACGCCTCCACAGCGCTCTCGAACAAGGCTGAAACGCAATCAATTCGTAACGCGGTGATCTGCTACGAAGGTGCAGCAACTTCGGATTCCATAGTCCGTTATCTGACAGATCGTAATATCGAAGTCTGCCAAATGGCGCAGGAAGAATTTGAGCAAGCCGACTTGTCGAATATCCAGGTTGTGTTCGCGCCGGCGCAAATCCTTGACCAGATTAATGGCGCTCAGGGCGAAGACGCGCTAAATCCATTTATGGTCTGCATCGACCAGCCCGGCAGTTCCAACGGTGAAGACGTCATTCGGTCGGGGAAGGCTCACGACTTGGCCATGTGCCCCATCGACCGCAATGATTTTCATGATCTTATGGACAGGCTGGAGGACGGCAAACCGCTCGGCAAATCACTACTCGACAGCAAAAAATCCACGCACACCGAACTTCTCCAGTTCGCGGGCATGCGGGTTCTTGTCGCCGACGATAGCCCCGTAAACCTCGAAGTTGCCAAAGAGGCGCTTAGCCAGTTATCGATTGAAACCGTACTTGTTGCCGACGGCAAACAAGCAGTTGATGCCATCAAAGAAAGTACTTTTGATGCGATCCTGATGGATTGCAGCATGCCTGAAATGAATGGATTTGATGCTACCCGCCATATCCGAGATTGGGAGCAGGAATCCGGAAAGCGCCGTGTGCCGATCGTGGCGTTGACGGCGCACGTGGTAGGCGGACCGGTCGATGCTTGGAAAAGCGCTGGCATGGACCGCTATATCACCAAACCATTCAACATTATCGAAATCGCCGAATGCCTCTCAGACCTATGCCCCGATAAACTGAGAGAACCATCAGACCCTAAGCCACAGGTCCTCGATGACCCACCAGCACAGCCTGCGGAAAAAGCCAAACAAGATGGCAAGGCGATTCTAGACGTGTCCGTGCTGGATACGATTGCCAGCTTTCAACCCGGTAAAGGCAATGCAATGATTGAGCGCATTCTCGGTATGTTCGTGAAGCATGTGATTGTCGCGTTTGAAGAATTTGGCCCTAGAGAAAGCCCCCTCTCTGTAGACGATATTGCGACCACGGCCCATGCAATCAAGTCCATGTCGAGCAACATCGGTGCCGAGCGCCTGTTTGAGGCTTGCAACCATCTTGAGAAGGATGCCAAGGAAAACCCGCAACTTGATCCACAAACTGGTATCAGAAAAATCGGAATGGAATTGCAGCAGGTGTTGGCGCATATCGAAATATTACGCAATGCAGCATAATTGGGACCCAACAATCAGCATACATATTAAATATGGGTTCATTGTTTCCGTTTACGTTTTCAGGCTTGTTGGGAGCTGTAGAATTTGATGAGTATATCCACGCCAGTTATGAAGCACGTTTTGCTCGTCGACGACGACCCAATTTTGCTTGCGGTTCTGGAAAGTTTTTTTCTGGACGGCCGTGCCGAAAAGGTTTTTACGGCGACCAATGGCATCGAAGCTGTTGAGGTCGCCAAGCGACTAGCTGGCGATTTGAATTTCATACTTTGTGATCTGAATATGCCGGGGATGGATGGTGTACAGTTTCTAAGAAATATCTCGGAGTGCCAGTATTCCGGAAACATCGCGATTCTCAGTGGCGAAGATCGGTCAATCTTATCCCTAGCGGCCAGAATGGCTTCATCGCACAATCTGAATTTGGTGGGGGCCCTGTCAAAGCCTGTAAATTACGACGAGCTTGATCGAGTAATTATAGAATCGTTTAGAGACCTAAACCCTGAAATTGCCAATAATGTTGCAAAGATAACTGAGGGACAGTTGCGCGACGCGATTGCAAAAAATCAGATCACATCCTTCTACCAGCCGAAAATCGAAGTTGCGACAGGCAAGCTCGTTGGCGTCGAAGCCCTTGCACGCTGGATATGCCCGGAACGCGGCCTAATTGGWCCAGACCAATTTATCCCCCTGGCCGAAGAWTCTGGCCAAATATATGACCTCACATCTTGCATCATCAATGCCACCTGCAGCAATGCAGATACCTGGCGTAGAATCGATCCCAATTTCAAAATTGCGATCAATCTCAGTGTGGCGGTCCTGAACAATCTTCTTTTACCGGATGAAATTGCCGTCAATATTTCCACCCATGGCCTCGTACGATCGAATTTCACATTCGAAATAACTGAGAGCCAATTACTCGAACAAAAAGCTGACCCGATGGAGGTCTTGGCCAGGCTGAGAATGATGGGCTTTGAATTGTCGATCGACGATTTTGGAACCGGTTATTCAAATTTGGAAGTTTTGCGCGAATTTCCGTTTTCGGAATTAAAAATTGATCGTTCGTTTATAACGAATGCAATGATCGACAATAGCGCCAAAGCGGGGGCCGAAGCCTGCATTGACCTCGGCAAGAAATTGGGGATGCGCTTGGTTGCCGAAGGTATCGAGAAAATGGAAGATTGGGAATTTGTCGCCCACCGCGATGTCGACCATTTGCAGGGTTTTCYSAWAKCMMAACSGANNMMWWTGGACAAGTTGAAAAAATGGATCAGCGCTTATCAAACTCAAAGCGTCAACATGTCCCGGGCGCTTAAGTTCGGATAGCTAAGCGGGCCAAGCTTTCCCCTTGGCTCAAGTTCACCATTTTTTCTCATGGTCTCCCACGTAAATATCAACGAGAAAATATCTCCAAATTATCAAAACCAAGGTGTTCGTTGCCAATTCAGATAGTCCGTTGCTGGCACTGAAGGGACGTCAAACGCGCCGATCCTTTTGGTCCGCTTTGGCCCTTATGCGATATCCTGGGATRACCGAAGTACGGCGAATTTACGCTACAAGCAATCGTGCCCAATTGAGCGCTTCAATGTCGCCTATTGGCGGTGGGCTCAACAGATGGCCGCGATATTTTCGTCTTTGAGCCACGCAGCATCGGCAAAGCTGCGCCACAAATGGTCACCGGAGCAGATTGCCGGCTGACTTAAACGCACCTTTCCGGAAGAGGCGCGCAAACAAGTGTCATACGAGACGATATATCGAAGCCTGTATATTCAGGCCCGAGGCGTGTTGAAGAAGGGGTTGCTTGAGCATCTGCGTGCCAAACGCACGATCCGCCGTTCCAGGCACGCCAATCTCAAAGGCTATCGYGTGAATTCTAAAATCCTGCAACCACATATGTTTTTTCAACTGGAGATAGCAAAACAGGCCCCTAAGGGCCTGTTATAACRCTGCTTTTACAACCGGAAATTTGGAGCGGGCGATGAGATTCGAACTCACGACCCCAACCTTGGCAAGGGAGSGTTCGCGGTGCTCCGCTAGTGAAGAATATTCGAACATAATTGACGCAATTGAACGAGATTGYTGGAAGCCGGGGATCGTAAAGGGCCAAAGTGGGTTTGTGAGATTTCATTCAATTTAGCGCAATCTCGTCAAAAATTGTGTCGGGGCGTGAGTGCAACCGACGTGGAACCGAACGCAATATTTTCCCGGCTCTACGAATGGGAAGACACCCATTCGGTTTGAGCAGCCGGCTCTGTTGATGTCTGCTTTGCCGCGCCTAGCGGACGCTCTTCCGCATGCCTATCGAGGCCTGCTTATGACCCGAAGCGGAAGTTCCTCGCCGCGAAATCGTTCGTCTCAATAGATCGCGAACCCGAGTTGATACTTCGAGCTAATTCTTTCGAATGCCTGAAAGGGCCAATTTTCCCAGCATACGGCCTTTCTCGATATGAGCGTGTGCCTTTGCCAAAGAATCGGTGGTCATTGGGCCGAAATTCTCTGTCATCACGTGGCGAATGGTTCCATCAGAAATCATTGTCGAAAGTCTGGTAAGCAGGTCTCCTTGGAGGGACATTTTCTCGGTGCCGAAGAGCGACCGCGTAAACATCAGCTCGTAATTGATCCGAACGCTCTTGGCCATATAGAGGTCCAAATCCAGTTTGGCCTTTGTGCTGGCAACCAGGCAGATTGCCCCCTCGGGAGACACCATCTTGCTCATCATCTCCCAATAAGGAGCATTGTTGCTGCAGTTTAGAATGTAAGGGACGGTTTCATACCCAATGGTTTTCAGTTGCTCTTGCAAGTCGCCTGAATGATCGATCACATGATGCGCTCCCAATTTTGCGCACCATTCTTGGGTTTCCGGGCGGGAGGCCGTTGCAATAATTGTGCAGGTTGAAAACTGCCGCGCAAATTGAATGGCCATTGAACCAAGACCACCCGCAGCACCAATTATCAGTAATGCTGGAGTAATATCTTTGTCGTTTGGAATTTCCAGTCGATCAAACAGCGACTCCCAAGCGACCAAAGTGGTCAACGGCAAGGTGGCCGCCTCTTCATTGGAAAGCCCTTCGGGTTTGTGTCCGACGATCCTTTCATCGAGCAGTTGAAATTCCGCATAGCAGCCTTGCCGCGTAATATCCCCCGCAGATATCACCATATCGCCCGGCTTGAAATTCTGAACGCCCTCGCCAACTGAGATAACTTCTCCGCAAGTATCCCACCCCAGAATGAGTGGCTGATCCAGGCGGCCTTCAATATCGAGCCGTTCCTTTGAATCGACCGGATTGATTGAAATTGCATCAATCCGAACAAGAACATCGCGTCCAGTCGGAACCGGCGTGTCAAGCTCGACATCGACGAAGCAATTTGGGTTGTTGGCAGGGAGCGCTTCATATACTGCGATGGCTTTCATCGGGTATGTTCCTCTAGTGTCACGGCAATCATGAGCACTAAACATAGTGCGCCCGCCGGCCCGCGAAAAGACCAACCCAGAGAGTTGTTGCTATCTTGAGTGTGGTTTCTGCTGAAACGCTTTTTGTCTCGCGGTCTGGTTTGACAGTGCGGGCGTCTTTGCCTTGTGACAGCCTTGCTAGGCGCAGTCCCATCTCGCCATATCGCTTACCCAATACGGATGCATCCATGCGCTGCAAATGACCGATCGACGTAATCCCGTCTTGTGCGAGTCTTTTCGCCATGGCTTTTCCTACCCCCCAAATCATAGTGACGGGTTGGCGGGCGAGGAATGCATGCGTTTCCCGCGCACCAATGATGGAAAATCCGCTCG
>JAESRU010000202.1 GCA_016764455.1 Hyphomicrobiales bacterium | reverse complement strand
GGTATCGGAAAAGGCGCTGGAGCGACTGTCTCGCGGAACGGTTGTTGAAGGTATAAAGTACGGACCCATTGAAGCAAAGCTGGAGCGCCAGCAAGGCCATAACAGTTGGCTGATGGTGACACTCAAAGAGGGGAAAAACCGGGAAGTCAGGAATGTCCTTCGCAGCCTTGATCTCACCGTGAACCGGTTGATCCGGGTTTCCTACGGCCCTTTCATTCTTGGTGGCCTGAAAGTTGGAGAAGTAGAAGAGATYGCGCCGCAAGTGTTGCTGGATCAACTTGGCAAGAAGCGCATTCACGATGCCGGGCTCAAGGTCCCGGTGCGCTAATGCGGATCGTAGGCGGCGCATATCGCGGGCGCAATCTCGCCAGCCCGGCGGCCAAAGATCAACGAGTGCGGCCCACCAGCGACCGGTTGCGTGAGACCATTTTCAATATTCTGTCCCACGGCCAATTTGACGATCCGGTTCCCGATGCGCGGGTTCTTGATTTATTTGCGGGTACCGGTGCGCTTGGATTTGAAGCTCTGTCGCGGGGCGCAAAATTTGTGTTGTTTGTCGATGATGCCGCTATATCGCGCGGCTTGATCCGGCAGAATATCGATACATTTGGAGCTGGAGGTACAACGCGACTTTTCAAGCGCGACGCCACAAAACTGGGAATTGCTGGAAAATCCGGGCAATTCTCRATGATTTTTGCCGACCCRCCTTAYGRYCARAATTTGGCRACCAAGGCCCTTATCGCYTGTCGCGACGGCGGCTGGATMGCRGACRAYGCAACCATCATGGTGGAAGAMAGTRCWGCTGCGAAATTTGYGCCGCCACACGGGTTTGTTGAACAGGATCGGCGCAAGCAGGGGGAAAGCGAGATTATCTTTATGTCCTTGTTGGAAGAAGCATAACGATTTCTAGCCCCGCCGACCAAATAGCCGTTCGATATCGGCGAGCTTCAATTCCACATAAGTCGGGCGGCCATGATTGCACTGGCCGGAAAACGGCGTTGCTTCCATTTGCCGCAAAAGTGCATTCATTTCCTGACCATTGAGCCGACGCCCGGACCGGACACTGCCGTGGCACGCCATGGTAGAACAGACATCTTCCAGTTTTTCCTTCAAGCCGACCGTCATTTCGATATCGGCCAGATCAGCGGCCAGGTCCTTGATCAACCCGGCAATATCAATTTCACCCAGCAATGCAGGCACTTCACGCACGCAAATTGCCCCGTTGCCAAAGGGCTCGATCACCAAACCCAGATCGGCCAATTCCGGTGCCCGCGCCATTAGCTGGTCTGCTTCCGCTGGATCAAGCTCAACAATTTCCGGGATCAGAAGCATCTGTTTGGCGACGCCGGATGCTGCCAATGACGCTTTCATCGCTTCAAATACGATGCGCTCATGGGCGGCGTGCTGGTCAACCAAAATCAGGCCATCGCGGGTCTGGCTGACAATATAATTTTCGTGAATTTGCGCCCGTGCCGCGCCCAATGGCCGATCGAGCTGGTCGGCTGACGGGGCGGCGAGCGAGGGTGCAATATCGCCGCTTGATGCCTGATCTCCAAAGCCAAGGGTTCCAGCGGCTTGCATCCCGCTACTGCCTTCAGAAAAGCCCGGCGGATTGCCTCCTGCGGGCGGACTGCCTGATGGGTAAGCCTGATTTGCAAACGCCTGTCCAGGCCGGAACGCCGCCAACGACGCTGAAGCAACACTTGTAGAGGCGCGGTGACCGGCATTGTGCAATGCAGCCTTCAATGCGCCCACAATCAACCCACGCACAAGGCCCGGGTCACGAAATCGAACCTCGGCTTTTGTCGGGTGTACATTCACATCCACATCCACAGGCGGCAGATCGACGAACAAAGCCAATAACGGGTGTCGGCCATGATGCAAGACATCTGCATATGCCCCGCGCACCGCACCAAACAGTAATTTGTCGCGTACCGGTCTGCCATTCACAAACAGATATTGCATTCCGGCATTGGCCCGGTTGAGCGTTGGCAATCCGGCATAYCCTGTCAGCCTGACACCCTCACGGATTGCATCAATTTTAAGGGCATTTTCGGCAAATTCTGCCCCCATTATTTTCGATAACCGAGCCAGGCGGGCATCATCAAACAGGCCCGTTGCCGGTGGCAAAGTGAGCGATTTCCGCTCTCCTGTTGTTAGAGAAAACCCGGTTTCCGGGTTGGCCATTGCAAGACGCYTAATTACGTCAGCAATGGCTGCGTTTTCCGAGCGCTCTGATTTTTGAAATTTGAGCCGGGCGGGGGTTGGCCGAAACAAATTCTCCACTTCAACCCGCGTTCCTCTCGGCAATGAACTGGGCCGGATCGGAGATTTTCGCCCGGCATTTACGGTCAACTCCCAGGCGTGTGCTGTGTCTTTCGCATGGGTGGTGATCGTCAATTTTGCCACAGAAGCGATTGATGGCAGTGCTTCCCCCCGGAACCCAAGCGTGTTGATTCGCAGCAATTCTTCGTCGTTGAGTTTTGATGTGGCGTGGCGCTCGATCGACAGAGCGAGATCGCTCTCGTCCATGCCGTGGCCGTCATCGACAATCCGGATCAGTGTGAGCCCCCCGGCTTCGACAACGATTTCCACATTGCGAGCACCAGCATCGAGCGCGTTCTCGACCAATTCCTTGACGGCGCTGGCCGGGCGTTCAACCACCTCACCGGCGGCGATCCTGTTAATTACTGAATCCGAGAGTTTACGGATGGCCAAAACAGCCACTCCTTAGATGTGAATTTACAAATCGGTGAGCATATCCCGTGCCAGGGCTTTGCTCTCTTCAACGGCAGGTTGATCAAACGGGTTAACACCCAGCAATTCAGCGGCGATGATTGTTTCCAGCATGAAATGCATCATCAGCCCGCCCATGGCTTCTTCATTGAGCGAATCAACGAACAATTCTCGCACCGGCCTGCCTTTACGCGCAAGGGTCTCGATAGTGGCACGCTGCATCGATTCAACCAGATCACCCAATGCGTGTCCGGCAAGGTTTTTCACCCCGGCTTCCAGGGCCAGATCTGGATCTATGATCTGGCCTTTGCCCCGGGCATTGGTTGCTAGAATGGTATAAAATTTATCAGCGGGACCATCGAGAAAAAGCTGGAACTGGCTATGTTGATCGACTGGCCCGAGCGCCGCCAGCGGTGTTGTGCCCAAGCCGTCTTTGCCAAGGCTCTCGGCCCAAAGCTGAACATACCAGCGGGTGAAGCGTTCCAACCGGTCGCCATAGGCAAACAGAACCGAACAGCTAATTCCAAAWTCCCGAGACAATGCAACAGCCGTCGCCGCGCCCAATGCCGGGGCAGATTCATGCGGCGTTGTAGCATCCAAAGCAGCATCCAGAGTGTTGGCGGCACCGCGCCGAATAGCGGTAATATCAAG
The DNA here is from genome assembly GCA_016764455.1 of Hyphomicrobiales bacterium. GTDB lineage: Bacteria > Pseudomonadota > Alphaproteobacteria > Rhizobiales > NORP267 > NORP267. The sequence continues at coordinate 6,511 of JAESRU010000202.1, read as the reverse complement.
ACCGGCTATGGCGGCGGGAAGTAATCCGACGCAAGACAGCACAGAAAAYCTGCCYCCCAAAKCTGCGGGATGATCGATGACYGACATGGAAAACTTCGCSGCCAATCGCCGGAGCCCATTATCCTCGATGGCATCGGGCTTGGTGATAACGCAAAAATGCTCACCTATTTTTTCGCCAAGACCATGGCGCTGAAATTCGGTCAGCAACAATATTGCCTGGGACAAGGTTTCAGCAGTTGTACCGGATTTCGAAATGACAATCACATGGGTTGTTGTCAGATCAAGCTTGCAAACCAGACTGTCAAAGCTAGACGCATCGATATTATCCAGAAAATGCAGATAGGGACGCCCCCGCAATGCCCTGGTTTCGGCGCCGGCCGGTATGTGCCATCCAGCCAGCTGGGCTAGCGCCTGACCGCCAAGGCTCGAGCCTCCGGTCCCGCAAATAATCACATCGCTGGATGACGCCCGTATTTTTTCGGCTGCAGCAATTATCTCATCCAGATCGTCGATATTTGAGGGCATGGTAAGCAATGGCATCGACGCGCTATCGCGGGCGTCCCGCAACCGCGCCAAAATGTCTGCGGTCCGCGAAACCTCTAAATTGAGATCTGCCTCTGTCAGGCCACTGCTGCCAATGGCAGTTTCAAGACATAATTCGATGGAATGTGTAAATAATTCTGACAAGGCCGCTCCCGCTCGCGGATTACATCAGCCGTCTATATTGATCTCAGTGACGCCGACAGGTCTTCCTACAATGGTAATGATCAAATTGTCTGCCATGAGGAGGTCGCGCGCCACACGGCGCACATCCTCAATCGTCACAGCGTCAATCATACCGTTGCGATTATTGATGTATTCTATGCCAAGATTCGCGTGCTGAATACCGATAAGCTGCTCAGCGATTTTTTCACCGGTATCAAACCGGAGCGGGTACGACCCGATCAGAAAAGACTTCGCGCTCGCAAGCTCTTCTTCGGTTGGGCCCGTTTCGGCCATCCGGAGAATTTCTTCCTTCAATGTCGAAATTGTTTCCCCTACCCGCTCGTTCTGGGTGGCGACGGCACCGGAGAAAAATGCTGCATGATCCAGCGGAAATAAATAGGAATAGACGGAATAGGCTAGGCCCCGCTTTTCTCTGATTTCGGCATAAAGCCTGGATGAAAAACTCCCCCCCCCAAGAATGTGATTGACGATATAGGCCGGGATAAAATCCGGATCGTTGCGAGCCAGACCGGCATGTCCGAAACGCACAATCGCCTGGGGGATATCCATTTCGATAATATCTAATACAGGTCCTGCAACCGGGGTGGCATTTTCCACATCGGTTAGGGTGGCTGCATCAGGCAGGTCACCAAAAATTTGATCGAGGAGTGGTGCCAGGCGGGCTGCATCGATATCGCCGACCACTGAAATCATCAATCTATCCTTGGCGATAACGCGGGCAACATAACCGCGTAAATCGTCATTGGTTATGGCGTTCACGCTATCGATTGTGCCGTTCAATTCGCGCGCATAAATATGACCCGGCAGGGCAATATTCATCCAGGCACGGCTGGCAATTTCGTTTGGGCTTTGCAGGCTGGCGCGGATGCCCGTCAGCACCTGGGCGCGGATACGCTCAACAGGTTCGTCGTCAAAACGCGGTTCGTTCAGTGCCAACCGCAAAAGGCGAAACGCTTCTTCGCTATACTCGGTCAGGGTCTTCAGGCTGCCTTCAAAAGTGTCCCGTCTTGCTTGAAAAAGAAGGCTGATCGCCAGTTCCTGGAGTCTGCCCTGGAAGGCCTGGGAATCCATTTCGCCAGCGCCTTCATCGATCAACCCGGAAACCAGGTTGGCAAGCCCGGCTTTTCCGTCCGGGTCCTGTGCCGCGCCGCCTTCCATAGCGAACTTGAATGTAATAAGCGGAAGCGAATGGTCCTCCACCAGCCAGGCCTCGATGCCGCCGGGACTAACAACTCGTTCAATTTTTGTGGCGTTGGCGTAATTCAAAACAGCAAAGTTGAGTGCGATTGTGATCGCAAATATGGCAACAAATTTGCTGGCCAATTGTGCCAAAGCTGGGTGCACAAAATGTAACCTGGAATTGGATTTGGTCATGGTTTGCAAAAAATCCTAATTCGCACTTGAAGTGATTTGGAGAAAGCCGGTCGCCGACCTGATCGGGTCCAGATACATTTCCGCTACGCGTTGGATATCGGCAGCGGTCACCTGGGCGATCCGGTTGGGCCAGTCCTGGACATCTTCCACGGTTTGGCCGGTTGTCAGTGCGACACCGAAAACCCGGGCCAGTGCCGATTGGCTATCCTGGGCAAATACGGCCGCCGCTACCAGGTTGGTGCGGGCCTGAATAACTTCCTGTTCGGTAACGCCGTTCGCCTTGATATTGTTGATCACTTCAAGAATAGCTGCTTCCAGATCAACAAGTTCAGTGCCAGGACGTGGCGACGCATAGAAACCGAATTTCCCGGAATCGAGGCCAGAAGAAGAATACCAGGCCGACGTGCCAGTTGCGACACGTTGATCGATTATCAATGCCCGATACAGACGGCTTGCTGTACCACCGCCCAAAATTTCAGCAAGCATATCAAGTGCTTCGGCGTCGCCAGCGGGGGCCGTTGTATAGCTCGGTACGTCATGCAAACGCTGCACACTTGGTTGACGCACCAATTCGTTGCTAATTTCAATGCGTCGCGGGCCACGATGGGCTGGCTCGATGGCCCGTACGCGCGGGCCAAATTCAGCGCGGCGCTCCAGCGGGCCGTAATATTTTTCGGCCAACTCAAGAACTTCTTCTGGGTCAACATCACCGGCAACGATCAAAATAGCGTTGTTTGGCGAATAATAGGTATTGTAGAAATCAATCGCGTCCTCAAGATTGAGCGCTGCGATCTCGTGTTCCCATCCAATTACTGGGCGACCATAGGGATGCGAGCGGTAGAGCACGGCTTGCAATTCTTCGCCCAGTTGTGACCCTGGATTATTATCCACTCTGGAGCGGCGTTCCTCACGGATCACATCGCGCTCGCTGGCCACCTCGGCTTCATTGAGCACTAGATTGGCCATCCGGTCGGCTTCAAATTCCATCATCAGGGGCAGCCATTCTTTGGCAACCCGCTGAAAATACCCGGTATAGTCAGTTGATGTGAAAGCATTTTCCTGACCGCCTATTTGGGCAACACGCGCTGAAAACGCGCCGTCAGGATTGGCCGTCGTTCCCTTGAACATGAGATGTTCGAGAAAATGCGCAACTCCGCTTTTGCCAGACGGTTCATCCGCTGACCCGACCCGGTACCAAACCATGTGGGTTACAACAGGCGCGCGGTGATCGGGGATGGCGACAACCTGCATCCCGTTTTCAAGATTGAAGGTTACCGCATCAGGCGCAAATCTTTGGGTTTGCGCGCCAGCGTCATGAACAGCTGAAAATAAGAAAATAGCGACCAGGGATAACGATGCCCGCAACATTCGCCTGTAAGTCGTCAAGTGATTTCCTCCCTCAAGGATACACGCCAAATAGGTACTGACCGCCACCCGAAAGAGAAGATAGTCGCTGTGATCGCGCTGTCAAAGACTGAATTGAATTTATGAAAAAATTCGATCAAGAATCGTCGCGCCAAAACTGCATCCGACGCCATACGCTGGGGCGTTCTTGCGCTTCGATTCCGCCTCCAGCGGGAGGTGCATCCTGCATATTCGGCGGGACAACCAATTGTCGCTCGGTAGGATTTGCGGGTGTTGCTGCGGTCGGAATTTGAGCGCCATGCGTTGCTGCATCCTTGACCGGAGGCCCAGGGGGTTGCGCCGGCTGGTTCGAGCCTCGACGCCGCTCCAGCAATTCTTCAGGGGTCATAGCCCGGGACGCAAGCTGACGGCTTCTTACTTCTTCGGCAGCGGAATAATTTGGATCGCGCGCGATTGCACCTGCCGACAATTCTTCGAGAGACAGCGGCTGGGATGTAGAGATGGCACCAGGAAGCCGTGTTTCCTCTTTAATATCACGTACTGAATCCAACCGTGCCTGCTCCTCGGCTTCGCGGCGTGCGCGCTCGTCGGGATCATCTGGCCATTGCGATGTCAGTAGAGCGGTATCACGTTCTTTGTCAGTTGGCGCTTGCAAGCGGCCACCAGGTGGCAATACCAGGGGCGAACGCGGGTCCAATTGACCTTCTCTTGGCCCTGARTCATCCACAATATCCACGCCCATAATCACGGAAAGCGCATTGGTGGCGGATTTTGTAATGTCGCCACCTGCAATATTGTCGAATTGCTGTCGTGAGCAGCCGCCAAGCAATATGAAGGACACCCCTACAAGGCTCAAGGCCAAGCGGGTCTTGTGATTTTGCATACTGAAATTACTCATTACCATATCTGGATTCACTGGTCCCAAACCGCATTTTTAATATGTTATATCGCAGTTATTGGTCGTTTGCGGCACTTTTGTGACGGATAAACAATGATTCATAGATCAGTCCRGCGACGCCGACAACTATTGCCGTGTCAGCAAGGTTAAAAACATACCAATTGAAGCCGAATGCGTGAAACGAGAAAAAATCAGCCACTGCGCCATAAATTATTCGGTCTGCGAGATTTCCGGCAGCACCGCCCGCGATAAAGGCGAGGGCGAGCGCCGTAAAATTGGATGAAGTACGGAACATCCAGATGAGAATTGCGGCAACAGCCAGAAACGTCAGAACAATCAAAATAATCCGTGTGGTTTCACCATTACTGGAAAACAGRCCGTAACTGACGCCGCGATTCCAGACCAGCACAAGATCGAAAAATGAACTTATTTCAACGCGGCCCTTTTGCGCGATATCGAAGATATGCAGCATCCAGTATTTGTGCAGCTGATCAAGCCCAAACGCTATTCCTGCAATCAGAAGGCACCAAACTCTTGCTCGTTCAACTTGCAACATTGGCTACAACATTGGCGCAACGGGCACAGATTGTCGGGTGGCTGGCATCTGATCCGACATCTTCAAGGACCATCCAGCAGCGCCCACATTTCTGACCGTCGGCATGATGCACAACAACTGCAACTTTATCGCTGGCCTCTGACAAACGATACGCATCTTCTGGTGCGTCTTTAAGGGGGCAAATTTCCAGGCCGGACGTGATGCATAATTCCGCCATATCGAGGCCTTCGAGTGCGGCCAGTAAAGCTGGATCAGATACATACATGACCGGGCTTGCTTCGAGGCTTGACCCGAGCCGTTTATCGGCGCGTTCAATTTCCAACGCACCGGTTACGACCCGGCGGGCGGCACGAATTTCGCGCCATTTATCTGCCAGATCATCGTTGCGCCATGCCGCCAGAATTTTACTATCGGGAAATTGTTGCAAATGGACGCTGTCGTTTTCGTCGGGAAAACGTGACTGCCAGGTTTCTTCCATGGTGAAGCACAACATTGGTGCCAGCCAGAGCACAACACAGCGAAAAACTTCGTGCAAGACGGTGCGACAGGCGCGGCGTTCCAGCGAAGTTGCCGGTTCGCAATAAAGCGTATCTTTGCGGATATCGAAATAGAATGCCGACAAGTCCAGCGTGCAAAAATTGAACAATGTTGTGAACAGGCGCTGATAGCCAAAATCGCGATAGCCATCACGAACCGGCGCATCAAGTGTGCTGAGACGATGCAAAACCCAGCGTTCCAATTCGGGCATTTCCTCAACCGGGACGCGCTCGGATTCGTCAAAGTCCGAAAGATTGCCAAGCATGAAACGGATCGTATTGCGCAAGCGACGGTAAGCGTCGGCGTTGGATTTGACAATTTCCGGGCCAATTCGCTGGTCATCGGCATAATCCGTATTCATCACCCAGAGGCGCAGAATATCGGCACCATATTGTTCGATGATTTTTTGCGGAAATACCTGATTGTTGAGGGATTTCGACATTTTTCGGCCGTCTTCAGCCATGGTGAAACCATGGGTCAGAACTGCGTCAAATGGTGCCCGGCCACGGGTACCACAACTCTCCAGCAAGGATGAATGGAACCAGCCACGATGCTGGTCCGACCCTTCCAGATAAAGCACATAATCATCACCACCATCGGCAGGGCGGGTCACTTTCAAATCGTCGCGGGCTTCAACCACAAAGGCGTGGGTGGAACCTGAATCGAACCAGACATCCAGAATGTCGGTCACAGGCTCCCAATCACTTGACGCATAGTCTTTGCCGAGGAAACGCTCCCGCGCTCCATCGGCAAACCAGGCGTCGGCGCCTTCGGTTTTGAAGGCGGCGATGATGCGCTGGTTGACCGCATCATCGACCAGAATTTCTCCGTCTTCTTTTACAAACACAGCGATTGGCACGCCCCAGGCGCGCTGGCGCGACAGTACCCAATCCGGCCGCCCCTGGATCATGCCACGAAGGCGGTTCTGGCCGGCCTTTGGGACAAACCGGGTCTCGTCAATCGCCTTCAGCGCACGGGCGCGCAGGCTATCGCCTTCGCCCTCAATATCGCGATCCATATAGACGAACCATTGCGGGGAGTTGCGGAAAATGATC
>JAESRU010000201.1 GCA_016764455.1 Hyphomicrobiales bacterium | reverse complement strand
CGGCAACTATGGCTTTGATCTTCGACAAACACTCAACCGGTGAGGTCAAATCTCCCGGCGGCTATCTGAGAGGTATGGTCGAAAAAGCTCAGGCAGGGGAATTGCACCTAGATCGCAGTTTTTATGGTCGAATGAGTGAAATGAGAGTTAGCTGATGATAGACAAAACCAAAAACAATGCGGGCAAACTGCCGACTGATGTTACTCTGCGTGCAGATTTGTCGATGAGCGCACATAATTTTGCTGACGAGGAATTTGCAAAGTCACTGCTTTACAAAACAGCGAGCACCTTAGCTGTTATCAGTAGGGATATTGATCTCACAAAATTAGATGGTCTGACAATCTCGCACGATTATGACAAATCGCTTGTTGAACTCGATCGTGGATATCAAACAAATCATGTTTTAACGGCCACCAAGGACGTAGCGATTGGTGTTGCTATGACGCCTTGCGTGATGCGAAATGGAAAAGTGCTTTCCCACATGGTGTTCAACGCTCCATATATTTTTGGAATTTTGGAGGAAGAAGGCCAGGAGACCGAAGCATTTAACACTTCGCTACACTTACTAGTTCATGAAAGTGCACACGTTGAAGTTACCGCGTCGTTTGATGACGTATTTCCAGGTTGGCTGCTTCAACATAAACACTCTGACGTTGTAGACAATTTAAGATGGCAGTTTATTCTGGCGAGCTGGGAGGAATACATGGTCTGCCGCATTTGCGGTAACATCGGATATGACCCGCTTGATGGGTATGCAGAGACTTTTATTTCTGTTCTGGCGTCAACGAAAGCCAATTGTATTGAAGCCATCAAATCATATCGAATACATTCCAATGTCGATGAAGTTATTTGTAGCGTGTATGGCCATCTCTGCAATTTGTTGAAGTATGCCAGTTATTTTCTTGGGGCGCTGCACGGGATCGGTCGGGAGATGAACGAGTTTCCTGAACTTCAATCCGCTTTGAGCAATAGCGTCTATAACGATGATTTTGATGATTTGTCGATGGCTTTAGAAGACCTCATGGAACGTTATGCTGACTGGCCGGATATGAAGAAATTTGAAGATCTGGGTGATGTTGTGGAAGCGATGGCAGAGCGAGAAGGGATCTTTGCTCAACGTTTGGACGATGATCAGCTGTACATTGATATTCCCTATAAACAGGAAACTATGCCAGATTAGAGGCCTGCAGCTTTTGTAAGGTTTACACGAAACCTATCACGTCTGCGCTGATAACGTCTGGTCATTTCAGCAGAAGCATGACCCAGYTGYTTTTGAACATATCGYTCATCGAYYTCKGCGCTYGATGCGAGTCCAGCACGAAGYGAGTGACCRGAAAARAGCTTCACGCGTTCCGCATCTGGTAGATCGGTTCGGATGCCAGCTTCAAGYACGCAGCGCTTGATCARCCGAGCGACGTGTTTGTCTGATAAGCGGTTTGCTGTWGCCTTTGTATTGTCYCGGCTTACGGCCCGGAACACTGGCCCATGTACGATCTTGGAAAAATGTAACCATTGCTCGAGTGCTGCGACGGGGCAGGTGGTCTCAGACGAGCCACGGCCTATTTCAACTTCGCGCCAACCAGTCTTCGATTTAATGAAGAGCATGGCCCCCTTTTCCTCGATCTCAATCCAACCGCGACCGTCTTCAGTTTCATCCCGTCCTATGTCCAAACCGACGATTTCCGAGCGTCGCAAACCGCCAGCAAAGCCGATAAGCAGGATGGCCCGATCGCGCATGTCGCGGAGACCGTAGTTGAGAAACGCGGCCATCTCCAAAATGTCTTCGGCCAGCACCGCTTCTTTCTGTTGAGGCGGTTTACCGTGTTTGCGCCGGATTCCTGCAAGCACCGTGGCAATGTGTCGATCTCTACGATCGAGCGATTGCCCACGTTGCTGATAGTTCCATGATAATCCGGACAGGCGCCGTTGGATCGTCGAAACCGAAAGGGGAGGGGAGCCATCTTGCGGCGCGGCACAGTCGGCGATGTAGAGCCCGATCATCTGGGGATCCGGAGTGAACTGATCTGCGCCTTTGCGCCGGCACCAGCTGGCGAAGTGCGCCCAGTCCTTCTTATAGGCGAGATTAGTGTTCTCGGCCGTTGCCTGACTGGCATAATCACGAGCGGTCTCGACAAGTCGCTCAAGTGAGCCTGATCCGGCAACATCAAGCGGGATATCTATCTCGGTGTTCTCGTGATGATCGCTGTCGTCCATCTGAGCAAGTATCTGTATGCCAGGGTCCGCTGAGATCGATTTCTCGTTGCTTTGGTTGGGTTTTGTTACTGTCATTCTTGTTTCATTAGTGGACTTTAAGTCATTGAATTGTCTTATTGCTGGGTCACGGTTCATTGGTGGATTCTAGCTGAAAGGGTGGATTCTTGATAGTAATTTGTTGAATAAACTTTGAACCGGAGGTTTAGACGATGGATCGGCCCGACAGAGATGCCCTTGATGATGCCACTTGGGAAGAAGCAGTGGCGAGAGAAGCTGTCATCCGTAGGCTCTTGGCGGCCGCTCGCATGAACCGTGGCGATTTCTATCGTGCTTGTCAGGACCTTGGTGTAAAACGGAGCCGCCTTTATGARCTGATACGGGCTTACAAGGCGCACCCGGTGACCAGCTCACTGGTTGCTCAGCCCGCCGGTATGAAGAATGGATCCCGCCGATTGCCGGAGGAGACCGAGGCTGTCATTATTGAGGTTATCAATACATTCTATAAATCTCGGCAAAAGCCCAATATTACGGGTCTCCACAAAGAGATCCGTAGGCTCTGTCGGTTGCGCAATTTACATGTTCCCTCATGGTATGCTGTGCGCAGCCGTATTGAAGCAATGGATCCGGCCGAAATAGTGGGAGCACGAGAAGGGGCAAAAGCGCTGCGAGATCGCTACCGTGCGGTCCCTGGACAATATAGTGCCGAGCGGGCCTTCGAAGTTGTTCAGATTGATCATACACTCGTTGATGTAATAGTTGTTGACCGCCAGTCTCGCCAGCCCCTGCAAAGGCCGTGGGTGACATTTGCCATCGACATTGCCAGCCGTATGGTTGCCGGGTTTTATCTCACGCTGGAGCCACCTTCAGTGCTTACGGTTTCGCTTGTAATTCAGCATTTGGTCCTGCCGAAGGAAGATTGGCTCTCTGGCCTTGATATCAAGGCGGATTGGCCCGTGGCGGGGCTTCCAGAGACCATTCATATCGATAATGCAAAGGAATTCCATTCACGCGCGCTGAAACGCGGAGCCGAAGAGCATGGAATAGTGCTTCAGTATCGTCCGGTTGCTGTCCCGCATTATGGTGGCCATATTGAACGACTGATCGGTACGATGATGGGTGCTGTGCATCTTTTGCCGGGAACGACGTTTAGTAATATTCAGGATCGTGGTGATTATGACTCCGCATCGCATGCGACGATGACACTGGATGAGCTGGAGCGGTGGCTGACCCTGGAAGTTTTTCGCTACCATTCAGAGATACACAGTTCACTTGCAATACCGCCGCTTGCAGCATGGCAGGACGCACTTGCGCGATGCACTGTTCCATTACGCCTGCCCCATGATCCGGCAAGTTTCAGGATCGATTTTCTACCCAGTGTCGAGCGGATGGTGCGCCGGGACGGCATTCATCTGTTCGGGTTGCGCTACTGGGATGATGTCTTGAGCGTCTGGGCAGGCCGTCATGGGCGGCAGTTACGGGTATCTTATGATCCACGCGATCTGTCGACCGTGTATGTGCGGACCCCGGATGGCACACGATATCCTGTGCGGTTTGCTGATTTACGGCATCCACCAATTATGCTTGCGGAGCATCGTCGGGCCCAAAAGCTTCTCAAGGAACGGGGCTTGGCACTTGTAGACGAACAGCTCATTTTTAAGACGATTGAGCAGCAACGAGCCATGGTTGATGTTGCAAGGGTTAAGACGCGGGAGGCCCGGCGTATGGCTGAACGGCGCGATCGGGCGCTGTCGGGAAAAGTGACCGAACATGTGTTTCATCAGAGGGAGGATATCGAGGATGAGGATTGTGATGACTCCAAAACTCTCGATTTACCTTATTACGAAGTGGAGGAATGGTCGTGACTAAAGTTCAAAAATTTTCGCATCTTGATCCTGCATATCAACGCTACGCAGGGCTTTCGGATGAAGAGCGCGTTGCCTGGATCAAGGCTGACCGCTGGATTGGTTTTGCTCAGACCGGGGCAGCGCTTGATCGTTTAGATGCTCTTTTTGCCTATCCGCCTCGGGATCGAATGCCCTGCTTGCTGATTTATGGTGATACAGGCATGGGTAAGACTAAGATTGTCCGCAAGTTCGAACGCGACCACCCAGCAATTTTCTGTCAGGCCACCGGAGTTACACATCACCCAGTAGTGGTGGCACAAGTGCCATCAGAGCCTATTGAACGCGATCTCTATCGCGAATTGTTAGCCAGCATGGGCGCGCCTGCCCTTTCTGGCGGCACGCTGGCACGTGAAAAGGATGTTTGCCGGTCTTTGTTGCGGACTGTCGGTGTCCGCATGATCATTCTCGATGAAGTGAATGGTATGCTGGCCGGCACCTATCGGCAGCAGCGCATTTTCCTCAATGCAATTCGGTTTCTGGCCAATGATTTGCGGGTTCCGCTTGTTTGTGCCGGAACCGATCTTGCGCGACAAGCGTTGTTGACGGATGCGCAACTGGCGGAACGTTTCGAGGCATTTCACCTCAAACCTTGGAAAAACGATACAGCCTTTGCTGGTCTGTTGAAAAGCCTCGGCCACATTCTCCCGCTGCGTAAACCTTCCGATCTGATAAGCGCCAAGGTTAGGTCTCGAATTTATGCGCTGACCTCAGGTGTGACAGCGCGGATATTTCGGTTGATTGAGACTGCGGCAGAAGAGTCCGTCCTTTCGGGTAAGGAGCGAATTGATATTGAAAGCTTCGGGGACAATCTTATGCTGCCGCTCGTCTCGATGACCCAGGCCTCACGTCAGCGGGCAGGGCGGGCGATGTCACAATCGGCCTCACAATGAGGGAAGCGACGCGGCTTCCGGTCGCGCCACGCCCGTTTCGAGATGAATTATTGTCCTCCTGGGTTGCGCGGGTTGCTTGTCGGTATGGGCTTGAAGTGCGGGATCTGACACGGTGTTTGGCAGAGCGTGGGAGTGATAAACTACCGCCGTTTGACGATATCACCCCAAACCAGGACCAGATCAGGCAGTGGGCGCGGGCCTGCAGGATAGATCCTATGCGGCTGCAACGCTTGTCCTTGGCCTATCGCCATTCAAAGCGCGCGCAGTTGTGGTTGTTGGAGCGGATAGGGCGTCCGATGCCGGTCTGTTTTTCCTGCTTTGACGACGATTGCGCGGCTGATCGCGATAGTTACATAAGGGCGGACTGGATACTGGCGGAATATTTTGTTTGTCCGGTGCATAGACAGATGCTGCGGGATCGCTGCCCATCCTGTGATGGCCACCTATACGTTTCGTATCGGATGCGAGATGGCCATGCGCGCCCGGTTTGTAGAAAATGTGATGACCGTCTTACCGACAGGGGAGGGGTGCGCTTAGATGCGGGGTTTGTCGAACTAGCCTATGGAGTACAACGACAGGCTGGCAAAATAATCGCCGATGACCCCGTTTCGCGCATACGTTTGGAGAGCCGGATTACAACTTTATGGGCACCGCTCGACCGACAGGGTGCTGCGCGCCCGGTCTTTGCTTTGTGGTTCAATCWGGCGGGGTGGCGCTGTCCGTTCGAGGTTCGGGAGGCCATTGATGGGCATGCACCTCTTCGCCAGTTGCCGGTACGCTGGCGTGCTTTGACACTGGTAGTTTTACAAAATTTGTTCGGGGCTGACCTTAGTATCGATACGGATATACCGGAAGTTGCTCAGAACTTGTTTCGGCGCGCAGCACCTCAGTCGGTGTAGTCATGGGCATTTGCTAGCGAAACGCTGTGCTGCCCGTGCACGAAGGAACGGCAAGGTTTTGGCTCTGATAATGCTGTGAGAGCGAGTCCAGAGATTGAGCAAGTGCTCCGTCCACCCATTAAACGTGGATTTGCACGACGAGAGGGCTATTTTGCTGGCTGTCCACCAATGAAACAAGAATGACAGTTACCATATCAGGCGAGTATCATTTAATGTCCGATAATGCAAGATTATCGGACACACTTAGTGTGTTCAATGTGGGGCGGTTTACAGCAATTTTCGTAGCAATAAGCGCCGTTATCAATTATGGTGTTTGGTATGATTCACGCATCAAACACCTCAGAAACCCAGCTACCAAAACCCATCCTGCCAGCATGGATCATGAATACTCCTGCTTCTGAAACCTTTGGGTCTAAGACCCTGGAGAACGCTGGGTTTGCCTCAGGCTCTGCACTGGCACTGCTGCATGTGGCGCTGAATGATCCTAACATTGCAGTCCCTACCGAACTCCTAAGAAACCGGCTGGCTCTACGTGCCGCTGTACGGTGCCTGAAAATTGAGGGTAGGAGTGACGATGATGGGCAGGTACGTGATGCCTTCCTTCTCACAAAGCCCGGAGATATTATGGGGCCGGGTGGTGACATGCTGGCTCTGTGGTCTAAAGCCTGTTCAATCTCGCTACGAAACAACACTAGTGTTGGGGGCTGGCAAGACCGCTTAATCGCTTTGCTTCCCGAGCACATTCAAAAACAGGCATCAGACTTACTTGATGCAATTAATGAGGCTGACATATCGGGGAGCCCAGTTGCTCGAGCGGCCCAKGCYCTTTCTTTGGTGYTGRKTGAKTTWCCRCGYGARGAAGCTRTTGSMTTRCTCTTTGCTGATGTGGCTCTRGCACRRGCTCTTGGGTGGTCACATCTRATCCCGCTDATGGCTCTRCATATGAAACGYVGACARCTAAACTCAAATCAGGATGAACTGCTTCTTGCCTGTCACGCGGCACTAGCCGGATCATCACAAGATGCAACGCGTCTGGTTTATGATCTTGCTCGCCGCGCGGGGCGCCTTCGCGCCGTTGCGCCTAAATTACGTGCCAAAGGGGCTGATGAGGCGGTTCAGCTCTTTTTGACGCAAGATGCTGTACTGCCGTCTTCAATGCTGTCCCCCAGAATCAAGGGCACCAATGTGAAGATGACCGATCGTGCTGCCCGCCGGTTCTGTGACCGTTTGGTCGAACTGGGTGTTGTTCGTGAAATGACTGGGCGGCCGACATTCCGTCTCTATGGGATCTGATCATGGCAAAAGAACTAGGTTCTGATCTCGATCCCCTCGATGTTGAATTATCAGACTTGCCGCAAGAGTTGCGTTGGCGTGAATGGATGTGCCGCATCGAAGCTATAATCTTTGCTAGCGGCAAAGTGGTGCCCCGCGAAATGTTGCAAAAGGTGATTGGGAAATCTGCCAATCTGGAACTGCTCATTGAGGATATACAAGCAGAGCTCAAGGGCCGTCCTTATGAATTGGTCGCGATCGCCGGCGGATGGATGCACCGGACACGGCCGCAATATTCAAATGCTATTCATGCCGCCGCCGACCTAGGCGAAAAGGGGATGAGTTTTACAGAAACGGAAATGACGGTGCTGGCCACCATTGCGTATCATCAACCGATCAGTCGTGCTGGTCTTAATGAGCTGTTTGGGCGTGAGGTCAGTCGGGATTTGATTTCTAGATTGCAATTTAAAAAGTTGGTTGGGTTAGGTCCACGCTCTCCGCAACGAGGTGCGCCATTTACCTATGTGACGACGGTTGGGTTTCTGGCAGCGTTTGATTTGAAGAGCTTGCGGGACTTACCCGACCAAAGTGAAGTCGAGCGCAATGGCTAAGCTGGCACGTAAAGGGTGAAACATTGAAACGACTGAATAGTGATCCAGAAAAGTTTGACGCTTTGGAATTGTATTCCAAAGTATCCTCAGACCACGGTTATAAAATTGGCGTTGACGGTGATCAAAAGGACTTCGTTGAACGTGTAGCGAAGTCACTCAAAAATGCGCTCGATAGCCCAACCATGATTCACGGAAAGCGAACCGATGCCATGTTTGCGCATGTGGCCGGCGCTATGGGAACATGTGACTTGATCAAGCAAGAGGACAGTGGTGCATCGTTTGTAAGTTCTGACGGCGTTGCTGTTCCAGATTATAGGATCGTCACTAAGTCTGGGAAAACCCTATTGATCGAAGTGAAGAACTTCCGGATGCGCTCATTGCGCGATCGCTACACAATGAAAAAGCCGTATCTCGCCAAGCTTCAGCGCTATGCCGATATAAACAAAGCCCCGTTGAAATTTGCGTTCTATTTTTCCGGGGTGAACCAATGGATCCTGTTATCACCAAATTCCTTTATTGACGGCGAAAAGATCGTTCATATTGATTTCCCTCACGCTATGGCCCGCAACGAAATGGCCGTATTGGGAGATCGAATGACTTGCACACTACCGCCACTGACCATGACGTTTGAAGGTGATACCGACGATGAACGATCCAAAGTCGACGCTGATGGTCAGGCCCTATTTACGATCAAGCAAATCAGCATGACTTGTGACGGTAATCCAATAGACGAAGACGTCGAGCAGCGGATTGCCTTCTATCTGATGCGTTACGGTAGCTGGGGCTCGGACGGAGTCCCAGCTGAAGTTGTTGATGGTAAACTGAAGTTGTTTCAGTTTACGTTCAGCCCAGAACGGGGAGATGAACCAGATAACCAGCCTTTCACTCTCTGGGAACGTTGAGCTCGATGATCAGTAGCGCTTTCCAAGAACTGACTGTCGAGGACAACGGCGTGGTGTCGATGGATGTTCGTTACGACCCACTCTTTTTCGACCTTCAAATACCGGAAAACTACAAAGGTCGGTCGTTGCCGCTGTGGCAGATGGTCTTGATCTCCTGCATCTCGTCGGCCCATGCCAGCAGGTACTGGCTGCCTTCGAACAGTTCACCGCGGAAATCGGTGCGCAACCCGTAGCACAGCACCGGGATGCGCAGCTGGTCGACCACTTCGCTGAGCTGCCAGACCTGCGCGCGGGTCAGGAACTGTGCTTCGTCCACCAGCAGGCAGCCCATCGGCCCGTTCGATGCCAGGTCCTGTTCGGCCCAGCGCTGCAGGTCGTTGTCGCGGTCGAACGCCATGCCTTCGGCGCGCAGCCCGATGCGCGAGGCCACCACGCCTGCGCCCGCGCGATCATCCAGGCGCGGGGTCAGGATCGCCACCCGCATGCCGCGCTCGCGGTAATTGTGCGCGCTCTGCAGCAGGGTGGTGGTCTTGCCGGCGTTCATCGCCGAATAGTAGAAGTAGAGCTTGGCCATCGACGGATTGTACGCCGCAGCCCCGCTTGGCCGAAGCTGTTCAGCAACCCCACCGGCTGTCCGGCTGTGGTCCTCACACGGCCCCGCTACAATCCCCCTCCCATGCACGGTCTCAATCCTCCCCAAGCCGCCGCCGTCCTGCACATCGAAGGCCCGTTGCTGGTGCTCGCCGGTGCCGGCAGCGGCAAGACGCGCGTGATCGTGGAGAAGATCGCCCACCTGATCGGCTGCGGCCGCTACCCGGCCCGCCGCATCGCCGCGATCACCTTCACCAACAAGTCGGCCAAGGAGATGCGCGAACGTGTGGCCAAGCGTCTGCGCGAGCAGGACGCCGACGAGGTGACCATCTGCACCTTCCACGCCCTGGGCCTGAAGTTCCTGCAGATCGAGCATGCGGCGGTGGGCCTGAAGCGCGGCTTCTCGATCTTCGATGCCGACGACGCCGCCGCGCAGATCAAGGACCTGATGCATGGCGCCAAGCCCGACGATATCGAGGACATGAAGAACCTTGTGTCGCGGGCGAAGAATGCCGGTCTCTCGCCCGAGCAGGCGATGGCTGCCGCGCGCAGCAACCGCGAGAAGGAAGCAGCCAGCGTCTACGAGCGCTACCAGCTGCGCCTGACCGCGTTCAACGCGGTCGACTTCGACGACCTGATCAT
>JAESRU010000200.1 GCA_016764455.1 Hyphomicrobiales bacterium | reverse complement strand
CCTTGGTTACCCATATAAAGTCTCCCTCTTGTGCTACATGATCAGTATGTATCATACCAAAAAATCCATGAGCACCAGGATCACCGTTGAAACTCATTAACTGCGGCTCGTCGACGACGACCATTAAAACCCGATCGCCCTTTTTCAGTCCAAGGTCCTTTAGGGCATTGCCGAAGCGATTAACATTGGCCAGCAATTCGTCATATGAAATATCGGCATGTTCTGTTTTGAGTGCAATCTGATCGCCCCGCCCTTGCAAAACGTGGCGGTCTATGAACGCCACCACAGCATTGAATTTTGGCGAAAACGAAATTTTGGATGGGGTCACTTCATAATTGATACTGACTGTGTAATCCTGCATCAAACCGGTCTCCAATTAGATCGCGATCTTGCCGCTGGTTGCTGACAAGGGTTTTGAGGAACCTTTCAACTGCCCCTGCCAAGTTCGCCAGGTTAGGGTATTGCGGGATCGCTATTGACAGGGTTGACGATAACCGATATGTGAAATTTCACAAGTATTTTATTATGACTTCTCAATCATTGAGGCAAACAGCATGGATAACCCAACAGAACAAACTGGTTATTTGGGACGCCCGATTGAGCGCCTTGAAGATCCAGTCCTTCTGACTGGAAGCGCACTCTTTACCGATGACTGGCCGGAGCGTCCGGGGACAGTTCATGCTGCTATTTTACGCTCGCCTCATGCCCATGCAGAGATATTGTCGATCGATACATCCGAAGCGCTGGCGCAGCCAGGCGTCAAGGCCGTCATTACCGGCGAAGATGTGARGGCTCTGTCCGAACCGTTCCTGATTGTTCTTCGTCAGCCGATGGACCAATGGTGTCTCGCAGTCGACCGTGTCCGGTTTGTTGGCGAGGCGGTAGCGGCCGTTATCGCCGAGGACCGGTATCAAGCGGAAGACGCGCTCGAACACATTAAAGTTGAATATAAGCCGATCCCGGCCATCATTGATACCGAAGCCGCGGTCAAAGATGATGCCCCGCTTGTTCATCCAGCGGTCGGGTCCAATGTGCCTTCTGACCGCGAGTTCAATTACGGAGATCCGGACAAGGCATTTGAAAATGCTGACCACCGAATCCAGTTGACCATTCGCTACCCACGCAACTCGCAGACGCCGCTAGAAGGATATGTCGTGCTTGCGGATTATCGACCGCAGGAAGAACTTTACAACATCCTGTCAAACTTTCAGGGACCTTTCACAGTCCATCCTGTCATGGCGAAGGCTCTGCGCGCCAAGGGCTCGCAAATCCGAATGCGTACGCCGGCCTATTCCGGCGGTGGATTTGGCGTCAAACAGGCAATTTTTCCATATGTTGTCCTCGCTTGCATTGCGTCAAAAATGGTTGGCCGGCCAGTAAAATGGGTTGAGGACCGGCTAGAGCACCTGAGTGCGGCGATCGCTGCACCCAACAGGGTTGTCTATGGTGAGGCCGCCGTCACAAAGGACGGTGAAATCACGGCAATGAAATTCGAGCAGCTGGATGATTACGGCGCTTTTCTTCGGGCTCCGATGCCAGGTCCGCTTTATCGTCAACATGGCATTATGACTGGGGCATATAAGGTCAAGAATCTCAAATTGATCAATAAGGTGGTCATGACGAACAAAACGCCGTCGGGCATGGTCCGCGGCTTTGGCGGCCCGCAGATCTATTTTGCTATTGAGCGGCTTGTGCGGCATGTGGCCGATTCCCTCGAAATGGACCATTTGGAGGTCATAAAAAAGAACCTCATTCCTGCCGGGTCATTTCCTTATCAGGCGCCTGCCGGGGCGCTGATTGATTCCGGCGATTATCAAAAGGGGCTTGAGATTGCCWGCCGCGATGGCSGCCTCGATGAGTTGAAAGAGCGCCAGCGCRAGGCGCGTGCTGAAGGCCGGTATTATGGGATCGGCTATGCAGTGGTTGTGGAGCCAGCGCAATCGAACATGGGCTATCTCAGTACGATTAATCCTTGGGAGTATCGTAAGAAAGCGGGCCACAAGGGAGGCCATGTCGCCTATGCCACCGTTAATGTAGACCCGTTGGGTGCCGTCTCGGTGACAGCCGATAGCATTCCACAAGGACAAGGCCACGCTACAATCCTTGCACAAATCGTTGCAGATGAACTCGGCGTCCATATAAACGATATTGTCGTCAACATGGAGCGCGATACCCAGCGTGATCCCTGGTCGATTGCAACAGGGAATTATTCAAGCCGGTTTTCGTCAGCCACCGCCGTTGCCGGACAAAAAGCGGCACAGCAGGTGCGGGCAAAGCTTGCAAAAATTGCGGCTGCAAGTCTCAACACCAATATCGACAATATTGAATTCAGAGATGGCCAGATATTTAGCAAGGACAATCCGGACAACGCCCAGCGGTTTACACGAATTGCTGGTATAGCCCACTGGTCACCGGGCGAATTGCCCGACGGTATGGACCCCGGCATATCGGAAACCGCCTCGGTATCCGCACCGGAACAAACGCCGCCCAATGAAAAAGACCAGATCAATACATCGCTGACATATGGTTTTGTCTTTGATTTTTGTGGAGTGGAGGTCGATCGCGACACTGGCGAATTGCGGATAGACCGGTATGTGACACTGCACGATTCCGGCAGACTGCTGAACCCGCTCATTGCTAACGGCCAGATTTACGGCGCATTCGCCTGGGGAATCGGTTGCGCAACCCTTGAGGAATTCCGATACGGTGAAGACGGCAGCTTCCTGTCGGGAACTTTTGCCGACTATCTGTGCCCGACCTCATGCGAAGTGCCTGAACCGGAAATCTTGCACATGTCGTCGCCGTCGCCATTCACACCCCTTGGCGCAAAGGGACTGGCGGAAGGCAATTGCATGAGTACGCCAGTGTGTATTGCCAACGCGGTGAGCGATGCAATCGGCGTTACAGATTTGCAACTGCCTTTGACGATTTCGAAGATTCACGGCCTCATTGCCGATGAGGAGCAAGCGCCGCCAGAAACAATGGCTGTGCCACAGGAAGACCTGGCGGATATTTCCGGAACCGGRATTAATGGMCGCGGTGAAGTCRTSGTYCCTGGTAGCAGAACTGCCATCTGGGAGACGCTTCTTGATCCCGAAAAGCTGGCAAACGTCATTCCAGGGTGCCATGAGCTGGAGCAGATCGGCGACAATGATTACAAGGCTGATATTTCACTTGGCGTTGGCGCCGTACGTGGCCGGTTCACGGCAAATGTCAAACTGACCGATCTAGTGCARCGTGAATCAGCGATATTGTCTGGTGGCCTGGATGGCCCGTTGGGATCATCGGTCGGGCGCGGYCATATAACCCTCGTGGACGAYGAGGRCGGCACAAARATTATCTATCAGTATAAYGTTAAGGTCGGCGGCAAGGTTGCCGCCGTGGGTGGACGTATGCTCGAAGGCGCCAGCCGGGCGCTGATCAAACAGTTTTTCCGGCGTCTTGCCAAACAAGTCGATCAAGGCCCCGGGGACAAAATTGCGCAGTCTTCAGACAACATCTCTGTGTGGCGCCGCTTCCTGAAAATGATTGGATTGGGTGTATGAAACCTGCAAAATTCGACTATCTCAATCCAGACAATATTGATCAGGTCCTGGACTGCCTTGCCGAATACAATGACGACGCGCGCATCATGGCTGGCGGTCTGTCGTTTATGGCGATGATAAATTTCCGGCTTATCCAGCCCAAGGTCGTAATCGATATATCTCGGCTAACAGAATTGGCGTTTATCCGGGTTAAGGGCGGCTTTGTCGAAATCGGCGCTGCTACAACGCAGGCCGATCTGAAAGCGTGGCCGGATATTGACCAAAAGCTGCCCCTTGTTGCGCTAGCCTTGCGGCATGTTGGGCATTTCCAGACCCGTAGTCGCGGAACCGTGTGCGGCAGCATATGTCACGCGGAGCCAAGTTCTGAACTGCCACTCAGTCTTGCGACACTTGGCGGCGAAGTTATTTTGCGTTCTAAAAAAGGTGAGCGCGTATTGAAGGCGTCCGAATTCCAGATTGGCATGCTTGCCAATGCTCGACATCCTGACGAAATGGTCTACGCAGTTCGGTTTCCTGTCGCAAAAAAAGGGCAAGGATTTGCCTTTAATGAAATTGCCGAGCGCCATGGCGACTTTGCCATAGTTGCAGTGGCGGCGGTCGCCGAGGGTAACGATGTGCACATTGGCGTTGGCGGCATTGCTGACCGGCCCACCGTGCGGAAATTTGGCGCTCTGACCAATGAGAAACTGAGTGAGGCGTTGAATGCCTTTGCATGGGAACTCAGGGGGGACACGGATATTCATGCAACTGCCCAATATCGGCGTCAATTGGTCCGCCATTTGGGACAAAAGACAATCACGGAGGCACTGGCCAATGTCTAAATTGAGTAACGAACAAAAACACCAAATCACCTTTACCCTCAACGGGAACTCCGTATCGGGGTATGCTGAACCCCGTATGCTTCTCTCGGATTTTWTGCGTCAGGAGATGGCATTGACCGGAATCCACGTTGGTTGCGAGCATGGTGTTTGCGGCGCATGCACGATCCGTATCGACGGCAAGATCGGTCGGTCATGTTTAATGTTGGCTGTACAGGTTGAAGGGCAATCCGTCGATACAGTGGAATCGCTTGCTGGTGAAGATGAAGAGCTATCACCTTTACAGAAGTCCTTTCGCAAACATCACGGACTACAATGCGGATATTGCACGCCGGGCATATTGATGTCAGCCAGTGCGTTTCTCGAAGAAAATGATGACCCTACTGAACAAGAAGTCCGGGAAATGTTGAGTGGCCATATTTGCCGGTGTACCGGTTATGTCGGTATGGTCCGCGCCATTCTTGACGTCGCAAACAGCAGYAAATCCGGCAGCTAAAGTATTGGGGACCGCGTCTCGTTATCGATTTCAAGGCCGGTCATTGCGWAGGTGGGGTGCTTGATGATCTTGCCGTCTGGCTTCCTTGACGGCCATTCCAGCATTCACCGATAATGCGCTTTCCTGTTAATATGCGAGGGGTTACATTATACTCTTTGCAGGAAATTATATGGAGATTTTATCATGTTGACGCGTACGGAAATTAGCACAACTCTCTCAGAATGGTACAAAGCTTGGGATAATCATGATCTTGAGACAGTGATGGATCTGTTTCATGAAGAAATTTATTTCGAAAATTGGACGGGAGGCAACGTGCGRGGAAAGGAAGAGTTGAGGGCGTCTTGGCTCGGATGGTTCGAAARTCATGGYGGGTTCATATTTATTGAAGAAGACACATTCATTGATGAAGTTGAACAAAAAGCACTTTTTCAGTGGACGCTTGAATGGCCCTCAATTGANCCCGCCGCGAAGGGCAAAAGGGAACGTCGAAAAGGCATTGACGTGCTCTGTTTTAAAGACGGCAAAATTATTACCAAACTGACCTATTCCAAAACATCAATTGAAATAGATGGTGAAAGACGCGCGCTGACACTCTAATCGGAGTTGTTCAGAGAACGAGCAATGGCAATTTTCAAAAATGCTAAATCACCGCGATCATTTCAAGGAAAGCTGTTCGCAGGCGCTTGCCGAATGGCGACAACTCAACGCTTGATAAAAGACGAGATGCGGCTTGGCTCGGCTAAACATTTTTTCTCTGACAATGCCTACTTTTTTGTTGGCTGAAGTGTGATGCAAAAATAGAGGCCGCCAGGATTTCCGATTCTTGAGTATTGACTGGAATAACCAGTTTAAGGAGGAAGAAAAATGAAATCTTATTTGCCCAGCCTTGGGGAAAAATCGGATGTGCTATCAGTCTGGAAAACCTATCCCCAAATTCACCGACACATGGCTCCTGCCGTTGAAGAGACTTTACGCGGTAACAAAGAAATTGGTGAAGGGCAAAGCGAGTTCGTATTTGCCTATGWTWMYKKYTWGAWTNNTTKCAANTATTGTTTTGGGAGCCATACGGAGGTAGCCAGACTTTATGGGCTCGGCCCGGAAATTATGGATGCGGCGCTTGCAGACCCAGAAGATAAATCCATTGATTCCAAACTCAGTGCTCTACTCGTTTGCGCAAAGACACTGACTTTAAATCTTGGCTCATTTGGTGAGAAAGATGCCCAGGCAGTAATGGAGGCGGGGTGGAGCGAAGAAGCCTTGCACCACACCATTTGCATTGTTGCAATGGCGGCGTTCATGAACAGGTTTACGATAGCAACGGGGTTGGATTCAGGTTCTGAAGTCGCCAAGAAGCGCGGAAAACTGCTCAAGGAATGGGGCTATGCCAAAGCGATGGAGAATGTCTGAATCAAGGTACGGTAAGCTGGATTAGATTGTGAGCTGCCCGGGACCCGGTCCAACCCGTCGCTTCCCTTTGGCTGGCACGTCAGTTTTTGCGAATTTTCACTTTCATTCGATCATCGCAATCTGTTGTAAATATTAGAAACTTGCAGTTTCGTCGAAAWCAGAAGAAACCCGCCAAAAACTCGATTGACTCATATTTGGCCAATGTTCTAGATGGTTTCTTATGAGAAATAGGTCCAACCACCAACCAAACCATTTAGCCGAAAAATTGAATATCGATTGGAACTGCCCAAAATGAATTTTGTCGAAGTCCTCGGGGACCGCCTGGAGATCAAGAGAATTAGTCGGGGGAACGAGCAAAACCCAACTCTTGTTTTTCTGCACCATGGCCTTGGGTGTGTTGAACTCTGGAGAGA
Source organism: Hyphomicrobiales bacterium (assembly GCA_016764455.1). Lineage (GTDB taxonomy): Bacteria > Pseudomonadota > Alphaproteobacteria > Rhizobiales > NORP267 > NORP267. The sequence continues at coordinate 3,299 of JAESRU010000200.1, read as the reverse complement.
TTATCCAGACAGGTTGGCGGCGCTGACAGACTGTCAGGTGCTAATTTACAGCAGGCTTGGTCATGGAAAATCCGGTCCGACTACCTGGCCAAAGCCAATTTCATACCTTGAAGATCAGGGCAAAATTCATTTGCCGGCCTTACTCGAAAAATTGGAAATAGATGACGCCATTCTGATCGGCCATTCCGAAGGCGCAACCATTTCTCTTGTCTGTGCCGGTGTTACTGAAAGCGGTATCCGCGGGGTTATCGCCTTGGCCCCGCACYTATACACGGAAACCAAGAATACCGATGCCATCCGGGAAATGAAAAAGGATTTTCAGGAAACCAAACTGCGCCAGCAATTGGCGCGATACCATGGCGATAATGTCGATTGTTGTTTTTACGGTTGGTCCGAGACCTGGTTGCAACCGGGCTTTGAGGATTGGTCGATCGAACATCATATTCCCGGGATCAAGTGTCCGGTGCTGGCAATCCTTGGCACAGAAGACCCATATGGAACCATGATTCATCTCGACAAATTGAAACGACAATCCAATTGCGAACTGACAGTTGAAACCCCCAAGACGGGACACGCGGCGCACGAGGAATTGCCTGAGGAAATGTTAAAACTGATGTCGAGTTTCATTAATTCCCTGCTCTAGCGCTCCATGCAAAAAGGGGGCATTGAGGTGCCCCTAGTCTCCTAGACACCTGCCTGGTTCAGTTTCTGCTGTCTGTTTTCAAAGTCAACTGGCGACAGCATGCCATTGTTCGTGTGCTTGCGATTTGGGTTATAGAACATCTCGATGTAGTCGAAGACGTCCTGCCTTGCTGCAGTGCGTGTCAGGTATGTCCGCCGTCTGATCCGTTCGCGTTTTAGGAGCTGGAAGAAGCTCTCAGCGACGGCATTGTCATGACAGTTGCCACGCCTGCTCATGCTGGCATCCAGATTGTGTTTGCCGAGGAACGATTGCCACTCACGACTTGTGAACTGCGCGCCCTGATCAGAATGAATCATCACCTTGGTCTCTGGCTTGCGTCGCCAAACCGCACTCAACAATGCCTGCAATGCTAGGTCCGTGGTCATGCGTGACTGCATGGACCAACCAACAACTCGCCTTGAGAACAGATCAATGACAACGGCTAGATACGACCAGCCCTCGTGCGTTTTGATGTAAGTGATATCGGTTACCCAAACTGTGTCTGGCGCATCGACTTCGAACTGCCGATCCAGTGTATTGTCAGCGACTATTGCTGGCTTGCCACCATATCGACTAGGGCGGCGCTTGTAGCCGATCTGCGCTGCGATGCCTGCCAAACTGGCCAAACGTGCAACCCGGTTCTGCGAGCAGGTCTCACCTTGATCGCGAAGATCATCATGCAGCTTGCGATATCCGTAGACCCTGCCGCTATCAGTCCATGCCCGCCTAATTAGATCCGTTTGGCGAGCATCTTCCACAGCACGACGGCTTAACGGCTCTTTGAGCCATGCATAGAACCCGCTGAAATGCACCATCAGCATGCGACACATCGCACGGATAGCAAATTCTGCCCGATGAGCTTCAATAAACGCGTACTTCACCGGGACTCGCGCGCGAAGTACGCGGCGGTGCATTCAATCGATCATCGCAACATCTCGGCTAATCTATAGGTGGGTGTTTTAAAGCCAAGCGTTTTTCTAGGGCGCGTATTCAAACGATCTGCAATCAAATTTAGATCATTTTGCGTATGTACAGATAGATCGGTTTTCTTTGGAAAGTATTGGCGTAACAAGCGATTGGTATTTTCGTTAGTACCTCGTTGCCACGGACTTTGCGGATCACAAAAGTAGATATCAACGTTTGTTGCCATTGTAATTTGTTTGTGCTGTGCCATTTCGGTTCCGCGATCCCACGTCAAAGAACGCATCATCCCATCTGGCAAGGACAGGATGTACCGCTTCAATGCCCCGACAACGCTGTTTGTATCTTTCCCGTCAACTTTCACCAGCATCACAAATCGAGACGCACGTTCAACCAGCGTAGCCATATGTGTATTGCCGGACCCAGAGATTAAGTCTCCCTCCCAATGTCCCGGCACAGCCCGATCCTCAATCTCGGCGGGGCGTTCAGATATAGAAACGGCATCGATGATTTGGCCGCGTGGTTGACCTGCTGTCGTCCATGATTTCCCTCGCCGCATGGTTCGGTTGCTGCGCAGATGCGAGATCAGCTCTCGCTTCAGAACGCCACGGGCCTGAATGAACAGGCTTTTGTAAATGGTCTCATGGGATATCTGCATAGAAGGATCCGTAACATATTCCCTACGCAGCCACCCGGATATTTGGGCAGGGGACCATTCCAATGCAAGTTTTCCGGCCACAAGATCGCGCAATATTTGATGCTGTGACAGCAGACAAGGTTTGGGCCTGAGTACTTGTGTCAGTGCGCGAAGGTCCGCTTGAATAGCACGATAAGCTTCTCTGCCTCCATTACGCGACACTTCCCGACTAACCGTAGAGGCCGAACGGTGTATCAACCTGGCAATACGGCGAAAACTGAACCCTTGACCAAGGCCCCGCGATATCTCTTCGCGGTCACTCAATTGCAAAGCACGGATAGAACGTTTGCGAGATCGAGGCTCTATGCCTCCAGTAACCGCAAGCACACCATGCACAGAACCGGCATGCTTGTTGAGTGCACGCCCAATCTCGCTCAGCGTTTGCCCCGCCTTCCAGCGGTGCCAAAGTTCGCGTTTTTGGCGATGGGTTAATCCGGGACGACCTGTTCTGGGCATTTCATATCCTTCATTGCAAACATCTAAATRTCAGATGTTGCGATGATCGATTGAATGCACCACGGCTTTTTTTAAGATGTCGCGCTCAGCTTTCAGCTTCACAACCTCGCGCCGGAGCCGCCGGACTTCTTCAGCCTCCGGCTGCAGTAGACCCTTGCCGGGAAAGGCCCCATCCGGACTATCTCCGAACTCGTGTATCCAGCGCCGCAACACTGTCCCATGCAAATCCAGATCACGAGCAGCTTGCGCCACACTGACCCCACGCTGCTTGACCAATAAGACCGCTTCCCGCTTGAACTCGCGGCTGAATTTCCTTCGTGTCATGTCTACTCTCCAATTCCAAAAAACACCTTATCTCTGTGTCCTCAAAACCGGCAGCAGCCCATTGTTTCAGATTTCAAGACAATTTGTGGACGCTCTCAATAAGCTACTCACAATAAGAAGTGGGCGGGTACGGTGTTCCCCACCGCGCCCGCCCTACTAGCTATTGGTAGTGCAGTCCGCAAAACCACCACCGATGCTTCCCCCCGGAAAGATCGGCCC
>JAESRU010000064.1 GCA_016764455.1 Hyphomicrobiales bacterium | reverse complement strand
TGTCAATTTGTGGCTATTGCAATTTGTCGGCGACGAACCACGGCTAACCGCGACCGCGACCAGCGACACCACGGTCGCCGGCGGTGTCGATCTGATCTTGATCGAAACCATCTTCGATACTCTGAACGCCAAAGCTGCCCTGTTCGCCCTTGAAGAAGTTTTTGCCGAAACCGGAACCCCATTGCCGGTGATGATTTCCGGCACTATCACTGATCTGTCGGGTCGGACACTTTCAGGCCAGACACCGGAAGCCTTCTGGAATTCCCTGCGTCACGTCAAACCCTTCTCGTTTGGCCTGAATTGCGCATTGGGGGCTGCTGAAATGCGCCAGCATATCGACGAATTATCGCGTATCACCGATACCCTCATCTGCGCCTATCCCAATGCTGGATTGCCAAATGAATTTGGCGAATATGACGAAAGCCCGGCCCACATGGCCGCCCTTATGGGCGAATTTGCAACTTCCGGCCTTGTCAATGTCATCGGTGGATGTTGCGGTACAACACCAGATCATATCGCAGCTTTTGCCAAAGCCATCGAGGGTGTTGAACCGCGCCAAATTCCAGACCAGCCGAAACAAATGCGCTTGTCAGGACTTGAACCATTCAACCTGACGCCAGATACAAATTTCGTGAATGTCGGCGAGCGTACCAACGTCACCGGCTCGGCCCGGTTCCGCAAACTCATCACCAATGGCGATTATGATACCGCCCTCGAAGTGGCCCGCCAACAAGTGCAAAGCGGCGCCCGGATTATCGACATCAACATGGACGAAGGCCTGCTCGATTCCGAAGAGGCCATGACCACATTTCTCAATCTTCTGGCAGCAGAGCCGGACATTGCCCAAGTACCTATCATGGTGGATTCGTCCAAATGGTCAGTGATCGAAGCCGGCCTGAAATGCATTCAAGGCAAGGCAATCGTCAATTCGATTTCCATGAAGGAAGGCGAAGAAGCATTCCTTGAACAAGCCAAATTGGTGAAACGCTATGGTGCTGCCGTTGTCGTAATGGCGTTCGATACAGAAGGCCAGGCCGAGACCGCTGAACGAAAATTCGCGATCTGCAAACGCTCGTACGAATTACTCACCGAAGTTGCCGGAATCGACCCCAACAACATCATTTTCGACCCCAATATTTTTGCCGTCGCGACAGGGATCGAAGAACATAATAATTACGGCGTCGCCTTTATCGAAGCCACCCGCGAGATTAAAAAACACCTGCCCGGCGCGCGCGTCTCTGGCGGATTATCCAACCTGTCATTTTCGTTTCGCGGCAACGAGCCCGTGCGCGAAGCCATGCATTCGGTATTTCTCTATCACGCCATCCAGGCCGGCCTCGACATGGCCATCGTCAATGCCGGACAATTGGCGGTTTATGACGAAATCAAACCTGATCTCCGCGAGGCCTGCGAAGATGTGGTTCTGAACCGCCGCGACGACGCCACTGACAGATTGTTAGAAATCGCGGAAGGCTATCGCGGCGAAGCCGGCAAGGCGCGGGTCGAAAACGATCTTTCATGGCGCGAAGGAGATGTCAACGAACGCCTCGCGCACGCTTTGGTCAAAGGCATTGCAGACTATATTATCGAAGATCTGGAAGAAGCCCGCCCCGCCACCACCCGCACGCTCGAGTTGATCGAAGGTCCTCTGATGGACGGCATGAACCGGGTCGGTGATTTGTTTGGCGCTGGCAAAATGTTCCTGCCGCAAGTGGTAAAATCCGCCCGCGTTATGAAACAGGCAGTCGCCCATCTCTTGCCATTTATGGAAGAGGAAAAGCGAGAACTGGGAATAGAAGGCAGCATTTCGGCCGGGAAAATTCTGCTCGCCACCGTCAAGGGTGACGTCCACGATATCGGCAAAAACATCGTCGGCGTCGTGCTCCAATGCAATAATTTTGAGGTGATCGATCTGGGCGTCATGGTGCCATCTGCGAAAATCCTCGAAGTCGCGGTTAAGGAAAAAGTCGACGCTATTGGCCTGTCCGGCCTGATCACACCATCGCTCGATGAAATGTGTCATGTGGCTGCTGAAATGGAACGCCAGGGTATGGATTTACCGCTTTTGATCGGCGGCGCCACCACCAGTAAGATTCACACAGCCATCAAAATTCATCCCAACTATAATCGGGGCCAGGCGGTTTATGTAACCGATGCCAGCCGCGCCGTTGGCGTGACCAGAAGTCTTATTTCCAACGAACGCCGTCCGGCTTTTGTCAAAGATATCCAGGACGAATATCGCCGCAYGGCGGATRATTATCAACGCAGCGGTTCCAAACGCACCCGCTTAGCCATTGAGACCGCCCGCGACAACAAATTCCAAATCGACTGGGATAAATCCGCCCCCGTAAAACCAGCAATTCCCGGATTGAAATCACTCCGGAATTACGACCTGTCGGTGATCCGCAAACATATCGACTGGACGCCTTTCTTTGCCACATGGGAAATGAAAGGCCGCTTCCCGGCCATTCTCGATGACCCGATTTACGGCGAAGCGGCGCGTGATCTGTATAAAGACGCCCAAACTTTGCTGGATACCATGATCGACCAAAATTGGGTCCGGGCAAATGGCGTTATCGGCCTCTGGCCAGCCAATTCGGTTGGTGACGACATCCACATTTTTGCCGATGAAAACAGGGGCGAGCCCAAAGTTGTTCTCCATACCCTGCGCCAGCAAATGGCCCGTGGCACCAACCGCTCCAATGTAGCTTTGAGCGACTTTGTCGCCCCGCTGGATACTGGCATCCCCGATTATGTCGGTGGATTTGCGGTCACCGCAGGCATCGGCGAAGACGTCGTTGCCGAACGCTTTGACAAAGCCAATGAYGATTATTCAAAGATCTTGAGCCAGGCCCTGACCGACCGGTTGGCGGAAGCCTTTGCCGAACATYTGCATCARGAAGTCCGCAAAAACTATTGGGGATATGCCGCAGACGAGACCTTGAGCCCTGAAGAGCTGATCGCTGAAAAATATCAAGGTATCCGGCCTGCGCCCGGATACCCGGCGCAACCCGACCATACCGAAAAACGCACCCTGTTTGATTTGTTGGAAGCAGAGAAACGCACCAGCATCGAACTCACCGAGAGTTTCGCCATGTGGCCGGCATCTTCTGTATCTGGTCTCTATCWGGGCCATCCCGACAGCTATTATTTTGGTGTTGGCAGAATCGAAGAAGATCAGGTCAGGGACTACGCGAAACGCAAAGGCGAGAGCCTTGAAGAAATCGAGCGCTGGCTCTCACCGATTCTGAATTACGATCCGTTGAAACGCAAAACCGCCGCCGCCTGACCGAACTATTTGTTTTCATCAACAAGCTTCGTTGCCACCAGCAATGCCGCTTCCACAGATTGAAACTGATAGGTTTTTGCAATGGATTTAACCACGCCAAGCCTTTCCAGCGTGGCCAAAGCGTTTCCTTGGGGCATAACCAGCATGACAGTTTTTCTGCCACCCTGCTCGGCTTTGATCAATTCTTCAATTGCCATTGCGGCGGAAAGATCAATCATCCGCACCACAGAAAAATCGTAAATCAGCACATGGTTGACRCCCGCCGATCCTGCCACGCGGGATAATTCCCTAGCAGATGCGTATGACAGCATCCCGGAAAATCGAAACAGGGCAATCGCACCATTCGCCGCCAGAATTTCATGGCGCTCTTTTTCTTTCAACCGATAGCCATTCAAGCCGCCCTCGCCATCTGCATGGCTGATCCCGCCAATCTCTATTTCTTCCACCCGCCGCGCCGCAACAAATCCAGACATGATGACCCCGACCGCGACCGCCGTTATCAGGTCTACAAAAACCGTCAGCAAAAGCGTCACCAGCATGATCGCCGCGTCTTGCAGCGGAACCCGGTTAAGGCGTTTTACAAAACCCCAATCAATAATGTCCCAGCCAACTTTGATCAGTATTCCGGCCAACACAGCATTCGGGATGGGTTCCGCCATCGGGGCAAGGCCCAGCACCAGCGCCAACAATACAAGAGCATGAAATGCGCCCGAGACTGGCGAACGACCGCCCGCCCTGACATTGATAACTGTGCGCATAGTGGCACCAGCACCCGGCAACCCGCCGATCAGACCRGCGGCAAAATTGCCGATCCCCTGGCCGATCAATTCGCGGTTGGAATCGTGCTTGGTTCGGGTGATTTGATCCGCCACCAAAGAGGTCAAAAGACTATCGATAGACCCAAGTACAGCCAGTATAAATGCCGGCTGCACCATTTCCGGGATATCGGGCAGCGACAGAAACGGCGTCACCAAAGCTGGCAAACCGGTTGGAATTTCCCCCAATATCGGTGCCTTTGAAAAAAAGAAAAGACCTGCCAGCGTCCCCACAACCAAAGCAACAAGAGGCGGTGGCGCAATGATCCCCGGGCGGCCTCGCCACACGATCATGATCCCCAGACTGATCGCACCCACGATTAATGCGTCGAGCTTGAAATCCGTTAGAATAGTTGGCCAGGCCATCACCGCTTCAAGCGGATTTCCCGGACTGTCCACGCCAAAAAATGGCATAATCTGGATCAAGATTATGATCACCCCGATGCCTGACATAAACCCAGACACCACCATCACCGGTGTATAGATAATGTAACGCCCGAGCTTCAACAGCCCAAAGCCGATCTGCATCAGCCCGCCCAGCATGACGATTGTGAAGGCTTCCGCCAGATGGTCGGCATATTGCGCAACCACCGCCGCCATAACGATGGTCATTGGACCGGTGGGGCCGGATACTTGTGACCGGGTGCCGCCAAAAACTGCAGCAAAAAACCCGACAGCAATCGCGCCATAAATTCCAGCCATAGGTCCAGCGCCCGCAGCAACTCCAAAAGCAAGCGCCAGAGGAAGCGCCACAATTGCTGCCGTCAGCCCGCCAAACAGATCATTTTTCAGATCTTTGAAAGAAAAATCTTGCCTGCCAATCATTGCGTCCGGCGCCCAATTTTACGGGGTGAAATTGGCCAAAAGGCCAATGTCAGGGGAATTCGAATACCCATACAGTGACATTGACTTATTCATTGATTAAAATCGACTATCAATTTCTGAAACGGGACGAATGCAATGGCACACCAAATGTTCAAAAAAATAACAGGACTATTGCTGGCAACAGGCATATTGACCCTCACAGCCCAAACAGCACTCGCTGACAGGTATGAGCGGCAGGTTATTCGACAACTTCGCGAAGCCGAAAGACAGCTTGGCCGGGAAGGTTTTCGCGCAACTCACGACTTTTTCACCGACAAAATTTACAACGGCCGCACCGACACCTACCGCATAACGCTCGAGGGCGGTCAAGAATATATGATCGTTTCATTTTGCGACTCTGATTGCGATGATGTTGATCTGTATCTCTACAACAATAACGGCGACCTGATCGATGAAGACGTGGAACTTGATGATTACCCGATCGTCAGCGCGTCACCAAAGGGCAGGTCACGGTATCAGGTGGAAATTGCCATTCCAGGCTGTAACGCGGGACGCTGCACCGTCGGCATTGGTATTTTTGGGCGCTAGCAACCTGTATTCAACGAATTCGCTGACAGAAAGCGTGGCTACAGTATTAACTACAACTGGTTCTTCTTGAACCCTGTTCACCAGTATGTTTTACCGTAGTAATCTTGTTTTCCTAATTCAATGTTGCGGAATTCAAACATAGCGCAAGACGCCAGAATATAATCACGACCGGAGTAAAATCATGAAATGTGTCATTCTGGCTGGCGGCCTCGGGACCCGGATATCTGAGGAAACTCATCTGCGCCCCAAGCCCATGATCGAGATTGGCGACCAGCCGATCCTGTGGCATATCATCAAGCATTATGCCCATCATGGCATCAAAGATTTTATCGTTTGCCTTGGGTACAAGGGGTATATGGTGAAAGAATATTTCGCCAATTACATGCTCCATCGTTCCGATGTGACCTTTGATCTGGGAACCGGTGAGACCACATTCCACAACCGCAAATCCGAGGATTGGCGAATTACACTTGTAGAGACTGGCGAACACACCATGACCGGGGGCCGGGTYGGCCTGGTTGCAGGTCATCTGGACAAGGACGAACCGTTCTGTCTGACTTATGGCGACGGATTATCCGATATCGATATCGGAAAACTGATCGAATCTCACAAAAACTCAGGCAAGGAAGCCACTGTAACCGCAGTTGCACCTCCAGGTCGCTACGGCGCAATCGAACTTGAGGGCAACAATGTTCTTCGCTTCAAGGAAAAACCGGCAGGCGAAGGTGGTCTCATCAATGGTGGGTTTTTTGTGCTTGAGCCATCCGTGATCAGCAGGATTGCCGGACCTCAAACATCGTGGGAATCCGGACCACTAGACGGCCTTGCAGAAGATGGACAATTGAATGCCTACATTCATGACGGTTTTTGGCACGCCATGGATACTTTGCGCGACAAAAACCATCTGGAATCACTGTGGGCATCTGGCAACCCGCCATGGAAGTCTTGGGGTTAAAACCTGGTGATTACGCGTCCGAATTCTCATTTCTGGCAAGGGAAACATGTTCTCCTGACCGGCCATACCGGCTTCAAAGGAGCTTGGCTTCACTTGTGGCTAAACCGTCTTGGGGCCAACGTAACCGGCCTGGCTTTGGCCCCTGACCAAGACCCTGCTTTGTTCACCCTGATGGGAAATACAACAAGCGAATTTACCGATATCCGCGACCGGAACGCGGTTTGCGTTTTGGTTCAAAAAGCCAACCCGGAAATCGTTATTCATCTTGCAGCACAAGCATTGGTTCCGCGCTCATATCGCGATCCTGTCGATACTTTCGATACTAATATTATTGGCACCATCAACCTGCTCGAAGCCTTGCGCGAAGTCTCTCCGAAAGTTGTCCTCAACATTACCAGCGACAAGGTTTATCAAAACCGGGAAACGGGGAATGCCTTTACCGAAACGGACCCGCTTGGTGGTGACGACCCCTATTCCGCATCCAAAGCAGCATCCGAAATTGTCACCAATGCCTATGCGAAAAGCTTTCTTGAACGCGAAGGCATTGTGGTTGCAACAGCACGCGCCGGTAATGTTGTCGGCGGTGGAGATTTCTCCGAAAACCGCTTGGTTCCCGATATTTGGCGCGCCATTGCCGCTGGCCAGGCCWTGSMWKWAMSMWRWYSKKRYKYRAMRMRRYMSYGKYMKYRTSWKMWMKRWSYGWWKSWSRSKTATWKGSTSTATTGYGAAAAAYTGGCRCAGRAAYCAAAYYTGMCCCGKTCCCTGAATTTYGGYCCCGATGCTGAWGGSTCMGCWCCKGTRCRCAAAGTMGCAGACATYATGATCGCGGCKCTTGAYGGSAAACCATGGCAACAGGCAGCAGGCACCTTCGCGCCGGAAAAACAGGCATTGGCACTCGATGTTTCGTTGGCCAAAAAAATACTGGGCAAGRGTAGCCGCTTGAGTTTGAACGAAACCCTGGACTGGACCGCYGCATGGTATCGCGCCTACAGCAATGGCGAAAATAYAGCCCGGATTACCAACCAACAACTCGATGCCTATCTGGAATTGTCATGAGCACAAATGCCTCCACCCGCCAATGCCGGTATTGCGAAACACCACTCACCAGAACTCTGGTTGACCTAGGCAAAACGCCACTTGCCAATTCGTATCTAATGCCGGAACAGCTGGATCAACCCGAGCCTCGCTACCCATTGCACGCAATGGTCTGTGAGGAATGTTTTYTGGTACAGGTTGRGGATGTGGTTCCGCCCGAYGCCATTTTTTCTGATTACGCCTATTTCTCATCCTATTCCGATACTTGGGTTGCTCACGCCAAAGCCTATTGCAAACTGGTTGGCGACAGGTTTGATCTCGGCGGAAATTCACTTGCGATTGAAATCGCAAGCAATGATGGCTATCTGTTGCAACATTTTGTTGCTGCGAACATTCCGGTTCTCGGGATCGAACCAGCTGCCAATGTTGCCGACGTCGCAATCGCCAAGGGCGTACCGACAGACGTCAGTTTTTTCGGCGTCCAGACCGCAAGCCGGTTAGCAAATGATGGCCGCAAAGCCAACCTGATCGCATCAAACAATGTCCTCGCTCATGTCCCCGATATCAACGATTTTGTTGGCGGCATTCCGATCCTTCTGGAAGCCGACGGCGTCTGGACCATAGAATTCCCGCATCTACTYAATTTAATCGCCGAAATCCAGTTTGACACCATCTATCACGAGCATTTTTCGTATCTTTCACTGGGCACCCTTGAGACAATTTTCGCGCGTCATAATTTGCGGGTCTTTGACGTAGACGAAATTCCAACCCATGGCGGCTCGCTCCGCCTCTATGTATGTCACGCAAAYGCCCGCCACGAAGCTGCGCCAACACTTGATGCCGTGCGTGCAAAGGAACGCACCGCCAAGCTCGACCAACCATCTGGATATGACGGATTTACAGAACGTGTCGCGCTGGTTCGCGCCGGATTTCTGGAATTCGTTACAATGGCCCGTGCCGAAGGAAAAACCATTGCTGCCTACGGAGCGGCTGCAAAGGGCAATACGTTTTTGAATTATTGCGGCATCACCGACAATCAGATTATCGCAGTTGCCGACCGCAGCACCGCAAAACAGGGGAAATTCCTGCCGGGCTCCAGAATCCCGATTGTGGAGCCTGAAATATTGGAGAAAATCGCCCCGGACTATCTACTGATTTTGCCCTGGAATTTGCGCACAGAAATTTCTTCAAGCATGGCCCACTTGGCCAAAGCGGGAAGCAAATTTGTCACCGCTATTCCGGAAATCAGGATTTCCGAATAAGCTATTTCAATGATTATCAGCGCAACCAAAATTGACGGTGTATTTCATCTTGAAGTGGAACCGGCGGCAGATGAGCGCGGCCAGTTTGCCCGCACTTTTTGCGTTGATGAATTGTCCGATGCCGGAATCGATTTCAATATTTTACAGACAAATATCTCCACGAACACAATCGCCGGTACATTGCGCGGAATGCATTATCAGCGCGACCCCCATGGCGAGCAGAAAATTGTGCGTTGCTCGCGTGGTTCCATCTTTGATGTCGCAGTTGATGTCCGCCCCGGCTCGGATACCTATCTGCAATGGGCCAGCGAAATTTTGTCATCCGAGCGCATGAACGCGCTTTACATCCCAACAGGATTTGCCCACGGATTTATCACCCTGACCGACGATTGCGAGATAACATATCTTATGGCACGCCCCTACGTGGCAGATGCCGGCGCCGGATTTCGATGGGACGACCCGGCATTTGCCATCAAATGGCCCCGCGTCCCTGCAATCATGAGCGAACGTGATGCAAACTGGCCCGAGATAAAACCCTAAAACAGGCTAGAATTTAACGGACCCGCTTGAGATATCCATCTGGCGCAACAGTGATCAACAGCTTGTTCTCGATCTGCTTATCAATTTCGAATTCAGGATGAGATTTAAGATATTCCCAAACCGCAGTCTTGGGATTATCGCCTTTGCCCCACGGACGGTCAGTGAACAGCTCGTCCGGCATGTCTTCAATGAGTGTATCAAAGACACAGCAATAGCTGTCAACACTGACAAGCGACGCGTAGGCTTCCAGTTCGGCCAACACATGATCATGGGTGTGGTTGCTGTCGAGACAAACCAGAACACGAGCTTTACCTTCGGCATGGGCTTTGACTTGAGAAATAATGTCGGGGGCGATAGACGAACCTTCAATTAGCTCCATGCGCGCGCGCATGGGATGGGCATCCAGTGCCTCGCGGTTGTGCGCCCTGATATCAATATCAACGCCAACAACCTTACGCTTGGGCTTAGCCGGATCAAGCATTTCACCAGTTTCCACCGCCTCGCAATAATCAAGCATCGCCAGCATGGAAGCACTAAGTACAAGCGAACCACCATGGGCGATTCCGGTCTCAATAATGAGGTCTGGCTTAACCTGCCAGATAAGTTCCTGCGTTGCGACAATATCCTGAGGATATTGAATAATTGGTGTTCCCATCCATGAAAAATTATAGGTATATCGATGCGCCA
>JAESRU010000109.1 GCA_016764455.1 Hyphomicrobiales bacterium | reverse complement strand
CGCACGGCCTTCACGGTTCAATTCGGAAATGCCCTGGCGCAGTTTAGCAATCGCAGCCAACAGGTCGTCGCGCTCGGAAATCAGCGTGTCGATCTGCTGGTGTGAGTGATGCCACCTATTACAAATGGCGCAAGCGTTATGGTGGCATGGGGAGATCTCAGCTTTCGGAATTAAAGGCGTTGGAGAGAGAGAACATGCATTTAAGGCGATTTGACACTGTCCTGGAGCTAGCTGTGATCAATTCACATGTAGGTTTGCGGCAACAATATTGCTTAAACTCAGGCTATAAAACTGCCGTCACCCGTGTAATTGCACTGTCAATCGCAAAAACAATCTCATCAATGTCAGATGGGGTGACGATGAAAGCCGGGCTTAAAAAAAGTACGTTGTTCATTCCATCAAACGACCGGTTGGCCGCACCAATAAGCACGCCTGACTTTTTCAGGCAGTCCGAAACGATGCCCTGTACCAGCGGCTCGGAAAGAGGTGTCTTGGTCTCGCGCTCAACGACAAGTTCCAAACCATAAAAAAGGCCTTCCCCCCGCACCTCACCAATCAGGTCATGTTTATTCTGCAGGGCATCAAGTTTGCCACGAAGATATTTGCCCATCTCAGTGCAATTGCCGAGCAGATTTTCCTCTTCGACAATCCGAATGTTTTCAAGTGCCGCAGCCGGACCTGCGGTGCATCCGCCAAAGGTCGAAATATCCCTGAAATAACTCATGGGATCATCAGGATCTGACTTGAATTCATTGAAAACCGACTCTGTTGTTACGGTGCAGGAGATTGCCGCATAGCCCGAGGCAACGCCTTTCGCCATGGTAACAATATCCGGTTGAATTCCGTATTGCTGGTAGCCAAACCAGGTTCCTGTTCGCCCCATGCCGCATACCACTTCATCAAGGATCAAAAGAACTTCATACTTGCTGCAAATTTGCTGCACCCGCTCCCAGTATCCCTTCGGTGGCGTTATTGCACCCCCACCGGCGGTAATTGGCTCAAGGATCAACCCACCAACCGTTTCGGGTCCTTCGCGCAAGATTACATCTTCAATAGAATTGGCAGCACGAATTCCATAATCCTCTACATCTTGCCATTGAGAGCGATACTCCAGGCAGTGGGGAACCTCGACAAAGCCCGGCGTAAAAGGGCCGTATCCGGCTCGACGCTGTATTTGACCAACCGAAGAAAGAGCGGTGATGGTGGTTCCGTGATAATCGCGATCGCGATACAGGATTTTATGCTTGGCGCCGCCATACTTGTTATGCGCAATCTGGCGAACCATCTTGTAGGCTTTTTCGTTGGCTTCTGAACCGGAATTTGAATAATATACCCGGCTCATCCCTGGCATTTTTTCGATCAACTGTTTAGCAAACAAGGCACCGGGTATTGTCCCAGCACTACCGGAAAAAAAGTTGAGTCTTACCAGTTGATCACGTACAGCATCAGCTATTTCAGTCCGCCCGTATCCCACATTGACCGTCCATACCCCGCCGGAAGTGGCATCCAGGTATTCACGCCCCTTTGCATCCCAGACCCGCAGTCCCTTGCCTTCGATCATAATCGGCGGATCAATTGTCTCAAAGGTTTTGTGTTGTGTTAAATGATGCCAGACATGGGCGCGATCAGCGGCCATGATCGAACTGTAGTCATTGTCAGGCATTTTAATATTCATGGGACGAAATTCCTTATAAGTGATCATCAATCAGAAATTCTGCACACCGTTCACCGACCATAATGCACGGCACATTCGTGTTGGAGGAAACAAGATGAGGAATTACCGAGCCATCGGCAATGCGAAGCCCGGCAACGCCATGAACTCTTAACTTTGGATCAACCACTGACCCCTCATCTGTTCCCATTTTACATGTCGCCACCGAGTGCCAGCATGTTTGACCCGATGTTCTGGCAAAATCGAGAAGGTCGTCATGGCCACCAACCTTGAGGCCGGGGCGTACTTCGCGTATGATCAAACCGTTAAAAGCAGCTTGTGCGGCCAGTTTGCGTACCAACTCAAGCCCTTTTACAACTGCCTTTTGGTCTTCTTCATCGTGCAGATAGTTGGCGTGAATGATCGGGTCATCATCGGGGGCAGATGAGCGGATATGGATCGACCCGCGAGATTTGGGATGGAGTTGAAAAACATTGAGCGCAAATCCTGAAAATCTATCAACACCAAGCCCCTTGGCCATGGCGTAACGATCAGCGCCGGTAACATGGCAAAGCTGCAGTTTGATATCGGGGCTCTCCAGTTCAGATATCGTTTTCAGGTACGCATGCGCGGTAATGGTCGGTGTCGACAAAAGACCACGCCGGAACAAAATATATTGCAATCCGGCACGTGCTCCCCTCAAGGGGTTATTCACCAGATCGTTGACAGTTATCGGCTGCGAACATTCATAGCTTATGCGCACATTCACATGATCCTGGAGATTTTCACCAACGGCAGGATTTTCCGCAACCGGTGTAATGCCGTGATTTTTCAGAACTGCCGAATCTCCGATGCCGGAACGTTCGAGTATCAGCGGAGTGCACAAGGCGCCCGCGCACAAGATGACTTCCCGCGCCGCCCTGGCCACGTGCAATTCAGAGCCGCTCGCACGGGTTTTGGTTCTGGAATAGGCAACGCCAGCAACACGGTTGCCATCAAAAATCAGACGCTCAACACAGGCAAAAGTTTCAACGCTCAGGTTGGGCCGGGTACGTGCCTTACGAAGATATCCCTTTTCAGAGCTGCATCGCCTGCCGTTGGTTTGTGCAACCTGGATGTAGGCAGACCCCTCACACTCACCGGCGTTGTAATCTTCAACAGGTTCGATACCAATGTCGGCGCACGCGGTTAAAAAAGCGTCGCTCAACACATCTTTGTAACGGACATCTATGACATCTATCGGACCGCCCCGGCCGCGTATTTCGGGATCGCCTTCAGACCTGTTTTCAAGTCGCTTCAGCGCTGGCAGAACGTCCTCATACCCCCACCCCGAGCAATCCGCATCGCGCCAGCGGTCGTATTCGCTGCGATCGCCACGGACATGGAGCATGGCATTGATACAGCCGGAGCCGCCGAGCATTTTGCCCCGCGGCCAAAAATGCTGCTGGCCCTTCATCGAGTGATCCGGCTCGGTCAAAAAGGGCCACAGCAGATCACGATTAGCCAAAAGCTTGCCAATGCCCAGGGGAATGCCAATCCACTTGTTTTTCGCCTCTCCCCCCGCCTCGAGCAGCAAAACCGAAAACCGGCTGTTCTCCGACAAGCGGGCGGCCAGCGCGCAGCCTGCAGAACCTGCACCAACCACAATGAAATCGTATGTCTTGTCCATCAGGCTTGCTCGACGATGACCAATTCACGCTCAGATGAACGTTTGGCGATTTCCAGGGCGGCCTGGTAATTGGGCGAATTATAACAAGCGAGTGCTGCTTCAAAACTCGGAAAGACCGCAACAGTGTTCCAACTCCTGTCTGCGCCTTCCATCTGGGCATAACGCCCACCACGGGCAACAAACCTGCCGCCATGCAAAGCAACTATTTCAGCGGCCAATTTGCGGTATTTTCTATAAATACCCTCATCCGTGATCGTCACATGGGCAATCCAGAATGCAGATTTTGTTTCCATAATCCTTTACCTCAGTTTTGGTAAAGCGGCAGATACCGCTTTGGCTTTAACAGGGCATCGCGGCGATAGGGTTCGGATAAAACCTTGCCATCCACCATGAATTCCAGAAGGACCGGACCGTCTGCTTCAAAAGCTTTCTTCATGGCCGGGGCAATGTCTTCGGGTTTTTCTATGCGTTTTGYAATAGCTCCCATCTCGCCGGCTATTTTCGAGAAATCCGGGTTTTCCAGCGCCGTCCAAAAATAGCGTTCATCAAAGAAGTCAAATTGGTTCCTGCGTTCTGCGCCATAGACCCCATTATTCATCAACACGGCAACGATGTTCACTTTTTCACTCACCGCTGTCGTGACTTCCTGCAGGGTCATCGACCAGGCGCCATCCCCGACAATAACAAACACAGGATCATCCGGCCTCGCCAGTTTTGCGCCAATTGCCGTGGGATAACTGACACCAATTCCGCCAAGGGAACCAGCACCGAGAAATTGACCGGGATTGTCTGGGTTAATATAGGCACTGGCTGTACCCGATACGTTGCCAATATCAGTAATGACTGTCGCATTAGATGGAATTGCCTTTGACAACTCCAACAACGCACGTCGTGGATGCATTACTTCTGCATCGATATTGGATATGGCTTCCAGTTCTTTCAGCCATGCTGCTTTTTCATCCGCAACATTTTCCTTGACCTCTTGCAGGTTGGAAGAAACCTCCCGGTTCTTCAATGCTGCGATCAATTGTCTGGTCGTTTCCGCACAATCGCCACACAGCCCAACAGCTATTGGCCGTTGTGCGCCCAATTCCATCGGATCGTGGGAATTTTGAATGAGCGGTACATCTGCCGGGAAAAAATCAATGTCATATTGCGGGTTGAGACCAAAATTGTTCAAGCGCGTTCCCATGGCAAGTATTGCATCTGCCTTGGCGACGATGTTCATTGCAGCTTTCGATCCTTGATACCCAATTGGCCCAAGCCCCAAGGGATGGCTCATCGGAAAAGCATCATTGTGCAGGAATATATTAGCAACCGGTGCGCCAAGGGTTTCAGCAAGTTCCTTTAGCTGATCAGTGGCACCGGAACGAACAACACCTAATCCGGCCAAAATTACCGGCCGCTTGGCTTGAGCCAATATATCTACAGCCTGATTGATTGCGCTCTCAGGTGCACCACCGCGTTTACCATCGGTTCTGTATTGCGCAGGCTCAAGATACGGCTCGTCCCACTCGGCGTAGAAAAAATCACGCGGGATATCCAGTTGAACCGGTCCTCCCAATGCCCAGGCAGCGCGAAAGGCACGTCGCACACCTTCACCAATCCTGTCGCCTCTGGTTACAGCGACCTGGTGGACCGTTACAGAATGCAGCAGATCGATCTGATCAATTTCCTGAAACGCACCTGTACCTTGCGTTGTGCTTGGACACGTTGGGGTAATGACTACAACGGGAGTATGATTTAACTTGGCGCTGGCAATGCCCGTTACAAGATTGGTGACACCCGGACCATTTTGACCGATGCAAACACCAGGGACACCCTTGGCACGCCCGTAACCTTCAGCCATCAAAGCAGCACTTTGTTCGTGCCGCACTTGCACAAAACGTATGTCGGCACGGTTGAAAATATCCAGTGGGTCCATGAAAGCAGAACCCACAATGCCAAACATCACTTCAACACCTTCAAGACGCAACGCCTCGGTGAAGGCTTCACTACCAGTTACTTTTCTCGTTTGCATAATTTTTCCTTGTTTGCTGACGACATATTCACCCAACCCATTAGGAGAAAACAAGCGCCAGGTAGTTTTCGCCAATTGTTTCGGCGATGTGGTTAGAAAATAATACCCTCGATATTATTATTGAAATTTCTGCCAAAGCAGTAAATTTTGGATAGTCACCTCGCCGGTGCGACCGACTTATCCCGTGCCGCGCCAGGGGATTAACCAGCGTTCAAGAACCCTCATTATTAACTCAATACCAAAGCCGATGAGACCGATAATGGAGATTCCGATGACCACCGTATCGGTTTGGAGGAAGTTTTTGGCAATCATGATCATTGAACCGATGCCCCTGTCAGCGGCAACCAGCTCTGCTGCAACCACAGTGCCCCAGCACACGCCCATCGAAATTCGTAGACCTGTGAATATTTCCGGTAAGGCGTTGGGCAGAATAACCGTGCGCAGAACCTGAAACTTGGATGCACCAAGCGAATAGGCTGCGTGAACCTTCGAGATATTGACACCATTGACGCCGGAACGCGCGGCGATAATCATTATGAACAGCGAGGCCAGAAAAAGCAGGAAAATTTTGGCAAACTCATCAATGCCAAACCACAATATAATAAGAGGTATAAGGGCCAGTGGCGGAATTGGCCGGACAAATTCGACCACTGGATCGAACATACCGCGCGCAATGGAAGACAATCCCATCGCCAGCCCCAACGGAATACCGAGCACGGCACCGTAGAACACGCCGGAAAGCACACGATATACGCTGGCGGAGATATGATCCCACAGCGAGACATTGCGATATCCCTCAGATAAAAGCTTGACCAAGCGGTTGCCGACCTCGCTGTATGAGGGCCAGTAAATCGGTTTTATCCATCCAAAATTGGTTGAAACCCACCACAGGATCAACAATCCGGCAACCATTATGATACCATAGGCACGACCGGAATTAACGGCGGAAGGATCACCGAATTTCACGGTCTTCTGGCGTGTAAAACTGTTATCAGCGAGACCGAGCCAGATCATCAGGCTGGATTGGTGGTTTTTATCTGACATTCCTGTATCCCTTATTCAGCTTGTTTCGCTCCTGTGGCCCATGATTTCTTCTTCCATGTCCCAGATCATGGTGAGAATTTCTTCCCGTTTTTCGATGAAGTCCGATGCCGCCTTGATCTCTCGCGGATCCTCAACAAGGCCACGCTCGGCAAAAGGAAGCCCGTATTCTTTCATGATACGACCTGGCCGGGGCGCCATAACCATCAAACGTTCTCCAAGGAAAAGCGCCTCCTCGACAGAGTGGGTGATCAAAATGATGGTTTTTCCGGTCTCTTTCCACAGCTTTAAAATGAGCCCCTGCATCTTTTCGCGGGTCAGGGCGTCAAGAGCGCCCAAGGGCTCGTCCATAAGAATAATTTCTGGATCATTGGCCAGACAGCGGGCAAGTGCAACGCGCTGCTGCATTCCGCCAGAAAGCTGGTAAACGGGCTTGCTGCTGAAATCCCGGAGCCCGACCGTCTCAAGCAGATGGTCAACAATCTCCTTGGTTTCCCTTCGCGGTTTGCCAGCCATAGAGGGGCCGTAGGCAACATTCTGTTCGACTGTCAACCATTCAAAAAGAGCACCTTGCTGGAACACCATGCCACGCTCCGCACTCGGCCCGGTGACCAGCTTGTCCTCCAGCACAACCTTGCCCTCAGTTGGTGCCAGAAAACCGGCGACAATGTTCAGGAGGGTGGTTTTTCCGCACCCCGACGGCCCGAGAATCGACAATAATTCACCGGAATCGAGACGGAACGATACGTCTTTCAACGCCTGTATCGGGTCCATACCCGGTATGGTGAAGGTCATCGACACACCCTCAACAGTCAAGGTTTTCATAGCTGCATCCCTCCCAGGTAAGAAGCAAAATTGGGTGCGGCGTCCTAACCGCACCCCGGGCATGGATGGATTATTTGACGAATCTGTCGGTGATAGTCGGGCCATAATCCACCAACGCGTTGTCCATCTGTTTTTGCGCAACAAAGAAGTCTGCAACTTCTTTAGTGAATTTTTGTATGGTGCCACCGAACCATGCCTTGGACGCCAGTTCCTTCTTTGAGGGGAAGGTGAACATTTTAATGATCACTTTGGCATCAGCTAGATCCATTCCTGAGGCTTTTGCAATTTTGGGCAATACTGAAGCCGGTTCTGCGGCATAGGCCGTGTTGGCAGCGTCAGTGACATCTACAAACTTCTGAACCAGATCGGGGTGCGTGTTAAGAAAGTCATCCGTCACTGAAACCACATCAAAGACGCGAATGCCAAGTGCTTCCTGCTCTGCAGCGGTCATCAAAAGGTTGCCCGTTTTCAGCATGCGCRGCAAACCGCCACCCCAGCCACAACCCATGGTAATATCACCACGAGCAAAGGCAACAGCTGCATCTGTTGCGTTCATCTGCACGATATTGACTTTTTTGGCATCAACACCAAGGTGTTTGAGCATGCGGAGAAGTTTGTAGTGGGTTACATTGCCGATCGAAGAGCCGACCTTTTTGCCCTCAAGTTCCTTGGCGTTGGCCTGGGTAATGCCGGATTTCTTGGAGACAACGCAATTGTCAGCCTCTGCATAAGACACCGCAACGCTGACCATCTTGATTTTCAGGCCTTTGCTGACTGCGACAACAAACGGTACCAGCCCCTGACTGAATGAGATCTGCAGATTACCGGATGCCATGGCCGCTGACATTTCATTCCCATTACCAAATGATCGCCATTTAATTTTAACCCCCATCTCCTTGTCGTATGTTTTGTCAAGCATTGCAGCCATGTTTGGAGTCGGCCATTCCTGGAAATAACCAACGGTGATTTCTTTAATGTCAGTAGCCCAGGCGTTGCTGATAGCAACCACACCAAATCCCACTGCCATAGCTAGCGAAGCCAAAACTTTTTTCATTCTCTTTTTCCTCCCAATTAAATGCGCCTTGGTGGCGCTTCTTGAAACAACAACGATCACAAAGATTTAAGGTCCCCATTCCCACCATAATGTAACCGTTTACATAATAATCCTATCTTAGGAATTAGAAATAAACAAGGAAAAACGCCATATACTGAAATTATTGAAGTTTTTAACTATTAAAATTCAAATAAAATGTAACCGATTTCTATTTTTCATATTTCGAACTTTTTGTGTTCGCAAGGACGTCATTGGGCTATTGTATCCAGAAAACTGATAATCAATGAGCCGAGTGAAAGCTAAAAATATGCATGAAAATGATGGGCAAAATTCTAGGCCTTCGCCAAACGGATCAGGTAGAATTCGCGATGTTGCCCGGGAAGCCGGGGTGTCCACTGCTACGGTATCACGCACTTTTAACCGTCCAGACTCGGTCAAGCACCAGACGCTGGAGCGCGTGTTTGAAGCGGCACGTAAACTAAACTATATTCCGGACAGTGCCGCCCGGGCAATGGGGTCTAAAGTAAGTCGGCGTATAGGTGTGCTCATACCAACAATCGATGATTCAATTTTCACTCGCTTCATCGGCGCCCTTCAACAACGGCTCAGCAAGGACAGATACACCCTCTTGGTTGGTGTCTATGATTTTGACCCCGAATATGAGGCAAACGAGTTGCACAGCCTTATTGAAAGCGGCGTTGACGGTGTGGTCCTTTGCGGTGCCAGACGCTCCAATGACCTTTACGAACTGCTACAAGGCCGCAATATACCTTTTGTCAACGCCAGCATCTACTCACCCGAAAGCCCGTATCCATCGGTGGGGCCGGATTTTCGTTCTGCCGCAAAAGAGTTAACCCGGTACCTTTTAGATTTCGGCCACCGTAAAATTGGCTTCATTGACCTCGCATCGGATACTAATGACCGTGCCGCACTTCGCCTGGCTGGCATAGTGGATGCTTTGGAACCGGAATGCCTCAGCCTGCCGAACGAGCGACATATTGAACGACCTTTGAGTTTTGAGGATGGACGGATCGGTCTGCGCACCTTGCTCGAATACACCCCAGATTTAACTGCCGTCATTTGTGGCAACGATGTATTTGCCATTGGCGCACTGTTCGAAGCAAAGGATTTAGATATTTCTGTACCTGGCGAATTATCGATCGTTGGCTTTGACAATCTTGAGCTTTCTGCCCAGATTTCGCCTGGTCTGACGACAGTTAACTTTCCAACAGCAGAGATGGGCGCGCGCGTGGCGGAGAAATTACTCATGACACTGATGGGCAAACCAACCCCGCATGCCATACATATCGAAACCAACCTTATTATTCGAGGCTCATCAGGACCTTATCGGGGGTTGTCACGGTAACTCAGTGACTCGTTTGTGATGATGCTATAAACCAACTTGATGCAGAAAATCTCCTATGCGCGACATCGTTTTCCAGCGCCGATTATCCAACATGCCATTTGGCTATATTTCAAATTCCCACTCAGCTATCGGGATGTGGAAGATCTGCTGGCGGAACGAGGAATAGAGGTTTCTTATGAAACGGTTCGTCGTTGGGTTCTGAAATTTGGGGAAAAGTATGCAGGCCATCTTCGCAACCACCGACCACGGCCACCGGATCAGTGGCATCTTGAAGAAGTGTTTGTAACCATCAATGGCAAACGATCTTATCTGTGGCGGGCGGTTGATAATGAAGGCGAAGTGCTGGAAATGGTGGATTCACATTTGAAGTGCAACAGTTGTTTTGAGAATACCTCGGCTGGGGTTTGAAAGTCGAGGCATTTTCTTGGGGTGTTATTGAAGCTTTCTGC
>JAESRU010000122.1 GCA_016764455.1 Hyphomicrobiales bacterium | reverse complement strand
TTCCAGGCTCGAGGGGACAAAGACCCCGCCATAATATCCCGGGGCATTTGGGTCTGTGTTCTGGATGATGGCATTGTTGGAAACCTGCCACCCGGCCTGGCCTTCATTCCCGGGCACCGCTCCGGTGATGTTGTTGGTAATTTCCACGTTTGTGGAAACAGATTTTACGTGGATCGACGGAACCGAAACACTGCCCTCGCGCAGAGGTTCCGACCCTTCCGCCTGGATCATAGTGTTATTGTTTATCTGCAGCCCATTGACCTCGCCCACTGTGATGCCGTGGGTATGCCCGTTATAGATCGTGTTGTTTTCGATCGTGATGTTCTGATAATACATTTCCGACCCGGCCTGACCACCGTCAACAACTTCGTTGCGCATGAAAATTGACTGGGTTGCGGTGCCGGTGCYAACGTCCAGGATATTGCCCCGGATCTCGATATTCCTTGACGGGGTATCGGTTCCGGTGGTCCAGAACTGGATCATGTCCGCATGATCGAGTGACTCCAGCGAGCCTCGGAAATCGTGGAGGTAATTATCTTCGATCAGTACGTTCTGAACATCGAAAAAATCCATCCCATCGGACCGGATTGAATGCACATCATTTTTCGTGACGGTGACATCGTCGCTGTTGCCGACGATAAGGCCGCGGTGCCAATCAAAGAATTCATTGTTGCGCACGGTTATGCCGGATGAGTCAAGTACAGTCAGCCCTTTGCCATAGCCAAACCCATCATCGACATCGGAAATACCCGAGGCCAAATCACCGTCGAAGGTAGAGTTCTTTATGACGATGTTTGAGCTGTCCCTGACGCTGAAGGGAGAGGTATATATGGCATCACCCGGCTCGAATTCATAATCAAACACCACGCCTCTGATGGTCAGGTTCGAGACATCTCTCAGAGACATGCCCGAAAACGTCGCAGGATCGCTTTTGATGGCCGAGGTGATGGTGACATTGGACGGAAAATCCCCCTCCATCCCGGGTTGATTCCGCAGTACCAGCGTGCCGTAATCCCCCGGTTCYARMAGTATTTTCTCGCCACCTGTGGCGGATTGCAGGGCCTCTTGAAGTTCGGTTGAATTCGATACTCGGATTGTTGTCTTTGACATTATGGTTCTCGATCTGTGCAAGGTGGCAGTTGCGCAGGATTGCGATGGTCGGCTTCAATCACACGTATAAATGACCATTATTGGCCCGAACTATGAAGATATTGTGGCACCACTGTGAACCAGGCCTCACGCGTACCCTTTGACTTGGGCGTGGCGACGCAATTACACTGCGTTCCTTGGGCGCTGTGGATTTTGGTGAACGTGTCCTGAGCGTGCTTGGTAAACTCTACCGCGCCGGTCAGGGTGATACAGTGCCTCAGATAAAACGCAAACGCTGTAGGCAACCGATTGCCGAAGCGCCCTGGAGGTGGGCCGTTACCTGTCGTGACTTGAGGCTGGAAGCCGGCGCGGCTCTCTGCAAGAATACCACCATTGATCCAGTCGAAATCGCAGCGCTGCAAATTGGCTCGACACCCGGGCGCAGAACAATTTATACCACGCCTTAGGGCACGATCCCGCCAGACGAGAGAGTATTTTGAGCTGACATGAAAAAGTATACTGTAAACGCATTCCGAAAACGCCGCGGCAAGTTGCTGAAAAAGAAAATAATCCAGGTCGCGGATCAGCTGGGCCGCGACATCCATATTCTGGATATTGGCGGGCGGGCGGAATACTGGCAGAATGTCGACCCTCAGAATGTCTCGAAGATAACCGTGCTGAACTATGATCCTGACGAATTGGTTGAACCCGGGGCCTCTGGTGCTCTGGGCGGGTTGATCGAATACGGCATCGGGGATGCCCGCGATCTGTCGCAATACGGCGATGGTGCCTTTGATTTTGTTCACTCCAACTCGGTTATTGAACATGTCGGGGGCTGGGGTGACATGGCGGCGATGGCGCGCGAAGTTCGCCGGGTGGGACAATCAGGCTGGCATCAGACCCCGGCATACGGGTTCCCGATCGAACCTCACTTTCGCCTGCCGGCGGTGCACTGGTTTGGCACGCCAACCCGGGCGTCGCTGATATGGCTGTCGCGCAATTACCGTCATCTTGATCACGCCGCCCGCCGCTTGCACGCCGAGCGCATCAATCTTTTGTCCCGCCGGGAAATGAGCATCCTTTTCCCGGACGCCAACATCTGGACCGAGCGGGTCATTTTGGCCAAAAGCTATGTCGCCATTTGGTAGCCTTGGATTTTATGGCTTTATAACAGTCTAATACAGGCTAAAACAGGCGGAATCCCAAACTCAGGGGCGCGCCAATCTGTTCGCACCACCCAAGAGCTGCGTACGGTGGGGTCGCCGGATGTTAACCCGGCACTCATAAAAGCCGAGGCAGCAGTGCCGGGCGACACCTTTGCAAACACCAAGCTCTGGCAGGAAATTTCGGCAAAGGCCGAGGCTGAAGGCTGGAGCTGAAAACCGGGGCTGAAAACCGGGGTTTCACACCACAGCGCTGCGAAGAACGCCGCCGGTCAAAGCCGGTCGGCACCGGCACCGTACTGCGACACAGGCCTATTATCCACACGAAAGGGATACACCATGCCAATCCAAGACAGGTTTCATGACTATAGCCCCGGACCAACCGGCCCGCTTACCGGCGGTTTTGATGTCACACCAAATGATGGCGCCGATCTAAGTGAACTGCCGCGGGCCTTGATGGTGGCCGGCGCTGGCGATGTCGCGGTTGAATTTGTCGACGGCACCGCCCTAACCCTGCCCGGATTGCAGGCGGGGGTTATCTATGCGGTCCGCGTTTCGCGTATTCTGGCCACCGGCACCACCGCCACTGGCATCAAGGGGCTGTACTGATGATTGGCGTCGGGCTTGGGGTTTGGTCGAGCGCGATAAGCGCAGGAGGTGTCGGCCCCTCCGGCCCTGAAACCGACGCCAATATTACCGCGATTGCCGCCGACGGCTGGCGGGCAGATTACACCGGCCCGCCGACCTTCGATCCGGTGGGTGATCCTAGATACGTGGTGGCGCAGCGCCCGGGCTTTAACGCCAGTGGCGCGCCGGTCACTGTCATCGACGATCTGCTGATCATGGCGCGGGTGCGTCAGCCGTACCCCAATCAGGCCAGCCTGACCGCCAGCGATGTGGCCTTGCAGGATTTTGTCTATGCGGGCGACACCGTCACCGGGGTGAGCAATAATTCCACCCGTGCCTATCCTAAGCCGCTGGCGATGTGGCTGGACCATGACCGCCAACGGGTGACGGGCCAAAGCTATACCGCCAAGCTGGCGGTGGCGCATTGGCATGCACGCTCKGGYCGTCCGGTGGCGGCGGTCAAATTCATCGCCACGGACGGGACAAACACGGTTGAACAGACCATTTCGGCCATGACCAAGACCGACTATTCSGCMTCCGGCCTGTCGGTGCCGCATTTTCAGGCGACCTTGGATTTCACCACGCTGGACGACGATGCGCTGATCACCATCGACGCGGTGATTTATCCTTGGGTCGGCACGTCGGCGCAGGCGTCGGTCAATTATGCCGCCTATCCGTCGGTCAATTTCTGCGAAATGAAGGTGTTCAACGCGGTCACCAGTGCCGAGGCCACGATCTATGCCTATGTTGACGGCGCCGGTGCAGGCACGCCTCAGGCCAGCACCACCGAGGCCACAGCCCTTGCCAACCCTTACGCCACAGTGGTGGCAGCGGCGGCGGCGATCCAGACCCTTGACGGCACCGACGCCAGCCGGGGRGTGGTGAAGATCAACGCCAGCACCACAATCACCCATGCCAAATTTCAAACGGTTGCGGTCGGGGATACGCCGCTGATCGTTGAAGGGGTGAACCAGACCACATCGGTCTTGCAGGACGCAGGCGCAAGCACAGCCAACAGCGTCYCGGATTTGGTGAAATTCAGGAACCTCACCCTGAAACGTAACGCCGCAGGCAATGTCATCTTTCTGGAAAGTGCTGCTGGTGCAGGGTCATCGAACATGATGGTGATCGAAGATTGCGCGTTTGACGACAATGGTCTGGGGGACACCTGGCAGGCATGGATATACCGGGTTGGCCGCTGCTGGTTGATCAATTGTACCCTGGATTTTGCCAGCCCCGTCACTACCTTTTCCGTCCGCAACAAAACGGCCATCCTGATCGGYCACAATGGCGAGGTTGGYAATGCTTATCACCTYGCTGGATGTAAAAGCCTGGTTGCGAGGTTGACAGACGGGGCCATATCKCCGGGCAATTCCGGCGACCGGGAAGCGGTGGCAAACAGGTTCGTCGGCTTCAACTTCCTGTCCCTGAACAGCGTTGGCGCAAGTGTGTTTACCACCACCGGACAGGTCGATGGATTGGCACTGGTTGGCAATATTTTTGAAGATCAGGACGGGTCCGGCACAGCAACCGTGGCCTTGGGGGCAAACGGCACACAAACCATCGACAATCTGGTGATGCAGTCCAATACAATCGTCGGTGAGCGRTTGAATGCGGCCTATAATGACACCGCGCCTTACGTGTCGAAGATCGCGGGCCTTCGGTTCAATATCATCCATGACGTGAATGTGAAATCGGATGTGTTTGAGTTGAACGGCGCGGCCATCAACAACTGGYCRASTRTCCACAAGGTCGGCTGGCACACCAACGCCTATACCTACGGCGACAGCGACAGTGACGCCTATGGTCCCGGTGAATGGATGGGTGAGTTCGCGGCCATTGGCGACGCGTCCGGTACAGACGCCACGCCTGTTGTTGTCGACTGGACTGACGACCAATCTGGCACCGGCGGCGGCGCGGGCGACGGTGATTATTCGCCCGGGGCGTTAACGGCCCTGCCGAACATCCCGGCGGGCATGGCACCCTATCCCTACGATCTGAACGGCGTGGCGGTGCCTGACAATGGCGCGGCCTACGCAGGCGCGGCGCAGTAATCCCTATCACAAGCTGACCCTAGATCAGTTGGTAATGTAGGCGCGCAATGTCCTGGCCGAGGCAAGGGTCGCAAGGAACAGTATTACGACCAGACCCTTGGCCAACAACATCATGTCCCCCGGCAAGGGAAATATCGTGGTACTGGCGGCCACGCCAAGCAGGCAAAATGCGATCAGAATTGGCAACACCTGACGGTCAAGTTTCAACCCAAGCCGCACCCGCACCAGAACCAGTGCTGCGCCAAAGGCCAGACATTCGCCGGCAATCGCCACCCAAAGGATTTGGCTAAGCGTGCCCCCGGCAACGGCAATATTCCAGGCGATGGGCAAGGCAAGGATACGGATCACATTGGTGACCATTTCATTGCTTGTCTGGGCTTTGGACAAGGCGGCGATTGTGCCGCCGACCTTAAAGATGCGCACGGCCTGCCAAATGGCAAACAGGACCAGAATTGGACCAAGCGCCGCGTATCTTTCGCCCAGCAGGACATCCACCAGCGGGCGGGCAATCAGGGTCATCAGCGTCACCAGCCCAAGACCACTGACCAGACTGGCCTGCATTGCCGCGTTGGCAAGCCGGGAAAACGTGTCGTCATCCCGGGCGGCCGAAAGTTGCGGCAAAAAGAACTGCTTTTCGCTCGAGGCGCTGACCAGCAGTGGCGACAATGTCAGGGTGACACCCATGGTGAACAGCGCCAGATCTTCCAAGCCCATCGTCCGTCCGACGATGATCTTGTCGCCCTGAAATATGGCAAAAAGCAAGGTGTTGGTGATCAGCAAAGGCCAGCCAAAATGCAAGGCACGCCGCATCACAGAACGGTCAAGATTTGCGCGATAGCGTCGCCTGGCAACCAGATGTGATGTGACCACAACCAGCACCCAGTGCAACAGCACCGAATATAACATTATGCGGTAATCGTCGTAAGCCAGGTAAAGCGGCCAGATGCTCAAAACCCCGATCAGGGCCGGCACTGTCTTGGTCAGCAACAGCGGGCCAAACTTCATCTCCCGGTTCAGCCGGTAGATATCAAAATGCTCAAACCCGCGGATGACAGGAACCAGCGCCAAAAGCTGATAGGCCCAAACGACATCGGGGATATTGAGGAACCCGGCAATCGGGCCAGCCAGGAAAAACAGGATCACGCCGGAAATCACGCCGCGCAGGATATTGAACCCTTGCAGCCCGGCTTGCAAATTAGGGTCGTTGCCCTCTTTGTCCTGAATGATCAGCTCTTGCAGCCCCAGCCCCGAAGCCATTTCAACAATCGCCATGCTGATGGCAAAGGTGGCCGCGATGCCGTAATCTTCCACCGTGATCAGCCGGGCAACAGCCAGGTTGCGCACAAAAAGCATAAGCGCGCCAAAAGCGTTGCCCGACAGGATCAGTAATACGGTTCGGATCATATGAGGCCCCGGAGCCGCAGCCGCATGGATACGGCACGCCGCAGCCGTACATATGGCGACATCTGCCCTGACAGCAGGCGCACGCAGCCTGTCTGATCCAATGTAGCGTGTACAGAACTGCGCGGGCAAACAAAGCGGTCAGGATGCATTTTGCCCATATCCGAGGAATAGACCCGGGTGTACCCGGCCTGCTTCAAGGCGTTCAATACCCGTCCGTCATAGTGGCCAAACGGAACCCCAGCCGTGGTTATCGCCCGGTCGCAAACCTCTTCAAGCCTTGCGCGTGATCCCCTGACTTCGGCCTCAAGCACCGGATCGCGCGCGGCGCGCCAATCCACATGGTCAACCCCATGGCTGCCAATCGACATGCCAGCCGACAAAAGCGCGCGAATGTGTGATACCCCAAGTGATCCGGCCTGATCAATCCGACCGCTTAGCACAAAAAACTCGGCCACCAGCCCGCGGGCGATCAGGGCCGGCAAAGCGATGTCATGGTCTGACAGATTGCCATCGTCAAAGGTGATGCGGATGCGCCCCGGATCAGGCAAGGCGGCAATCATATCAAGCAGCATCACGAACTGGACCTCAGTGAGCCAATACCGGGATTCACCCGGCTCCTGTTCCCGCCCCGGCGTGCCGATACCGTGGATGATCACCCCTGTCTGCCACCCCCCCATCAGCGGCCCTTTAGTTTTGTGCGCAAGGCTTCAAGTTTTAAGATCAAGCTGGACGTCAGTCCCGGCTTGTGTGTTTCGTAAGGGCCCGCCGACAGGGCTGGTCGCCCATTCATGCCGCGCTTGAAACTGGCCACGGATGGATTTGCCTGTTCATCAATCCCACCCAAGTCAAACCACCGCACCCCCCGGCTTCGAGAGACCCTCAATCCGGACCAGATCAGGAAGTAACCGGCCCGTAGCTTGCGCCCTGCTCCGGCCGTTGCGCCGAAAGTATAAACTGCATTTGTACCGCTCCAGCCGATGACAATGCCGGCGATGTCCTGGCCATCTTTAGTGGCGATCAGAATTTCCCAAGAGTAATCACCCCCCTTAAGGGAAAAATGGAATTCCGGGGTAATCTCAGAGGAAAACCCCTTGGCCTGCTGCACCTCTTTGAGCAAGCTCATAAACCGCGCCTGAATATCACGCCCCTGTCCCCGCTCAAGCCCAAGATCGGATTTCAACGCATAGCGCAGATGGCCTCGCCACTTGCCATTGAAACTCTTCATCAACGTATCGTCATCCATCGACAAATCCACCGCCACCGAGCGATAAGTCGGCGCGCGATCAGTGGGTTGAAACCCGGCCCCGCCAGCCTGGGCATCAATTATTTCAACATCGTGAAACCCGGCCCCCGGCAGACGCAGACGCAGGATGTGGCCGTCCTGAACCGCCAGCTTTTCGCGCAACGCCGCCAGAACGGCAATGACCTGATGTGGCTCTGGCGCAGGCCCCTCCAAGGGCACCATCAATGGCCCCGAGGCGATCCAGGCGATCCCGCGCCCCAACCCCGGAATGGATTTGATCCGCACGCAAGCACAGGCCGTTACTGTGGGGCCCTCGCCAATGGCCAGARACCGCAGATCGGCGCCGATCCGGCGGGCGGCGGCCTGCGAATAGGTAAGGCTTTGCTCGAAACTGAAATCGGCAAAACGTCCAGCCGTTTCTGACCAATCTTCAGAAGGTATATCCCAAACTTGCAACATAGTTTTTCCTATCTTACCCCTTGTTTCAGCCCGATCAACTGACTCTCGTCATGCGCGCTCAATAATTGTGGGCCGCGGCCATGCCCCCGGATTGTGTGTTTGGCAAGTACGCTCATTTCTGGGAAGTGTCTTGCGCCAAAGACCCTGTATGCAAGCTTGGCAGCACCTGCCCTTCAGGCAAGCGAAAGAGAGCCTGGATCAGGAAGACAGCCCTTGCGCGCCAGGCCAAAAATCTTGCACGGTTTCCGGCAAGGGCCATGGGCAACACCAAAAACCCGCGCAACAGATCACCGCACAGCATCAGCGCAACGCCTGCCCGGGCCACGGCTGCGCCACGGGTTATCCGCAGGAAAAGCACATGGCTGCGGGCAATTTCTTCGGCTTTCCAAGGCGACATCTGCCCGGTACTGACCGCGCCGTAATGCATGATCTTGATATCCGGGTGAAAGCGTATGGCATAACCGGCCTGTTTAATGCGCCAACACCATTCCGACTCTTCACTATACATGAAAAAGCGATCATCCATCGGCCCGACTTCGGTAATGACACGCCAAGGCACCATCATGAAACATCCCGCTACGATATCAACATCCTGCTCTTTGCCACAGTCAAGGCCCGCATAGCGTATGTCCCCGAAAAGCCGGATTTTCTGCAAAATCGACGAAGGCAGAAATATCTTCCAGAAAATATGGTGCAGCCCCAAATAACGAAACAATGTTGAATCCTGACTGCCATCCTCTAACAGTGCATGCGCACCCAGACAGCCGACCTCGGGGTGGGCATCCATATAGGCCACGGCGCTTGCCAGCGTATCTTCGGGCACCAGCACATCGGGATTAAGCACCAAGACATAACGTCCATGCGCCTGGGCGATGCCAATGTTGTTTCCACGTGCGTAGCCATCATTGCTTCCGGCCGATATGACCTTGATATCCGGGAACCTTTGTCGAAGCTCTGCCACGGTTCCATCCGATGATTGATTATCCACAACGATAAGCTCGCAAGCTAGGTTGCGGCTATGCTTTACTACCGATTCGACCGCTTCAATCGTAATCTCGCGCGTATTATAGCTGACGATCACAATCGTAAGGTCTAGACATTGCCTATCGAGTTCAGAGGCGTCAGGTGAAATAACTTCTTGCATGTTTGTACCTTAAAATTTGCCCGCAGAGTGTTCAAGAGACCTGATCACAAGCTGCCATGTCCCTATTTCGACTTAAGTGATTCAGAGCTATTTTCTGGCGCTCATCCCGATGATCCGGCAGATTATCGTTTAAGTTTCTTTAACGAGCTCTCCCGGCCGATGATTTCAAAACCGGCTCGCTCCAACTGCCGACGAGAGGGAATATTTGCAACATTACAATCAGCATAATATCTCCCTCCATTTTTGTTTTCTTGTCGATAGGCTGCCGCCAAAACCCGCCCCCACAGGTGTTGCCCCCGTAATTTCGGATTCGTGACTGCGGAATACATAACAAAATCATTTTGATCTATTTCTACCCACCAACGCGACAAGTTTCTACCAAATTGAATCCACCCCATTGACCCGAATTCATCATCCAGCATCAAGACATAAAGCCTGGATTTCTCCAAGAAAAGAGATCTCAGTGTCTTATCGTAGTCGGGGCCTAAGGCCTCTTTNATTTTGCAAACTATGTTTTCGGTTACTTCGTCAAAGGAATCAAAAAAGTGAATGCACTCATTTTCCCGCTCCAGTAGCTGAAGCTTGCTTTCGTCCTTATGTACAAAAACGTAATGCCCCTTTAATATAACGCGCCCTGCCCGAGTCCATATTTTCAAAAGTAAATTTCGCAACTTTGGCACATTAGTCATGTTGTCCGATACCCTCTAAGATCAAGACCCGCATAGCGTATGTCGCCAAACAACCGGGTTACCCACATAACTGACGAGGGCAGGAATATCCCCCAGAACATATGGCGCAGCCCCATATAGCGAAACAATGTCGACTGCTGAGTGCCGTTCTCCAACAGAACCCGCGGACCCAGACAGCCGACCCCGGGGTGGGCATCCATATAGGCAACGGCGCG
>JAESRU010000108.1 GCA_016764455.1 Hyphomicrobiales bacterium | reverse complement strand
GTATCAAATCCGAGCGCGGTAATCGCTGTGAAAAATGTCCGCAAGCCGGTGGAAGAATAATCGGTGACCATATCATCGAGATCAAAGACGGCGGCGCACCATTGGACAGATCAAACGTCATGCTGCTTTGCATACCCTGTCACAATAAAAAAACTGCGAAGGCTAAAAAGAACAGGGCACTCGGTCGGACGGCTGTCGCAACCGCATGAGATGTATAGGGGGGGGTAGGTAAAACTATCAAATGCACCTCCCGTCCTGACCGGCGATGATATTACTCGGAGATTTTTTTTACCTGGGTTTTGAATTTCACTGCTTTTGGTGATGTTTGATCGAGGTGTTTAACGCCGATGCGCTTTGTTGCAGCGTTGGCCAGTTTGGAATTTTAGTCAGATGAGAATGATCAAAACGGATGGGGCAAAGCCTTCAACCGACGACACTCCTGTGCGTGAAGAAGAAACGGCGGAAAACTGCGAATTAGATTTGCTTGGTGATCCGATACAGGATCCAACTGATGAACGTGGTCGGCCTTCGTTCGAAATTACTGACGAATTGCGCCACACGGTTGCGGTGCTTACTGGTGCCGGTGAAAGTCGGGAAGCGATCGCGGATGCAATCGGGTGCTCTGAAAAGACGTTGCGGACTTATTTTTTACCGGAGCTGAAAAAGGGCGGTCATCAAAAGCGGGCGGAAGTAATTCTGTCGGTTTACCAAAAAGCGACAACGGGTCAAAATGTTGCTGCCGCCAAAGCCTATCTCGCCAATGGTTTCCTGGCGGCAGCACAACCGCCGGTGCCGACCAAGAGCGAGGGTGAAAACCCGGTCGAGAAACTGGGCAAAAAGGAACAGGCACTCATAGACGCGAAAACCGTCGATGCTGAATCGAGTTGGGGCGACCTGCTCCATGTCGCGACAGCGGTTCAATGATGGCAGCTGCGATAAAACCTGAGCCTTTTCCACTGGCCTGCCCGGACTGGTGGGAGAAGCTGCAGCGGTTTGAGACGCCGATTGCCAAGCTGGAGTTGAATGAGCCGATGGCAAATGCTGCTGTCGGGATATTTGACAATCTGTGTTTGCCGGATGTGCCGGGTACACCAAAACTCGGTGAGGCGGCTGGTGAATGGATCCGTGACGTTATCCGGGCGTGGATGGGGTCGGTCTGGGGCGGTGTCCGTAGTATCATCAGGGAAATATTTCTGCTGGTGCCGAAGAAAAATGCCAAGACCACCAATGGCGCGGCAATGATGATTACCGCGCTTTTGATGAATAAGCGCCCGCGCGGTGAGTTCCTGTTGATAGGGCCGACACAGGCGATTGCTGACACAGCATTTTCGCAAGCGGTTGGTATTATTCAAGCGGATATTGAAGGCGTTTTACAAAAGCGGTTCAAAATTCAGGAACACATCAAGACAATTGAGGATCTGACGAACGGCGCAAAGCTGAGAATTAAAACATTCGACAATAAGGTGATGACCGGGGTCAAGCCGGTTGGCGTTTTGATTGATGAAATCCACGTCATTGGAAAAATGGCCTATGCCGCCAAAGTCATCGCCCAAATTCGGGGCGGTATTATCGCCAACCCCGAAGGGTTTTTGATTTTTATCACAACCCAGTCGGATGAACCTCCAGCTGGTGCGTTCAAATCCGAACTGGAATATGCCCGCAACATTCGCGACGGCAAAATTGACGGTGATATGCTGCCAATACTTTTTGAAATGCCGTTTGAAATTCAGGCGGATGAAAACCAGCCCTGGAGAGATACAAAATTCTGGAAATTCGTTCTGCCAAATGCCGGTAGATCGATCACGATCGAAAGGCTTGAGGGCGAGTTTAACAAGGCGGTTGATAAAGGCGATGATGCGCTGGCGCTTTGGGGCTCTCAGCACCTCAACATAGAAATCGGCATTGCGATAAATGCCACCGGCTGGGCCGGTGCACGGTATTGGGCCGGGGCAACTGATGAAAGCCTGTCACTGGAAAGCCTGATCGAGCGCTCCGAAGTTATTGTCATTGGTATTGATGGCGGCGGGCTTGATGACTTGCTGGGTCTGGCAGCGGTTGGCCGGTGTGAAATAACCAAGGATTATCTGTTCTGGATGCGGGCCTGGGCGCAATCTGATGTGCTGGAGAAACGCAAACAAATCGCGTCGATGTTGCACGATTTTGAGGCTGATGGCGATCTGGTGATTTGCCAACCGGATGAGCCAACACGCGATATTCGTGAAGTGGCGGACGCCGTTGAACAGGTTTTGCTGAGTGGGAAACTGGCAGAAAAACACAGCGTTGGACTTGATCCAGTTGGAGTGGCGGCAATCATTGATGAACTTGCCGGTCGTGGCATCACGGAAGATCAAATGGTCGCGGTTTTCCAGGGCTACAAACTGGCCGGTGCTGTCTGGGGCATGGAGAGAAAATTGAAGGATGGCACGCTCTGGCACGCCGGGTCGAAGTTGATGAACTGGTGTGTTGGTAATGCCAAAGCTGAACAGCGTGGCAATGCTGTTTTGATCACAAAGCAGGCTGCTGGCAAGGCGAAGATTGATCCACTGTGTGCAGCATTCAATGCAATGCATCTGATGAGCCGCAACCCGGCTGCGACCAGTGCTGTGTCAATTTATGCAACTGAACCAGTGATGATGGTTTGAGGGGTTCCATGGGATTGTACAATTGGCTTTTCTCTCGATCATGGAATGAGGTCGTCGCACCGATGGCCTCAGTTCAAAGTGCGTCGGGTGGGACGGTTATCAGCACTCCGCACGATCTTGATGAAGCTTTGCGGTCCGGGAATGTCACGCAATCCGGTGTCTCGGTGACAGCGGGCAAGGCCATGTCTGTCGCGGCGGTTTATGCCAGTGTGCGGATTATCTCCGGTGCGGTGGCGACTTTACCGCTGCACCTAAAGCGCCGGGTTGATGCGCTCACTCGTGAGGATGCGTCAGACCTGAATTTGTGGAATGTGATCCGGCGCAAACCAAACCGGTGGCAAAAACCGGCGCAGTTTCGCCGGATGTTGCAGGCCCATGTTTTATTGCTAGGAAATGGCTATGCACTGATTGTGCGCTCGCGCGGTGAGGTCCAGGAATTGATACCGCTGGACCCGCACCGGGTTAAAGTCCGCCAGCTCGACGATTTGTCGCTTGAGTATACCTGGACGCGCAAAGACGGACGAAAAATTATCTTCAGGCAGGATGAGATTTTTCATCTGTTTGGTTTGACGCTGGATGGTATCACAGGTGTGACGCCGTTGACCTATGCACGCGAGACCATTGGTCTGGCGCTGGCGCAGGAAAGCCATGGTGCGACACAGTTCAAGAACGGGCTCAATGTTGGTGGCTATCTTAAATCTGAAAAGGCTTTGGGTGAGGCAGGCCGCGCGACATTACGGGCGTCAATGGACGAATATCGCGCCGAAGGTGAGCGTGCCGGGAAATGGATGGTGCTTGAAGACGGGTTGACGGCTGAAATGCTGACGATGAGTGCTGTTGATGCACAATGGATTGAAAGTCGTAAATTCACCCGCTCTGAAATCGCCATGTTTTTCGGTGTGCCGCCGCACATGATCGGCGACACGGAGAACAGCACAAACTGGGGTACTGGCCTTGAACAACAGTCAAATGCCTTCAAGGCATTTTCGCTCGAAGATCATCTTACCATGTGGGAGGAAGCCTGTAATCTTGATCTGTTGACAGAGCAGCAGTCAGATATTTTCTTCCGCTTCAACCGCTCGGCGCTGGTCAGGGCAGATACAAAGGCCAGGTGGGCGTCGCATGTGCAGTCGCTCCAGTGGGGTGTCAGCAGTCCCAACGAAATCAGGGCGCTTGAGGACCAAAACCCGCGTGAAGGCGGGGATGTCTATTACGATCCGCCAAACACGGCGGGGGATACAACAACAAAGGATGTGAACAATGAGCCTTAGAACCCTGCCGCAGGCAAAGGTATTTGATCGCCCTAAAAATTTCCAGTGGGATGCGGTATCGGACGTGTTGGCAAAATGGGCCGAACTGGCACCGTTGGCTGCGATGGATGATGGTGCAACGATTTCTATTTTTGATGTGATTGGCGAGGACATGTTTACCGGCGGTTTTACTGCCAAGCGCATGGATGCGGCGCTAAGGTCGATCGGAAAAAATGATGTTACCGTCAAAATCAATTCACCTGGCGGTGACATGTTTGAAGGTATCGCAATTTATAATCTTTTGCGTGAGCATCCGGCAAAAGTGACAGTCCATGTTATGGGTTGGGCAGCATCGGCTGCATCGATTATTGCTATGGCCGGGGATGACATCGCCATGGGTCTGGGCAGCTTTATGATGGTGCATAATGCCTGGGGCATGGTTATCGGCAACCGGCATGATATGCGCGATGCCGCCGATCTGTTTGACGGTTTCGACAGTGCCATAGTTGATATCTACGAGGCCCGCGCCAGCGTTGATCGAAAAGCAATTGAAACCCTCATGGACAAGGAAACGTTCATGTCACCGTCAATGGCGGTTGATAAGGGTTTTGCTGATTTTGTCGATGAAGGCATTGCTATGCCGGAAAACAGCGGCTCAAATATTACAGAAATCCACGCCAAACGGCGGACGGATGCAATTCTTGCCAAAAGTGGTGTTCCGCGTTCCGAGCGGCGCAAGCTTTTGAAAGAAATTGCAGGTGGCACGCAAAACGCTGCTGCATCGGTTACGCATGACGCTGACCTGAATGTTGCTGGAATTCAGCAACTCATTGAAACAATCAGAGGGTAAAACCAATGAATATTCGACTTAATACCCGCGCCCGCGGGCTGCTTAGCGCCCGCCTTGATGCAGGTGCAGCAACTAAAATTCTCAATGAACTCCAAAAGACTTTCGATGAGTTCAAGACGGAACGCGACAAAGAAATGAGCGACATCAAGAAAAATCTTGCCGATGTCGTTCAGACCGAAAAAGTGGACCGCATCAACGGCGAAATCACGGTCCTGAACAAGGCTCTGGATGAGGTCAACGCCTCTCTGGCAGCGATTAAAATCGGTGGTCATGGTGATCCGGCTAACCCGGATGTTAAAGCGCACAGTGATGCCTTTGGCAGATATTTCCGCAAAGGTGTTGATGCCGATCTGCGTGAATTTGAAGTCAAAGCCAAACTGACAACGGAATCCGATCCAGATGGTGGCTATCTGGTACCTGAAGAAACGGAAGATGCGATTACTCGGGTGCTGGGAACTGTGTCGACAATGCGGTCATTGTCCCGGGTGATGCAGGTTTCAACGGATACCTACAAGAAACTTGTGAGCCAGGGTGGCACCGGTTCTGGCTGGGTTGGGGAAAGTGATTCCCGGCCTGAAACATCCGGGCCTACTTTGCGCGAAATTTCGATCAACTGCCATGAACTTTATGCCATGCCTGCTTCAACTCAACGCGCACTTGATGATGCCCGAATTGATATCGCAAGCTGGCTCGCCGAAGAAGTGTCAACAGAATTTGCCGAACAGGAAGGTCTGGCGTTTATCTCAGGCGACGGGGTCAACAAACCACGCGGTTTACTGGCTTATCCTACGGTGGCAAACTCATCCTACGCATGGGGTAGCCTGGGTTTTGTTGTTTCCGGTGCCGCAGCAGGCTTTGCGGCATCTAGCCCGGCGGATGCATTGATTGACCTGTTTTACGGTCTGAAAGCGGGTTATCGCAATAACGCAACCTGGCTGACTTCAGATGCGGTCATGGGATCAATTCGCAAGTTCAAGGATGGTCAGGGCAACTATCTGTGGCAGCCGCCACAGGGTGCCGACACTGTTGCAACGATACTCGGGAAACCAGTGGCAACGGATGATAATATGCCTGCACTTGGAGCAAATGCGTTCCCGGTCGCCTTCGGTGATTTCAACAGGTCATATATGCTGCTTGATCGCATGGGTACGCGTGTTTTGCGTGATCCGTTCACATCGAAGCCGAATGTGTTGTTTTACACCACAAAACGTGTTGGCGGCGGCTTGATCAATTTTGAAGCGATGAAGCTTCTCAAGTGCTCAACATAAATCGAGCGGCTGACACACTCAAACACCGGCGGGTGGAAGCCTCTGCCCGCCGCCTACTTCCATTTACTTTGATGAAAGGGCAATCCCATGAAGGATATGCACTCTGAAATGACGGCTGTTGCTGCACTAGGCGCAGCTGTTCTCGCTGCTGACAATACGCCTGTGGCTATTGATTTGCAGGGTTACAATGCCGCTGAAATTCTGTTGAATATCGGCATTGGCGGCATCACGTTTGATGCCACCAACAAGGTTGAATTTGTGTTGACGCATTCCGATGACAACACAACTTATACCAACGTTGCTGACGCCGACATGCTCGGTGTTTCCGGTATCTCCAACGGTATTATCAAATCACTGGTTGCCGCACACGCGGCTGCAGCGGTTTACCGATCCGGTTATATCGGCAACAAGCGGTATTTGAAAATCCTGGCTAATTTCAGCGGGACTCACGGTGCCGGCACTCCGATCGCGGCAACGGTGCTGAAGAGTGAAGGACACGACAGTCCGCAGTCTAATCAGGCTTAATACCGAGCTTTTTTGAACCTGGCGGCGGGCTTCTGGTCCGCCGCTCTTTATTGGAGAATTCAAATGCACGCCAAAGTAAAACAATCTTTTTCCGGCCAACCTGACAGTGATTTCACACCCCGCACAATCGAGGTTGGCGAGATCATAACCGGCGATCTTGCAGAAGTCGCGGTGCGGGAAAAGTGGGCAACAAAATGCAAGGCACCGCTCAGTGAAGAAGAAAAGGCGGCCAGGGCAGACGCTGAGGCCAAAGCCAAGGCAGACGTTGAGAAAGAAAACACCGGGACAGCCGATGGAAATGCGGATCCCGCTGGTTCTGCTGAGTGACCAGAATGCTTGCACCGCGTCTCGACACTGCCCCTGGTTCGCAGCCGGTATCACTGATTGAAGCCAAGGCGCATATGAATGTGGATTTTGGTGACGATGATGCTTTGATCACCGCTATGATTGAATCGGCAACGGCGTTGTTTGATGGCTGGAACGGTATTTTGAACCGGGCTTTGATTACGCAGACATGGGAGCAAAAATTTCCATGTTTTAATGACGCCATCCGGCTGGCAATCGACCCGGTTCAATCGGTGACCACGATCAAATATTACGATGGCAGTAATGTGGAGCAGACGCTTTCCGGTGCGGTCTATGCGTTATTTGCCGATGAGGTCGGTGGATTTATCACCTTGAACGTGGATCAATCCTGGCCGGGTATTTATTCGAGGATCGATGCCGTGACGGTCACGTATAATGCAGGATATGGCGCTGCCAGTGCGGTCCCGGCACCGATCAGGCAGGCAATCTTAATGCTGGTTGGCCATTATTACGAAAATCGCGAAACAGCGAGTGGCATGTCGTTTGAAGAACTGCCGTTTTCTGTGGCGGCACTCATCAAGCCGTTTAGAAGGATCACAGTCTGATGGCAAAAATCATCAATCCGCATCGATATAAGGGTGAAGATTATCGCCCGGGGGATGGGTTCAAGGATGCCGACCACGAAAAATGGGCGTGTGATCGGGCGCGTAAATATGGCGAGGCGGAAAAGTCTGCGCCTGAAACTGAAGTTAGAAAGAGGAAATTGAAATAATGGTAGATCTCGTCATCACAGCAGCCAGTGTTCTTCAAGGTTCAACTGCGCAGGTTGAAAAAGGGACGGCTGGTGCGACAATAACAGCCGGTCAGGTTGTGTACCTTGATGCGACTGACAACAAATATAAATTGGCAGATACAGATTCTGTGACTGCCGCAGTCAGAGTGCCGGTGGGGATTGCCCTCAATGGCGCGGCTGATGGCCAGCCTTTATCCATTGTCACCAGTGGTGATATAGTTATCGGGGCAACAATGACAGCGGCCACAGCCTATTATCTTTCTGGAACGCCTGGTGGCATAGCGCCGGTTGCTGACCTGGCGACTGGTGATTATCCGTGTATTCTGGGCATGGCAACATCGACAACCCTGTTGAATATCAAGATCAATTGTGCG
Source organism: Hyphomicrobiales bacterium (assembly GCA_016764455.1). Classification (GTDB taxonomy): domain Bacteria; phylum Pseudomonadota; class Alphaproteobacteria; order Rhizobiales; family NORP267; genus NORP267. The sequence goes on along the minus strand of JAESRU010000108.1, from coordinate 2,103 downwards.
GGCGTTGCGCTTTAAGTTAGGCGGATGATATGAGGGCCGGAAATCTTAGAAAAAACGCCCAGTTCCAGACCAATATAACCCTTTCTGATGGTATGGGCGGTGTTACTGATGGATGGGCTACGCAATTCACACAACGTGCACGGTTGTCTCCTGTGCGCGGCAAGGAAAAGGTTGAGGGCGGAGATTTAACAGCTCAGGCCACGTTCAAATTGACTGTCAGAATGTCTGTGCAGGCCCGCACTGTTACAGAAGAATGGCGGGTGGTTATAGATGGCGCGAACTACAATATTCGCTCAATCATTAATCCTGATGAACGCGGCAAGGCTCTTGAGATGGTTGTTGAGGGCGGAGTGGCAGTATGAGTGATGGTGTAATCGTCAAAATCAGGAAAAAAGATCGACTGTTGAAAAAACTGCGAAAACTTGGCCCAGCACTTGATGACGGGTTGCGCAAGGCAACAGAACGGTCAGCGAAAGATGTGGCTGGYGATGCTCGTGCTTTTGTTCCTGTCAGGTTTGGAAAATTACAGRATGGCATTACTTTTATCTTAAAAAAACAGGGCTTCCAGGCAGAAGTTGGCATCTTTGATAAAAAACTGTTTTACGCGTCATTCATTGAATTTGGAACGTCTAGATCAAATGCACAGCCGTTTTTATTTCCAGCCTATCGTCTTAACCTCAAGCGTATTAAGGGGCGCTATAGCCGGGCGATTAATAAGTCTGTCAGAAAGGCTATTAGATGAGTGATGCACTTGAAGGAACCCAGCAGGCGATATATGCCGCATTGATCACGGCAAGTGTGGCAGGTGGCCGCATTTTTGATGATGTGCCTGAAAATCCAGTATTTCCATATGTGGTAATTGGTGAATCTGTTGCYGACAGCGATGACGCCACCGGCACCGAAGGCACCGACAGCACCGAAACAATCTATGTCTGGTCACGCCAGCGCGGGTTTAAGGAGTGCAAGCAGATTATGAGCCTGATTCATGACACATTGCACCAGAAAACCTTGACTGTTGCGGGCAGGGATRCAGCACATTTGTTCTGGAATGGCTCATTAACCCGACGCGATAGTGATGGGATTACACGGCAGGGGATTGTAAGAATTCGTGTGATATCGAGTGTTAAGTTATGAAAATTGGAGTTTAAGAGGGATTTTTTGCAAGATTAAAAGCTATGCCTTTCGCCTCAATTGCCGTCCAGCAATTGATAGCAACAGCCACTGCCGAAGGGCTAACCGCTACTGAATGAATAAAACTAAACCCTTTTTCTGCGGCCTGTTTTTTCATCAAGTTTATCGCGTTTTCCCGGCTTGGACTAGGATCCCATAATTTGCTCTTGCAAGACACTCCCTGAACAATCTCACCGCCTTGTAGAGTGGTTGGACCGGCTTTTACAATCTGTATGCCGCCGGGCGCGGCAATTGTAGGTCTTGGGCCCATGTGAATGCCGGAAGGAACGTCAGAGTTCACGCCGGGAGCGGTGCCGCAAGCGCTAACAAATAAAAAAACAGTAATTATGATTGTTGGATAAATATTCGTCATTCATTCCTCCTAAAAATAATGGAGGAATATATGCAGATAATTCATACGAAAGCAAATCTCCCGCTTGTGCGGGTTTTTTAATGCCTAATTCTTAAAGGAGAAAATCATGGCACGACAACCAGGTATTGATCTTTTGATCAAAAGGGGTAACGCAGACGGACCACCTGAAACTTTTTCGGCTGTTGCCGGGTTGAAGGATCGGCAATTCAATATGAATACAAATGAAGTCGATACAACCGCCCAGGACGTTACCGCTCCGCAGGGACAACCGGTGCAAAAAACGTCCTCACCGGGAATTCAAACTCGTCAATTTAGCGGTTCCGGTAATTTTGAAGATGACGCAGCGGGTAAAGCAATTGCTGGTGATGCGCGCACAGGTACGGTTGACAATTACCAAGTCATTGTTCCTGGCTTTGGCACATTTGAAGGCCCGATGTACTGGACAGACTTCAGTTTCGATGGCCCGCTTGAAGGCGATATGGAATTTTCCGGCACATTGGTGGCATCTGCGGTTCTTGCCTTCACGGCGGTTTAATTCATGCTCTACGCAATGCGTTACG
>JAESRU010000199.1 GCA_016764455.1 Hyphomicrobiales bacterium | reverse complement strand
TTGGTAGCGGGTTTTGTGATGAGGTCATTGTGGGCTCCATTTATTGCAGCGCACAATAAACCATGTGTCTGCCAGCGCAATGGTTCATTCGGTGTATGATCAGGCTGTGTAAGGTCAGGCAGATGTTTCGGCCGCAATATGCGTCTGGACCTCTTCAATGGTTTTGAAGACATGCCAACCGGATTTTGTTTCCAGTTCAATCTCGCCGCTTTCATAAATGCGGAATGGGTAACCGCGGATATCACCTTCCTGGACTACCTTGCCCAAGGCGGATGGGGTGATGTCGCCCTGGGGTTCAACCAGCTCTTTGGCGATTTCGGGTTCCATTTCGGGAAAGGCAGTCTCAACTGGGTCAACCGATTCAGGCGTTTTGATTGACCCCGACCCAGCAGTCACAGGCTGGCTGGATGTGCCGGTAGCTTTGGTTGCAACGCCGCTTTGGAGGTTTTGCAAGAGCTGGATGCAGCGTCCAAGGCCCATCATGATGATCCCGATGGTGATATTGGATATTCCGCCATAGGTTACGATGAGGGGGAGCACACCGTTTTCTCTGAAATTCAGCGCGAAGTCGCTGACACCCCAGGCGATTAAAACAGCGCCCAATCCGTACAACAAATAATGTATTCCGCTTTTCTCGGTTCTCCATCGCGCTTTTGCCTTGCCTGTGCTGGTTGCCAGCCAAACTGCAAACATGATGACGCCGACGCCTGCCAATTGCCACGAGGACAAGGTTTCATCAAACAGGAACCATGCGATCAGGCTGGTAACTGCGGGCACGAGATAAAACAGCGTGGCGACCTTGGACAATGCGCCGCGCCGGATCATCAGCATCAACAGCGAGATGGCGCCAAGGGAGAGCGCAATAACCAGCCACGCCATGGTACCGATCAGTTCCGGGCTCCATTCGATGCGCCCTTCTTCGAAAAAAAACATGGCGGTACCGGCAACAAGCGCCCCGCCGATATTTTGCAGGAATACACCTGTTCTCAAATCAGCGTTGGCGACAAAAGCTTTTTGATAAATCGTGCCAAATGTAATGCCGGCAAGCGCGACAATATTGAGTATCAGCGCGATATTGTCGCCCCATGCGAGACCACCGTCTGGCAATCGTGGACCCAGAACCAGGCCAAGACCAGCTAGCCCGATCAGCAACCCGGTCCATTGCCGGGCGGTGACTTTTTCGCCAAGCAAGAGACTTGCAAAAACCGCCGTGACGAGCGGTTGAAAGCCAACGATTAGAGCGGCGATACCTGCAGGCATGCCCCGGGCGATGGCCCAGAAGACCCCGCCCAGATATATGCCGTGGAGCAGGGACCCGGTAATGATGTTGTGAAGAACCTCCACTGGCGTTTTCGGCCAGGGGGCTTTCATGATCAGAGAAATTGCAAAAAGAATGGCGCAGACAAAGCCGAAGCGCCAGACAAGAAATGTCATCGGTTCGGCGTAAGGCAAGCCGTATTTCGCGCCGATAAACCCGGTTGCCCACAACAGCACAAAGACGGCAGGGGTCAATGCAACCCATAGATCGTTGCGAGAATTTTTATTCATGTCTTTGGCGATAGGCCTTTAGGCCAGCAAGAGCAATAGGGCATGCCCTGCACTGACATCTAACCTGTCATCGGGCAAGTGAAACCGGGAAAAGTTCCATTTTCCCGGTTAGGAGTGTCAATCAGAGCCGGTTCTGGCTGGCTTCGATTGTATCTTCAAAAGTATGCAGACCCGGTTCCGGGGCTGATACCAACGCCGCCATATTGCCGGGTTGGTGCTGGTTTTTCCACATTTTGGTATGGGCTTTCGGAATTTTTTCCCACGGGAAAACCTCCGACATGCTCGGGTCGATACGCTGTTCCAGTACCATCTGGTTGGCCTGGCTGGCCTGTTTCAGATGGGCAAAATGGGAGCCCTGGATACGCTTCTGACGCATCCATACATAACGGGCATCGAAAGTAAGGTTGTAACCGGTTGTACCGGCACAAAAGACAACCATGCCGCCGCGCTTCACGACCAGACAGGATACCGGGAAAGTAGCTTCGCCCGGATGTTCAAAGACAAAATCGACATCTTTGCCTTTGCCGGTAATGTCCCAGATCGCCTTGCCGAAGGCGCGGGCAGATTTGGTCCATGTGGCATATTCCGGGGTATTGACCTGAGGCATCTGTCCCCAACAATCAAAGTCCTTGCGGTTGATGACGCCGCGCGCCCCCAATTGCATGACGTAATCCCGGTTGGCTTCATCCGACAGGACCCCAATGGCGTTGGCGCCAGCGGCAGCGCAAAGCTGAACCGCCATGGAACCAAGACCCCCGGACGCGCCCCATATAAGGACATTGTGGCCCGGGCGCAGGATATGCGGGCGATGGCCGAACAACATCCGGTAGGCGGTTGCGAGCGTCAGGGTATAGCAGGCGGATTCTTCCCAGCTCAGGTGTTGGGGCCGGGGCATCAGCTGCTGYGCCTGGACGCGACARAAYTGGGCRAACGAGCCGTCCGGGGTCTCGTATCCCCAGATACGTTGGGAAGAGGAGAACATCGGGTCGCCTCCGTTGCATTCTTCATCGTCGCCATCGTCCTGGTTGCAATGGACAWCAATCTCGTCGCCGACCTTCCAGCGGGTGACCTTGGAGCCGACGGCCCAGACAATGCCGGAGGCATCCGATCCGCCAATATGAAATTCGTGTTTGTGGACATCGAGAACCGAAACCGGTTCGCCGAGGGCGCCCCAAACACCGTTGAAATTGACGCCAGCGGCCATCACCAGGATGAGCACTTCGTGGCTGTCGATTTCCCAGGTGGGGACGACTTCGATCTGCATCGCCTCTTCCGGCGGACCATGCTTGTCCTTGCGCACGGTCCAGGCATACATGTTTGCGGGAACATGGCCGAGCGGCGGGATCTCGCCGATTTCATAGAGGTCTTTGACAGGGGCGTCGTATGATGGTGGGCCCGCTTCAATGTCAGCTTCTATTCTGGCCATGTCGAATTCCTGTTCAATGTCATCCTTACCGGCGTCAGGRTCGTTCTTGCTGGGCGCGGACCGGCAATTTCCAATGAACCTAAGGGATATTCACGTTGCGGTGCAAGGTAATTTGATGCGTTGCAACAAAAATAATCAGCAGAGACCCTGTCCACGCAAGTCCCGGGCAAGTTCCGGCCAAGTTCCGTTTCATGCTGGTTTCTATACTATTCTAAGTGGTTCTTGGCTGTCGATCAGACTAAGGGCTATTTTGCATTGCAGCATTTTGTGTTACGGACGTTTGAGTTTATTTCGATGGTGAAAACAGATGTCTGAAGAAAAAACCCGCGACCGGCCGTGGATTTTCCGTACCTATGCGGGTCATTCAACGGCTGAAGCTTCGAACAAGCTTTACCGGAACAATCTGGAAAAAGGCCAGACCGGGCTATCGGTGGCATTCGATCTGCCGACCCAGACCGGCTATGATCCGGATCACCCGCTGGCGCGTGGCGAAGTCGGCAAAGTCGGCGTTCCGATTTCTCATTTGGGCGACATGCGGGCGCTGTTTGAGCAAATTCCTCTTGATCAGATGAATACCTCGATGACGATCAACGCGACGGCTGCGTGGTTGCTATCRCTGTATATCGCGGTTGCCGAGGAACAAGGCGCGGATGTAGCGGCGCTCACCGGCACTGTGCAGAATGATATTATCAAGGAATATCTGTCGCGCGGCACCTATGCCTTTCCACCCAAACCGTCGCTGCGGCTCACCACCGACATGATTACCTATACAGCGCGTGAAATGCCGCGCTGGAATCCGGTCAATGTTTGTTCCTATCATTTGCAGGAAGCGGGCGCGACGCCGGTCCAGGAGCTTGCCTTTGCGCTTGCCAACGCGATTGCCATTCTGGATGACGTAAAAAATTCTGGCGCTGTGCCGGAGGCTGATTTCCCCCGCCTTGTCGGGCGGATTTCGTTTTTTGTGAATGCCGGTCTGCGTTTCATCACCGAGATGTGCAAGATGCGCGCTTTCACCGAATTGTGGGACGAGATTGTTTCAGAGCGCTACGGTGTGGAAGACCCGAAATATCGCCGTTTCCGCTACGGGGTCCAGGTCAATTCGCTTGGGCTGACCGAGCAGCAACCGGAGAATAATGTTTACCGGGTTTTGCTGGAAATGCTTGCTGTCGTACTCTCCAAAAATGCCCGCGCCCGCGCTGTGCAATTGCCGGCATGGAATGAAGCCCACGGATTGCCGCGTCCCTGGGACCAGCAATGGTCGCTGCGGTCACAACAGATTTTGGCATTTGAAACCGACTTGCTCGAATATGGCGATATCTTTGATGGCTCAAAGGAAATCGAGCGCAAGGTTGAAGAGTTGAAGCAGGAAGCCCGCGCCGAAATGCGCCATATCGAAGATATGGGTGGCGCGGTTGCGGCGATCGATTCAGGCTATATGAAGCAGCAGCTCGTGATCTCGAATTCCGAACGGATCGGGCGGATCGAAACCGGCGAACAAATTGTGGTGGGCGTCAATTCATTTCGGGCGAGCGAAAATTCGCCACTTTCTGGTGGTTCCGAAATGGTTCTCACAATTGGCGACGATGTAGAACAAATCGCGATTGAGCGGCTTGAGGCATGGCGTGCCGGGCGCGACAAAAAAGCAGTCCAAGAAGCACTTAAAGCATTGGCACATGCTGCCGCCAATGGAACCAACATCATGCCGCCATCGATTGCCTGCGCCAAAGCGGGCGTCACTACCGGGGAGTGGGCAGAGACTTTGCGGGCTGATTTTGGTGAGTATCGCGCCCCGACCGGGGTTGGCTCCGGGGTTCGCAATGTATCCAACGAGAAGCTTGATGAATTGCGTGCCCGCGTTGATGCTGTCTCGGCAAAACTCGGCCGACGGCTTACATTTCTTGTGGGCAAACCCGGGCTGGACGGTCATTCAAACGGGGCCGAGCAAATTGCTGTGCGGGCCCGCGATGCCGGTATGGATGTTATCTATGACGGCATTCGGCTGACACCGGAACAATTGGTCGAACGATTTGAAAAATCCGAAGCCCACGTTTTCGGGTTGTCGATTTTATCCGGCAGTCACGTATCCCTGGTTGCTGAAATCATGGAATTGCTCAAAGAAAAAGGCCTCTCGGATCGCCCGATCATTGTTGGCGGGATTATTCCTGACGAAGATGTTGTCCGCCTTCGCGATGCCGGGGTTACAGCGGTTTATACACCCAAAGATTTTGAGCTGAACGCGATAATGAGTGACGTGATCGGGATCGTCGAAGCCGGGACCGTCGAAGCCGACATTGAATAACCCGCGCCTATATTCATGCGGCCGGGTTGTTGGAATTTTCTTCGCCCGGATCAAGCACATCCATGATGGCAGCTGCCAAAGATCGCGGATCGATCGGCTTGGTGACAAAACCCGACATGCCGGCTGCGATACAGGCATCGCGTGAGCCGTCAATGGCATGAGCGGTGAGGGCGACGACCGGGGTCTTTTTCTGGTTTTGCTGATAGCGATGCAGGCGTTTTGTGGTTTCCATACCGTCCATACCGGGCATACGAATGTCCATCAGGATCAGGTCGTAATTGTTGGCAACGGCCWTATCGAGCGCTTGTCCGCCACTGCTGGCGATATCAAATTCGTAGCCGAAATTTTTCAGAAATGCTGAAATCAGCATCTGATTGACCTTGTTGTCGTCAACAATGAGGATTCGGTTGTGCGCGTTTGCCGTTGGATTTTCAATCGCAATATCTGGTGTCGGCTCCTGCGGGGCCATTTCTTGAACATCTTCATACCGGGCGGTGAACCAGAATGCGCTGCCTGACCCTGGAATGCTGCTGAAATCCAGATTGCCGCCCATTTTCTCTGCAAGACCGCGGGCGATGGCAAGGCCGAGGCCGGTGCCGCCACGTTGTCCCGTGAGAAAGCCGTCACCTTGAGAAAAGCGTTTGAACAGGCGTGCCCGTTCCAGTTCTGTAATGCCAATCCCGGTATCGGTGACTTCAAAGCGGATGAGCCCGCCACCATTTGCATCACTGGTATAATCTATACTGAGTGTTATGCCGCCGGTATCGGTGAATTTCACCGCATTTGATACCAGATTATTCAAGACCTGCCGGATCCGGGTCTGGTCAGCAACARTTCTGGGCGGCATGTTTTGGCCATGCTTGATTTCGATTCTAAGACCTTTGGTCGCGGCATGGGCTTTGAGCGCGACGGCGATGCTTTCCAGAAATGAATGCAAATCGAACGGTTCAAGATTGAGCTTGAAGGCGTGCGCATCAAGTTTGGCATAATCGAGGATATCGTTGAGGACCGACAATAATCCGCGCGTGGATTGTTGCAGGGTATCGGCATATTTGCGCTGGGTCGGGTCGAGCGGGGTGGTCAACAGCAAGTCCGCCATCGAAATAATAGCCCCCATCGGGGTGCGTAATTCGTGACTGACCGTTGACAATAATTCCGATTTCGAMTGACTGTCGAGTTCGGCATGNTTTMAGNGCMGCACGGCTTTCKTCGAGCTCTTTTTTAAGACGGGAAATYTCACTCATCGCKGAATTACTCAATGTCSACTTCCTTCAARCTTGCACAARGTTYCCGACYGCATTNCCCTGCCTGGWGCAATCGATRTGGGGAKAATGCCAGCAGGCTATTAARGTTAGACTAAAGAATAGATTCACCCCGAGCGATTATCGTAAGCAAAAGATTAACGAGGCAATTCAGGCACGTAAATGTACGGATCTTTGCAGGTAATAATCCCGGTTTTTGTTTTGATCGGCTTTGGCTATGTGTTCGCATGGGCCGGAATTTTCCGTGAAAGGGTAGGCGAAGGGCTCACCAGCTATATTCTCAATTTGGCGGTTCCCTTCCTGGTATTCAGGGCTATGGCTTTGGCAAATCTGCCGGACGCGTCGCCTTGGGGCTATTGGCTGGCCTATTTCATGGGCGTCGCTTTTGTCTGGTTGGCTTGCGGATTGTTGGGGCGAGTTTTTCTCGGCGGATCGGTATTGAGCAATGTGGTGATCGGGTGCACCGGCTCTTATTCAAATACCATGCTGCTTGGTTTGCCGTTGGTGCTGACCGTTTTTGGCGACCGGGCYGAAGTGCCGCTGTTTTTGCTGATCASYGTRCATCTGCCGGTGATGATGTTTGCAGCKATTTTTKCSGGCGARAGCGCCCGSTCTGGTCGTYTGRCRATTAATCGGMAAWTGATYRCSGAAGTTGGCCGGGGGATWTTTGGYAACCCGGTTATCATYGCTATYATMATMGGGTTTGCGTGGCGTTTTACCGGATTTGATATCCCGAACATTGCTACCGGCTTTATCAATATGATCGCGGATACCGCTGTCCCCTGTGCGCTTGTTGCGATGGGAATTACGGTGCGGAGTTACGGGGTTGGCGGCGAAAAGACCGGGATTGCTCTCATTCTTTTCTTCAAACTTTTGGTCCATCCGCTGCTGGTCTGGTTGCTGGCTGTGCATGTTTTTGACCTGCCCCGGCTTTGGGCCATGGTGGCAGTTTTGTTTGCAGCCGCACCGCCCGGCATCAACAATCATATTCTGGCGACCCATTTCGGGGTCTCGCGCGGGGCTGTTTCCGGCGCGATTGCTATCGGGACCGGGCTTTGCCTGATCACCATTCCGTTCTGGCTGTGGGTGATAGGGGCAGGTTAGGCTTCAATCTGGACGATCAAAACCCAGCATATGTCGCACCTCATCAGCACTGGTTCCTGATTGGCGTAATGATTTCAGGCTAGCATCCATCGCGCTTTTCGACAATTTGCGGTCGTCACCGGCGCGGATCAGGCGGTGGTGGCAATAAACCGGTTCCGGGAAATCCAACAATATTTGCAGCAGGCGATGAATTGCCGTAGCAAAAAACAGGTCTTGCCCGCGGGTGATGTGGGTAATGCCCTGATCGGCATCATCGACAACGACACTGAGATGATAGCTGGTGGGGGTGTCCTTGCGGGCCAGCACTACATCGCCCCAGATTTGTGGATCAAGTTGCACTTGTCCGGTTTGCCCGTCGGGGCCGATCCCTTGTTCTTCAAAGGTAAGCGGAAACGCATTTCGGGTTTTGAGTAAAGCCACCGCCTTTGTCATATCAAGACGGATCGCGACGGGCACACCGCTTTTCATCAGGCGGGCATAATTATCATCGCTCCGGTCTCGCCAAATTCCTGGATAAAGCGGGCTGCCGTCTGGGTCGCGGGGCCAATTGTCGGGGTTTTTACGGGTTGAAATTTCGGCGTCGATCTGTTTTCGGGTGGCGGCACAGGTGTATAGAATGCCAAGGTCGGCGAGTTGATCGAGAGCCTTTTCATAATCCGCGAAATGGTTCGACTGAATTCGTACATCTGGCGCGAAATGGATGCCGAGCCAATCCATGTCTTCACGGATGCCATTGCTAAATTCCGGGCGGCTTCGGGTCTGGTCGATATCTTCGATCCGCAGCAACAATTCAGCACCGGCAGCGCGAGCGGCGCGTTGCGTAAAAAGGGCGGAATAGGCGTGTCCCAGATGCAGCCAGCCATTCGGGCTGGGGGCAAAGCGAAAACGAAGGCTTGCTTTGTCGCCGGGATTTTGGGGATTATGGTTCGCCACGAGAATCTTTCAGGAATTGCGCACATGCACATAATAGAGTCAGAGGCCGACATTGTGAAAGGTGTGCAGGCGCTGGCATTGGCCGACCCGGTGATGAAACAGGTTTTGGCCGCGACGGGGACGCCGCCGTTGCGTCTCCGCGACCCGGGCTTTGCGGGGTTGATGCGAATTATTGCGGGGCAACAACTCTCGGTCGCGGCGGCGGCATCGATCTGGAAAAAACTGTGTCTGCAATTTGATCCCATGACGCCTGAGGTAGTTTCAAATGCGCTGGACGATGATTTGCGGGCTTGCGGATTTTCCGGTCCTAAAATCAAGACAGCGCGGCATTTATGTGCGGCAATAGACTCCGGTGACCTAGCCTTGGACAGTCTTGGTGAGATGGCCGTGGATGAAGCCGTTTCTCACCTTTGTCAGGTCAAGGGGATTGGCCCATGGACCGCAGAAATTTATCTGATGTTTTGTCTTGGACATGGCGATATATGGCCATCCGGTGATCTCGCGTTGCAAATTGCGGTGCAGGATGCCTATGCGCTTTCACGACGGCCGAGCGCTGAAGAAACCATCAAGATCGCGGAACAATGGCGGCCCTGGCGCGGGGTCGCGGCGCGCGCCTTCTGGGCCTATTATGCAGTGTGCCGCCGCCCCGATAGTGGCATTCCGGTATAATCCTGGACTTAAATCAGAGACAAAATTCATGGCAACATTTCTTCTTTTGCTGACCTTTGCGGTCACCCATCTTCTCGCGGTCATAAGCCCGGGGCCGAGCTTTCTGGTGGTAACCAGGACCGCTGCTGCAAGATCGCGCCGCGATGCCATTCTGGTGGCGTTCGGCATGGGGGTCGGAATCCTTGGCTGGGCGCTTGGAGCATGGTTCGGTTTGAGCGCTCTGTTTGCGCTGGCCCCCTGGCTTTATACCGGTATGAAAATTTTTGGAGCCGGTTATCTTCTCTATCTGGCATTCCAATTGTGGCGTCATGCTGGAGAAAATATTGAGATGGAATCGTCAAACGGCTCCGGTTCATTGCGTCCGTGGCAAGCATTTCGTCTTGGAATTCTGACCCAGTTCGCCAATCCAAAAGTGGTGATTTTCTTCGGCTCGATCTTTGTCGCTATTCTGCCGCCCTCTCCCAGTCCGGGCATATTGGCCACGTGCTTCGCCATTGTCTTTCTGAACGAATTTTTGTGGTACACGCTGGTGGCTGTTGTCATGGCGTCCCGGCCGGTGCGCAAAAAATATCTTTCGATAAAACCCATTGTTGATCGGGTAACGGGAACATTTCTCGGGTTGCTCGGTGTCCGGATCGCGTTAGATTAGCGGTTCATTGAAAAAAGAAAACGGGGTTGAATTTTGACCGATATTAAACTTGACGGGCCGCGCCTGGCACCGGCCTCTGGCGGTCCTGCGAAACAGCTAATTGTGTTTCTGCACGGCTATGGGGCAGACGGAAACGATCTGATCGGGCTTGGCACTCAATGGCAATCATTGTTGCCGGACGCAGCGTTCGTGTCGCCCAACGCGCCGCATCCGTGTGAGGGTGCACCGATGGGGCGGCAATGGTTTCCGATAAACTTTCGCAGTCAGGATGAGTTTTGGAATGGGGTCAATGACGCAACGCCTATACTGAATGCGTTTCTGGACGCAGAGCTGGCGGCCCACGATCTTGATATATCGAACATGGTTCT
>JAESRU010000063.1 GCA_016764455.1 Hyphomicrobiales bacterium | reverse complement strand
AGCGCCGCGACATGCCCCGCCGCCGGGTTTTGAAAGACGAAGCTATTTATGAACTCGCGGCCCAGATGCCGCGAAACGCCGACGACCTTGAGAAATTGCGTTCGGTCAGTCGCGGCCTGGCCCGCTCTGATCAGGGACGTTCGTTATTGAAAGCAGTTGCGAAAGGCAAAGCGCGCGACCCGAGCACAATTGCCCGGCCACCACGCCCACCGCGCCCGGTTGAAGGTGTTTCTGCGACAACCGATCTTTTGAAAGTGCTTTGCAAGAAAATCGCCGAAGACAATAGCGTCGCTCAACGGGTGATCGCCAATGTGGATGATCTGGAAAAAATCGCATTTGACGATGATGCAGATGTGCCAGCACTTCGTGGATGGCGACGAGAATTATTTGGCAATGTGGCGCTCGCCCTGAAACGCGGCGAAGTTGGGTTGGCTGTCAAAAATGGCAAGGTCATTGTGGTGGATGCCGCCGACAAGGAAACCTAGACGAGCTTTATTTCTGCGCTCTTGCCCAGCAACCGGGCCAGAGTATTGAGACGGTTTTGAAGCCGCTCCCCAATTAGCGATCCATATTTTTCCGGTAATTCCAGGATGATAGTGTTCCGACGAGCATAAATCGGCGTCTTGCTGATAATGCCCGGTGCGGACGCTGAAATCATATAGGCGACCCGAAGCGCGGCCCCGACAAAACGCGCCTGTTGGAGCTGACGCACACTTGCCAGTTCGCGAATGCGCGGGCTTAAATTCTCGTCGATCAACCCCACATGACGGTAAAAAACAGCCAGCGACAGGAACGCCCGGCTAGGATGATCCAGACCAATAAAGGCCGCGTTGGCAATAATGCTCAGGCTTTGTTCACCCCGATAATCTGGATGCGCACGCCAGCCAATATCTGCCAGATAACAGGCAGCATGGCGAAGACGACGTTCTCCAGCATTTTCTTCAAACAGCCGGGAACCAAATAGTTTGTCCGTCCAGACACATAATTCAGCGGCATGGACTGGGCTCCGCGCCCGCAAAATGGCCAGCTCCTCACATGCTTCAAGCAAGGGATCGCGCCTTTGATCCTCTTTGTCGAGCAGGTCGTAGAGCAGCCCTTCCCGAATACCTAGGGCTGAGAGGATAATTTCACGCGGACGCCCTACCCTTATAATTTGCTCCAGCACCAATGCGCCATAGCCCAAAAGCGGACGGCGGGCATTTGAGACCCAATCAATTCCTGGCAATGTCGCYGGGTCTGATTTTCGAACCAGCTTGGCAAACTCCAACGCTTCACGCGCATTGATGCGGTAATTGTGCATGACGTGAAGCGGGTAACCCTTTTGCGCCATATGCACCGAGGCGAGCGCCCGAAACGAACCGCCAATGGCATAGAAAGGTTGGTCGCGCATTTCTTCGATGCAAAGACTTTGGCGGATGGTGGCACGCACGGTTTTTGCGGCGGCCGCAACCGAAGGCGTGGTGTCTGCAAGGCGCAAAACGCCAAGCGGGAAGCTTTCCGCCCGGTCCACCTTGCGGCCGCGCACGCGCACCAGTTCCAGACTGCCGCCGCCGAGATCGCCCGCAATGCCATCTGGCTTTTCAAAGCCCGATACAATGCCAAGGGCCGTCAGCTTGGCTTCCTTGCGGCCGTTGAGCACCTGAACCGGAACGCCCAAAATAGCTTCGGCTTTGGTCACAAAATCCTTGCCGTTTTTTGCTTCGCGCACAGCKGCCGTTGCCAACACATGRAGCGAGSMKGCYTCMARYTGATCGGAWATCGCRCGGAAYCKTGTCAGCGCCYGSAGCGCCCGYYCWACCGMYGTMTCGTYAAGGCGWCCYGTTGARGCAACGGCGCGCCCGAGCCCGGCKAGAACTTTTTCRTTRAACAAWGGTGTCGGGCTKCGGCGCARRCCTTCATAGACCARAAGGCGCACCGAGTTTGARCCGATRTCGAYAATCGAMACMGGTTTMAGTTTATTGATCCGACCCTGAGGTTGANKTTTTTKSMMKGSMCCCCCGRCTTGGCTTCAATCAGGTTCCGGAGAATCTGGCGGTAAAAGAAGGCGGAAAATCTTCAGCCAAAGATTTACCGCGCCCTGAGAGACTTGGATTGTTCATGAAATAATGATGGGCATTGAAAGGCTCTTCGTCTTTGCCCGGCACGATGCGCTCGGAACTTCCGTCGCCAAGAACCCGCCAGCTCTGCTGGTTGTCTTTAAGATTGGCTACCATGATCTGGTCCAGAATTTGTTCATGCACAGTAGTGTTGAGGATGGGCATCATGACTTCCACGCGCCTGTCCAAATTACGCGGCATCCAGTCAGCTGAGCCAATATAAACAAGCGCCTCGCGGGACGGCAAATCGTGGCCATTGCCAAAACAATAGATGCGGGAATGYTCGAGGAACCGCCCGACAATGCTTTTCACATAGATATTTTCTGATAGCCCCGGCACGCCCGGCCGCAGGCAACAAATGCCACGCACCACCAAATCAATTTCAACACCAGCAGCGCTCGCGCAATAAAGCAAGTCGATGATATGTGGATCCACAAGGGAATTCATTTTCGCSCAGATGCGCGCCGGCCTTCCRGCTTTYGCGTGGGCGATTTCGGCGCGAATATGTTTTTCAACTTTTGCCCGCAATGTAATCGGTGAGATTGCCAGTGCTTCCAGCTCAGGCGGTTCCGCGTATCCAGTAACATAATTGAAAATCCGGGCGATATCGCGTCCAACCATCGGGTTGGCAGTGAAATAGGATAAATCCACATATACCCGCGCTGTAACGGGRTGATAATTTCCCGTACCGATATGGGCATAGGTGACAAGCTTGCCGCCTTCGCGGCGCACGATTTGCGATAATTTTGCGTGGGTCTTCAATTCAATAAAGCCGTAAACGACTTGCACGCCTGCGCGTTCCAGATCGCGCGCCCATTTGATGTTGGCGGCTTCATCGAACCTGGCTTTGAGTTCAACAACTGCGGTGACCGACTTGCCACCTTCCGCCGCCTCAACAAGGGCAGCGACAATCGGGGAATTATTTGASGTSCGATACAAGGTTTGYTTGATCGCMACCACGTCKGGRTCRYGKGCRGCCTGACGCAAATAYTGGAGCACCACRTCGAAAGATTCGTATGGGTGATGGACCACCAGGTCTTTCTCGCGGATTGCAGCGAAACAATCACCGCCATGTTCCCTGATCCGYTCCGGGAARCGGGCATTGTAGCGSGGGAATTTCAATTYRGGGCGATCKACRCTYACMARYTGAGACAGATCRCCAATSCCAACCATGTTRTCGATCAGSGCAATATCRCCGCTCGCAAAATCAAGCGATGACACTACCTGATTGCGTAATTTCTCCGGCATGCTTTTTTCGATTTCGAGACGGATAACCATTCCGCGCCGACGGCGCTTGAGTGCCGTCTCGAAGACCCGCACCAGATCTTCGGCTTCTTCTTCGATTTCAATATCACTGTCGCGGATAAGGCGAAACGCACCTTTTCCTTGAATGCTATAGCCGGGGAACAATTGCTCAATGAACAACCCAACCATATCTTCCAGACTGATGAACCTGTCAGGTTCATCGCTGTTCTCACCAGACGCTTCAATTTTGACAAAACGCTCCATGGATAAAGGCACACGCAGCAGGGCTGTCATGTTGCGGCCATCGTCGAYGCGGGAAAGYWGRAAKGCKACGGTRAAACCCAAATTSGGRATRAAYGGAAACGGGTGYGCMGGATCRAGCGCCAATGGYGTCAGGACCGGRAAAAYATGYTCRAGAAAATGYGCTTCCAGCCATTTCTTCTCTGGTCCAGCAACTTCATCAGCGCCAATTATAATAACACCGGAATTTGCCAGTTCGCCGCGCAGAATGCGCCATGACGCTTGCTGTTCTTCGGTCAGACGCCCGGCAACCTCAAGCACYGTCTTCAATTGGCCAGCCGGRTTYAAKCCRTCCTGGCTTACAGTTTCTACGCCAGCTCGGATCATGCCGCGCAAGCCAGCGACCCGGACCATATAGAATTCATCCAGATTTGTGCCGGAGATAGACAGGAACCTCAGACGCTCAAGGATGGGGTGATTCAGATTTTCRGATTCTTCCAACACCCGGTGATTGAATTCGAGCCAAGAAACTTCGCGATTTATGAAGCGCTCCGGGCCAAATGATTCAGGTGAAAATTCAGAGGAAACGTCCTGAATAACTGAAATTTCTGGCGTCAAAGCACCAGATGGTTCCAGTGCGGAAACAGAATTTTCCGGWGTTTCAGATCCAGTTTTTCTATTTGTGTTTCCTGAATTTGCCATCGTTTTATTTGGCCTCTCTGCGATTCATATCGGGTAACGAGATTCAACCCAGAATCTGCACCAAGATTGTATCCCAAAACTGCCCGCACTTTGTGTCATTTCAATAACAAGGTTACTCGGGCTGTTCAGCTATCTCCAAACATTGCCGGGCAATGTCCTTTGTAATGGCCCGTCCACGCGCAAGCGCCGTATCATCCAGGTCCGAGACCAGGCTGATTGCCGCTTGCATCGATCGCGGCATCCGCAGAACGATATAGTCTATCACCGCCGCATTCACCTTGAGTTGGCGGTCGGCGAAAAGCTTTGCCAGAACCGCCTTGAACAATGCTTCGTCAGGTTCGCCGATCTCCTCAACGGGCATGGCGCGCAGCCTGGAACTCAAATCGGGAAGCGAAATTTTCCACATCACCGGCAATGTTCGCCCTGTCAATAATATGGCGCCATTGTGCTCACGAACAAGGTTGACCAGATGAAACAGCGCCGTTTCGCTTTTCAAGTCCCTGTCGGCATTTTCAACTAGCACCGTTTTATGGGTGGCAATTTCTGGAACATTCGCCTCGGAAAGCGCATCGGCAGAAACAATAACGCCGCCAGTTTGCCGCGCCCRGCCACCGGCCAAATGGCTTTTGCCAACACCTTGCGGGCCGACCAGGACAAGGCCATTTGTTGCCCAGTCGGGCCAAGCATCCACCATTGCGACCGCATCGGAATTGGCGCTGGATACGAGGAAATCTTCGCGCTCGTGAGACGCAACATGTTCTAGCGGAATTTTCAATTGGCGCGGCGCTGCATCTTTATGGCTATTTGTCGCCATTTTGARCGCCTGAATAAATATCGCTTGCCATATATTGGGCAATTCCGAAACGCGCCAAAACACCAATTGCAGCCGCCAGCGGCACCGCCAACAACATGCCAACAAAGCCGAACAGGTAGGCAAAAGCAAACAACGCAAACATCAACCAGACCGGGTGCAAGCCAACGCTGTCACCGACAAGTTTGGGGGACAGGAAATTGCCTTCAACAATCTGGCCGAAAATGAAAATCCCGAGCACGGCACCAATTGCCCCCCAGTCCGGCCAGAACTGAACCACCGCAACGATGCCAGCCACAACCAGACCAAGTGTGCTTCCCACATACGGAATAAAACTGATCAGGCCAGCAACCATGCCGATGAGCAGACCAAAATTCAAACCGACAATTGTCAACCCGACCGCGTAAAAACTACCCAATATGAGGCATACGGTGCCCTGCCCGCGAACAAATCCTGCAATCGCGGTGTCCATTTCAGAGGCCAGCGACCGCACGGTTTCCACATGATCACGCGGTAACCAGCTATCAACTTTCGCGACCATCCGGTCCCAATCGTAAAGCAAATAAAACGCGACAACCGGGGTGACGACAAAAAGCGCCAAAAAACTTGCCAGCGCAATGCCACCTGACCAAATCGAAGACGCCAGACCCGTGAGCCATTCGGTGGCCCTTTTCACCAGATTTTGAACAGCGCCGGAAAATTGTTCCGACCCGAACCCAAATGTGTTTGAAACCCAGCCCTCCGCGGGTTCAGCAATCAATTGCTGCACCGATGAAATATAACCAGGCAAATTGGTGGCAAGTCCGCCTAATTGCTGGACCAGAATTGGCACCAAAATCATGATGAAAACAACGAAGAAGATTACGAAAACCAAGACAATAACAAGCGTTGCCCAGAGCCTGCTCAAGCCCATGGATTCAAACCAGTCGGCGACCGGGTCAAGAAAATAGGCAATTGCCATTCCTGCAACAAACGGGAGCAATACGTCCCTGAACGTAAACAGGAATAAAAGCAGGGCCACCAGCAGCCCGACCCAGAATATCACCTGCCGATTTATCGTCATGATGATCTCTCCTCATCATCTTCATATTGGGTCATGTGCCGTAGCCAGGCAACGAGATAGACGGCCAGGGATAAAATGGTCAACACCGCCACACTTACCACCGCAATATGCCTGAATTCCAGAATTTCCAATTCAAACCCCAAGCCACCTAGCACTAGAGTTGCCAACATGATTTGCGCGGTCGTATTGATCTTGCTGACCATGTGCGGTTGCATTGTAAGGGCCATATCCATCATCCAGGCCAAGATAACGCCCGCAACAATAAAAATATCCCGGCTAGCCACCAAAATAACAAGCCAGACCGGTAATTCACCCCGGATGCCAAGCGCAACATAGATGCTCACCAACAGGGCCTTGTCCGCCAATGGGTCCAGATAGGCGCCCAGTTCGGTTTCCTGGTTGAATTGCTTGGCAATGAAACCATCGACGCCATCGCTGATACCGGCGGCMAGGAAAAGCCAGAACGCGGTCARAAAATTCCCGTTGAAAATCAACCAGACCACTATGGGCACAATGATCATGCGGCCGATCGTTATCAGGTTAGGTATGTTCAATATCTTGCCTTAACAAATAGAACCCAAGCCAGATCAGAAAGGTCGGATAACCCAAGTACCACCCGCATCTGCCARCTCATAACCATATTGCGACAGGGCATTCCCGAGCGCGACAACGCCACCCGTAACGTGGAGAACAAGGAGAGCGCCACGCGGGTTTAGCGCTTTGACATCGACATTGCTGACTTCGGGAATGGATACAAGGCGCGCCCGCATTTGCTGCCATTCGCGTAACCCGGAAAATGAAACCGCAGCCTGGATAGGTTCCCCCAATTGCGAACCCGGCACTAAAACAAGATTGCTGGATTTCCACTGGTTTTCGATATCGGCAATGAATGCCCGCGCTGAGGCGGTGAGAACCGCAAGGACATCGTCACCGGTATAGGATTGGCGCAACGAGACCGGGCCCGCAGGTCCACCGCCTTCGATTTCACAATCATATCGTGTGCCGTCTATATCTGTCCGACACAGTGCCACCAGAATATTCTGGATACGGTAGCGAAATCTGAGRCCGCTCATTGTATCGATATCGCGGGCCAACAAAGCGTTGGGATCGATTTCGATATCGCCAATGTCACCAYTTGGCAAAATAAARGGTGTTAGCTGATTTTCCGGACGGATCGCCCTCCAAGCTTCAAGATGAGGGTTATCTGTGAACAGAAAAAACTGTTCGCCGCGCTGAAAAATCGGAATTAGAAGAGTTGGTGCCGCTTCCCGGTCTGAAAAGGAAATATTCGCCCGCAACAAGGCATCTTGAACCGCTTGAGGGACAAAATGAAATGTCAGGGTAGCGGAATAAGCTGTCGGCCCGGATTGTTCCCGGTCGATGCCAAAGCCGTTGACCATCAAATCAAGCTCTTCCGGCGCAATTTCCGGTAAAAACGGATGGTCACGCAATGTTGTAATCCGCTCCATGATCAGCCGTGCTGCCCGCGCCCGACCATCTGCGATGGCTTGCTCTTTCGCAATGACAGCATCGCTGGCTGTTGCTTCAACCTCAATGCCGGAAATTTCATATGGTCCGGCCTGTCCGGTTGGCATGTTGGCTAGCAGGGCAACAACAAAGATTGCTGCGAATTGCAAAAAAAATCTGTACATAATCCTGATGCGATTCCAAAACCGAATTTGTTACATTTCGACGTGTCTAGTTTAAGATCGCTCACCTCACAAGGCAAAGGCTGATTTTCTTCTTGCGTCGCCTGCAAATATCAGCAATTGAGCAAATTGCCTGACCAAGCCTGCCTATTTTGGGTTATCTTTATAAATCAGATATCCTGGCGTCGCGATTGTGGAACAACATGACTGAACAGACCTCATATAAAAAGCCCCTGACCTATCGCGATGCGGGCGTTGATATAGACGCTGGCAATGATCTTGTGACCGAGATTGGCCCCCTCGCGCGGTCTACCGCCCGGCCCGGTGCGGGCGCAGAGCTTGGCGGGTTTGGCGGATTATTTGATCTCAAAGCGGCAGGCTTTACGGATCCTGTCCTTGTTGCTGCCAATGACGGTGTTGGCACCAAGGTAAAAATTGCAATCGAAACCGGGTCCCACGAAACTATCGGAATTGATCTTGTGGCAATGTGCGTCAATGACCTGATCGTCCAGGGCGCTGAACCTTTGTTTTTTCTGGATTATTTCGCCTCATCAAAACTCGATTCCGATGTGGCCGTCGGGGTGGTGCGCGGCATAGCGGACGGATGCCTCCAGGCACATTGTGCGCTGATTGGCGGAGAAACCGCTGAGATGCCCGGCCTGTATGCAGCAGGCGACTATGACCTTGCCGGTTTTTCTGTCGGCGCAGCAGAGCGTGGAACCTTATTGCCGCGCGATGATATTCAACCCGGCGACCAGCTATTGGGGCTGGCCTCAGCGGGGGTGCATTCAAATGGCTATTCGCTCGTGCGCAAAGTTGTTGAGACGAGCGGATTATCGTGGAGCGACCCGGCACCATTTGATCCATCAACTTCACTTGGTGAAGCGCTGCTGACGCCAACAAAAATTTACGTTCGCTCTGTTTTGGACACACTGAAAGCC
The DNA here is from genome assembly GCA_016764455.1 of Hyphomicrobiales bacterium. Taxonomy (GTDB): domain Bacteria; phylum Pseudomonadota; class Alphaproteobacteria; order Rhizobiales; family NORP267; genus NORP267. Next base: position 1,612 of record JAESRU010000063.1, on the reverse strand, counting down.
GGGCTGCCGGTGAAAGCGCTGGCTCATATTACCGGTGGCGGGATGACCGAAAATTTGCCGCGGGTTTTACCTGACAATCTCGGCGCAGAGATAAATTTGGATACAATACCCGTGCCAGCAGTCTTTGGCTGGCTCGCCAAGGAAGGCGGCATTGAAGAAGTTGAAATGCTACGCACCTTCAATTGCGGTATCGGCATGGTGTTGGTAGTCGCAAGCGACAGCGCCAGCGACATCATYGCGCGGCTTGAAAGCGCGGGCGAGACTGTTGTCGAACTTGGTGCGATTACGCAACGAAGCGGTGATGAGGCCGTATCATTCTCTGGGCGATTGGCGATCTGATCATGGCAAAATGCAAAATCGCCATTTTGATTTCCGGGCGTGGCAGCAATATGGAAGCGTTGATTGAAGCCTGCACCCACGCTGATTTTCCAGCTGAAGTGGTTGGCGTCATTTCCAACCGGAACGATGCCGGTGGTCTGATCTATGCCGCCGACAGAAACATCCCTGTGGAAGTGCTCGACCACAGGGAATTTGAAAGCCGGGAAAATTTCGAAGCGACACTAACCGGCTTGCTCGAAAACATGAATGTTGACCTCGTATGCCTGGCCGGGTTCATGCGGCTTTTAACCAATAGCTTTGTATCCCGCTGGCTGGATAAATTGATCAATATCCACCCGTCATTGCTACCCTCTTTAAAAGGCCTCGACACCCACGCGCGGGCGTTAGCATTGGGTGTCAGGATTGCTGGATGCAGCGTACATTTTGTCCGTGCGGATATGGATTCAGGCCCGATCATTGCACAGGCTGCTGTCCCTGTATTTTCCAATGATACCGAAGAAAGCCTCGCGACGCGGGTGCTGGCGGTCGAGCACAAACTCTATCCCCACGCGCTTGAACTTGTCGCGTCCGGTCGGGCGCGGGCCGTTGGCGAGCGGGTGATCATTGATAATGATGATCCCGTAGATACCCAGTTATTTGCGCCAGCTACGCGGTCTTATACGACCTGATCCAAACCCGGTTATCGTGAAACGCCGCGCCGCCATAGGGTGCCGCCGCATCTGCGCCGGTCAGGGCGTTGATGCCGATCCCATCTTCATGGGCAGCATTGGGGAAAATCCCTTCGACAATCAAAACACCCCGGCGCACGCCTTCAAAAATAATGGCGTGGAGGACAACTTTTCCCCGCTCGTTGCCAAGCTGCACCCGGTCACCGGCTTCGATCCCCAGTTTGGTTGCATCCTCTGGATGGATCATCACTTCGGGCCGCCCTTCCCGTTTCAGGGATGATAGCGTTTCGTTGAAGGACGAATTGAGGAAAGACCTGGCTGGCGACGTTGCCATTCTGAACGGATGTTCTTTGGTTTCCAGTTCGATGACATCCCAAAAATCCGGCAGGCCGGGGATAGACTCAATCGGACCAACCGTTCCCATATTCGGCAGCGGCAATTTACTCCATTCAGGCCGGAAACGGAATTTACCGTCAGGCCATCCAAAGCCATTGATAAAATGCGCTTCGTCAAAATCGGGTTGGCAATCCAGCCATTTGGTATCGATCAGCTCATCCCATGTGCCCTTGCCAGAATCCTGAAGTGTTGTATCCAGAATTTCCCGC
>JAESRU010000198.1 GCA_016764455.1 Hyphomicrobiales bacterium | reverse complement strand
GTGAGTTGAATCAATCGATTTGATATTGGTGTCAAAAAATTGCAGCACCAACCAGATCGAAATGATCGATGCGATAGCCAGAATCGCAGGGTAAAATTCTCCGCGCTTGCCTTCTACCAAGCGATATCCGGCCATTACCAACGCGCCGGCGGCACCGATGGCACCAGCCTGATTAACGGTCGCGACGCCAGTAATGATGGATCCCGGAACAAGGAAAATGAGGGTCAAGGGCGGCACCAGCGCGAGCACAACCTTGATACAGAATTTGCGATCAAAACTGCCTTCAAACGGAACGGCCGGCGCAACGCTTGGGCGCAAAAATGCATAAACCAGAACGAACAACATATACAAGCCGACCAGCACCAGGCCAGGCAGCAAAGCACCGAGGAACATTTCACCGGCACTGGTTGTGCCCACATCAAATTCAGACGGCATGGACAATTCGCCGGTCGCCAATTTGTGCAACGCTTTGCGCGCCGTGCTTGCCTGGTCAGTGGCGCTTGCCAATTGGTCAGCCAGGATGATCAAAACAATCGACGGCGGGATGATCTGCCCAAGCGTACCCGCTGCTGCAATTGTGCCAGTAGCCAGCGACTGGGAATAATTATTCTTCAACATTGCAGGCAATGAAATCAGACCCATTGCCACCACAGTGGCGCCCAGAATTCCGGTTGTGGCCGCCAACAGCGCACCAACAAAGACAACCGAAATTCCCAAACCACCACGCACCGGCCCGAACAATTGGGCCATCGTGATTAGCAGATCTTCAGCGATTTTCGAGCGCTGCAGCATAATCCCCATGAAAATGAATAGCGGGATCGCAATCAGCGTATCTCGTTCAACTTCCCAATAGACCCCGCGCAAATTGGTGACCCCGGCACTAAGCCATTGCCCCGGACCACCCTGGGCAAAAAACGAATCCACGTTACCCGTAAACAACCAGCCACAAATGGCGGCAATCATTACGGTTAGAATCGCAGATCCTGGCAGCGCAAACGCAACCGGATATCCAGACGCCAATGCGGTCGCCATGAGGACAACAAGAAGAGCTAGAAAATAGAATTCCATAATGATCGTTACCCGTGGGAAAGAGATGCCTCTGGCACCTCGTCATCCGACGCGTCGAGATAGTCGGAAACTGATTCAAGAAAAGAGGCGACAAACTGGATCATCATCGTGATCGCGAATATCCCCAAAAAGGCGGCCAGCTGGTATTTGACATACATGCCATAACCAGATTGCGACACTTCAAAATTGGTGAGCGGGCTGTAGATAATTGCGGTTCTGCTGCCAAACCCGATAATCAGGATCGTCCAGCAGAGGGAAATCCCAAGCACCATGGACCCAACTGAATTGACAATACCCCGGGTCTTTTTCCGGAAACTGGCATAGAGCACGTCCACGCGAACATGCCCGTCTTCAAGTAAAGTATAGGCGCTGGCGAAGAGAAATAATCCACCATACCAATAGCGCACCAGGTCGCCCATAAAGGCCTGTTCGTAGGAAAAAATAAACCGCGTGAACACAATCGAGAGTTCCGCAACAACGATCAAAAGCGTCAACCAGTGGAAGCCCAGGGTCCGCGTGAAGGAGGCTATAATAAAGCCAACCACAACCAGCGGTATATGAACAAAGAGGCCTCTAAAACTCGGCCGACCAAGCTGGGTCGTCAATTCTTCACCGACCACAGACGCGAGCAAATCCTCGACCCGCAAAAATGATATTGTCGCATCGACAATCCCGACAAATAAAACGGCCCAGAATACACCCCGGACCAACCAGGCATTGAACCGGGTGATTTTCGCACTGTCCTCGACCAGAGAAACCTCTTTATTTTTTAAAACATAAAAACTCGCTGCAGCGATAGCAGCAATATAGAAAGCGATCTGAAGCCAGCTTAAAATACCGGCACCCTTCAGGATACCCGCAGGTCCAGGCCATCCCAACGAGTTTGAAAAATATACATTAAATAGATAGGCCACCAAGGCGGATAGCATGGACCAGCCAAATACCCGTGCCCAGATTACTGAGCGCTCGGCTACAGCAGGTTCTTCAGATTTCGTGATCATTGAGACAATGCCCCCACCAAAAAAGGGACGGGGTGATGTGCCCCATCCCAATTATTTGGTTCGTACGTATCAGGAAATTATATCCCGAGAACCCGGTTACGTTTGACGCTGTACCCTGCACCAGCAAGTTTCTGCCAGGCACCAAGTTCACGCAGCGAAGACTGGAACGCATCGTCGATTTTCACGACCAGCGGTGAATGACTACGGGCGTCTTCGAAAACTTCCGCAGCTGCAGTGCCAAAGCTGTCGTAAATCTCGTCAGAGAATTCACGCACTTCAACACCATGCTCTTCCACAAGCTTCTTGAGATATTCACCATTGTTGGCGTTGGTCTCGTTCATCATGGCTGCATTGCCTTCGGCAGCTGCCGCCCTGATTACGTCTTTTTCCCAGTTGGACAATTCGCCCCACCAGGACGCATTCATGCCAAGACTAAGCATTGAGCCAGGCTCATGCATACCAGGATGGTAGTAATATTTGGCAGCTTCGTAGAACTTCATGAAATAGTCGTTGAAAGGACCAACCCATTCAGTTGCATCGATCGCGCCGGAGACCAGATTTTCATAAATCTGACTACCAGGAACAGAAATCGGTGAAGCGCCAAGCTTGGCCATAACGTCGCCGCCAAGACCAGGGATACGCATTTTCAGACCATTGAGGTCGGCTGCGGTGTTGATTTCCTTGTTGAACCAGCCACCCATCTGACAACCGGTATTACCGGCTGGGAGACATTTGAGGCCGAAGTCACCAGCCAACTCATCCCACAATTCCTGACCACCGCCAAAATCGATCCAGGCAGCAATCTCCACATAAGTCATGCCGAATGGTACGGCTGTGAAATAAGCCCAACCAGGATGCTTTCCCTTCCAGTAATAGTCAGCGGATGTGTAGGCTTGCGCGTTGCCGGAAGCAACTTCATCAAACACATCAAAACCGCCAACGCGTTCACCGGATGCGAAATATTCAGTGACAATCCGTCCTTCACTGATTTCGGTGATACGTTCAGCCATTCTCTGTGAGGGTACACCGAGACCCGGGAAATCCCGAGGCCAGGATGACACGATGGTCATCTCTCTGCGCTCTTGCGCAACTGCCGGAGCGGCCAGTGTTGTGGCGGCTACGCCAGCACCAGCGGCACCTGCTGTTTTCAAAAATTTACGTCTATCCATTAAAGTACTCCCTTCGACGTTTGCGGTAAAACCCGCGTTTGTTGATTCCACTTAGATGTCAGAAGGTGTTCCTCGAAATTTGGATGTCGATTACAGCAAGATACACCATGTGCGACCCGCATCCGTGCTTAATAACGGATTTGGCAATATTCACAAACAGCTCTGCCTGAATCGGACCCCCTCAGATCACCTCCAATGCCTCCGCATACATCTAACACCATTGTCAGGCTGAAGTGCAACCAGAATCAGCTTCAACTATTCGTGTCGTGGGATAAATTTTATTTCCATAAGGGAAAAAGCCAGTAATGGAATCTCATTTGGCGCAGTCCGTCCACACTATGTATACATAGCGATGTATACATTACGGAGAATTGGCGCGTTTCCGCACCGTGGCACCAGCGCAAGATTTTGTTTACCATGATTGAATTCTTCAAAAAACTGAACTCAAATAGCGTGGCGGTATCCTGCTTGCTGTTTCTGGCCAGTCCTCATGCCGCACTGTTGCTCAKCTTTGGGATTTCCAGTCTGCAACAATGGCCGAGGCGTCCACGCGCTTGCGAAACTGTTCGCGAACATCGCGCCAGCGATACCGGATTGAGTTCATGACAATCTCCCGATCCCGTTCCCGGTAATCATCAATCACCGGCGCATACTTCACCAAATCCTCAGGGCTGAGCTTGAAGGCATTTTCCATTATGGCCATCTGGTCCCAGGCGACCTGTTTGATACGAGCCTTGAACGCCGCCTCAACTTCCCCTGCTAGATAGGCGTATTCGGAATCTCCAAAAGTCCGCTCAATCACATTCTTGAAACAATGCAATGCCAATTTTTTGGTGTCGGCTTTGCCAAGCCCTGCGGCGTCGGCGATGGTCGCCGCAGAGAAAATCGAAAAATCTGAAACGCACGCACAATAGACCCGCCAGCGGGCCAGCGAGATCGAAGCCGACATTTCCTTGTCTTCAAAAGCCTTCGGATATCTGATCCCCATGCGGGTCTTCAAATATCCATACWAAGAGGTTTGCGCCACATACGATGACCGGGTCTGAGTGAAATTCAGCAACATATCAACAGATGCGATTTCGCTCTTATCGAAGCGAATAAGCAGCGTTTTGCCGTATTTTTTCCTAAAATCCGCTATTAGACTTAAGAATAATGCGAATCGTTCTTTAATTCTTCCAACCGTTAACAAATCGTATATCCTGTCATTGATGCCCTCACTCGGTTTCGAGGGAGCTGCATTCAAAAAATCGCACCCTTGATCGCAATCTTGGTTGTGAAAATTCGAGCGCCAATACATGGCGTAAAATTGGGGAGAATTCAATGGCTTCAAATAATTCAGAAGCAATGCAAGGACATTGGGCAAAGACCAGAAGTCTTACGTTTTTCGTTTTGGCGGTTTGGTTTATTTTCTCGATGGTCATTCCTTGGAATGCTCACATCCTGAACAATTATTCATTCCTGGGCTTCGAGCTCGGTTATTATATGTGTGTTCAGGGTTCGCTCTTCGTTTTTGTTGTACTGATCTGGTTTCAAAACTGGCGGCAGGACAAAATCGACGATGAATTTGGCGTCGGTGAATAGGGGGTATTAGAGATGGAAGGTGGATTCCTAAATAACCTAGGCCGCGTATACGCTATGTATACCGGCGGGTTTCTCGTCTTTGTTGCCTTGATGGCAATTCTTGAGTACATGGGCGTGAGTGCCGCGACGATCGGCATTCTGTTCGTTGCTTTTACAATCGTGATCTACGCCACAATTGGCTGGCTATCACGGACCATGCAGGTCGATGCATATTACGTGGCGGGGCGTGAAGTTCCGGCACTCTATAATGGTATGGCAACGGCTGCAGACTGGATGTCAGGTGCGTCTTTTGTGGCGCTTGCCGGTGGCATCTATTTTGGTGGTTACGGTTACCTTGGCTTTATCATCGGTTGGACCGGCGGTTATGTCCTGGTGAACTCGCTGATGGCGCCATATTTGCGCAAATTCGGCTGTTACACCGTGCCTGACTTTATCGGCACACGCTACGGCGGCAATTTGGCACGTTTATGTGCGGTGATAATTCTGGTTACAGCGTCCTTCACCTATGTGACGGCGCAAATCAACGCAACCGGAACCATTGCAGCACGTGCGCTCCAAATTCCATTTGAATATGGTGTTTGGTTTGGCCTTCTCGGTATCCTGCTTTGCTCGATGCTTGGTGGYATGCGMGCGGTGACMTGGACCCARGTGGCCCAGTATATCGTGCTGATTATCGCCTATCTGGCACCTGTGATCTGGATGTCGAATGCGCAAGGCTTCGGCATCATCCCGCATTTCTCATACGGAGACGCAGCCGCTCGTATTGCCGAACTTGAGCCACTGCTCGGGGTCGGCACCCTCCTGCCAACGGAATCGTTCCCTGGCCTGAAAGCCCTGACCGGATTGCACAATGATCCGCAAGGTGGTTTTGGTGCCTGGAAAATGGTTACACTTGCCGTTGCCATGATGACCGGTACGGCTTCATTGCCGCACATTCTGATGCGTTACTTCACAACGCCATCTGTTCGTGAAGCACGCCGCTCAGTTGGTTGGTCACTGCTCTTTATCTTCCTGCTCTACTTTACAGCACCGGCTCTCGCCACGCTGACCAAGTTGCAGCTTCTGGATCCAGAGCTTGCTACCAGCATCATCGGYAAATCYATTGCYGACGTKMASAACCTCGACTGGATCMAGAACTGGWCCAACGTGGGCATGCTGAAARTTTCAGACRGCAATGGYGATGGCATTTTGCAGRTCAACGAATTCTTYATGCGCTCAGGCATTGTCGTGCTTGCAACGCCGGAAATCGCTGGACTGCCTTATGTGGTRTCRGGCCTTGTGGCCGCTGGCGGCATGGCTGCTGCCATGTCAACGGCTGACGGYCTTTTGTTGGCAATCGCCAACGCWCTCAGCCATGATCTGTACTACAAGATCATCGACCCGAAAGCMGATACCAAGACACGYCTCATCGTAGCGCGTRTCTTGCTTRTMSTGATCGGTGKCGCAGCGGCGTTTGTGGCCAGCCTGAAACTCACCAGCATCCTTGGTGCGGTTGCCTGGGCTTTCTGCTTCGCCAATTCCGGTCTGTTCTTCCCACTGGTGCTTGGCATCTGGTGGAAACGGGCAAACCGACAGGGCGCAATTGCAGGTATGGTATTAGGCTTTGCAGCCGGTACCGCTTACCTGATTCATGTTCAAACGGGTGGTACCCAGATCCTTGGACTTGACGGACTGCGCTTCGGCATCATCGGTATGCCGGTCAGCCTGATCGCCATGGTGGTTGTCAGTCTCATGACGCCTGAGCCAGATGCGGAAACGCAGGCAATGGTTGACGAGACCCGGATACCGTCCGGCAAGGCAATCCTGGACAGCACGCATTAAGCGCTGTCCTTAAAAAAATCAGAGGGGTGGGACTWTGTCCCGCCCCTTTTTTTTGAGTAAGATTACAAATCTAAACCTGAAAGAAAATCATGAACGAAATACCGCTCTGGATTCTAACCCTCGATTATACCCTGGGCACCATCATGTGGACTCTGATCGGGCGGGTCGCAATGAACATGTTCCAGCCGGTGGATTCAGATTTCTTTTTCATGAAGTTCTTTGTCCGGATAACAGATCCGGTTTTGCGGTTCTTCAAACCAATCACACCCAGCTTTCTGCTAGTACCTCTGGTGCCGCTTTTCGTYGCCTGGTTTTTCTTCATGATTAGATTTTATTTGATGCCTTGGCTTCTCGGTTATTCAGTGATGGGAATGCTTTCCTTCCCGCTTGAAGGCGAGATTTCGCGCGGCCTTTATAATTTGTTCAATTAGCGTCGCTTGCCCTGGATCAAGCATACCCGGAATGAGGCGCTATATATTTCCTGAAACAAGGATTTGCCAAATACGGGATTTATAGATGGCGTGGAACCGAAACAATCAGCCTGCGGAAACCCAATCCGCCAGCCCTCTCATGTCGCTCTCAGCGATTATCATGGATACGGAAACCACCGGGCTTGATACCGCCAAAGACCGGGTCGTCCAGATCGGGGCCATCAAAATGGTATTGGGCAAAGTGCTGGACGACGATCCCTTCGACTTGCTTGTTAACCCCGGCATTCCGATCCCTGCAATGTCCAGTGCGATCCATCACATTATGGATGAGGATGTTAGAACCGCGCCCTCTTTCGAGGCCAGCTTTTGCGATTATCAAAGCTGGGCCGGGACCGGGCTTTTGGTTGGTTATTCAATCGGATTTGATATCGCAATTATCAAGGCAGAATTTTCCCGCCTGGAGCGCAATTGGACACCGCCCCGCAGCCTGGATGTGCGCCACCTTGTACAAATCATTTCACCCCCACTTCCAGATAAATCGCTTGAAACCGTCGCAACCTGGCTCGGTCTTGAGATTGAAAACCGCCACAACGCCCTGGGCGATGCCATCGCCACCGCGCAAGTTTACAAAGCYCTGATCCCGCATCTTGCCAAAAAAGGCATCTTCACCCTGGCTGAGGCCGAGCGCGCGGTTGCTGGCCTGACGACCCAGATCAGTGGCGAAGTGAGTGCCGGATGGCATGATATGGCTGCCAGTTCCAAGGCAAAAGTCGATCCTCTTCTGGCAGCTATCGACAGCTTTCCATACCGCCACAGGGTTGGCGATCTGATGCATACACCGCCGATATTTGTTRACGCAAACAGCAATGTGAACGCGGCACTCGATTTGATGATAAGCAATGGCATCAGTTCTGTATTTGTGCGCCCGGAAAAGCCTAATTCTGATACCGGCATCCTCACAGAAAGAGACCTGTTGCGGGCTTTGCAGGATCAGGGCGCAAAATTATTACAGCAAAAAGTATCTCGTCATTGCGTGACGCCGCTAATCTCGGTGGAAAAAGATGAATTCGTCTACAAGGCCATCAGTCTTATGGCGAGCCGCGGGTTTCGCCATCTTGGAATCCATGAGGCCGGTGGTGAAATAATAGGCGCGCTTAGCGCACGCGACCTGCTCCGTCAGCGTTCTCAAGATGCTTACGTTCTGGGACAAGGCATTGCGGATGCAAAAACACCCGAACAACTAAGCCGAATCTGGCCCGAATTATCGTCTGTCGCCAGCGGCCTTCTTGGGGAAGATGTGGATGGCCGCGAAGTCGCCGCCGTCATCTCCCGCGAATTACGCGGTCTTACCCGCAAAGCCTGCATTATTGCCGAGCAAGAAATGGCCGCATCCGGGAAAGGCAGCGCTCCTGTCCCATACACAATGCTGGTTCTAGGGTCGGGCGGGCGCGGCGAAAGCCTGCTGGCCATGGATCAGGATAACGCCATCATATTTGAAAAAGGCGAACCGGGGGGCGACGAGGACCAATGGTTTGCAGAATTGGGCCAACGGGTGGCCGACATTCTTGATTTGGTCGGCGTTCCCTATTGCAAGGGCGGGATCATGGCGTCCAACCCGGAATGGCGGATGGACGTGGATGGGTGGCGCGACCATGTGGCATCCTGGATCACCCGCTCAAAACCCGAAGACATCATGAATTCTGATATCTTTTTTGATTGCCGCGCCGTACATGGCGATTTGAGCCTGTTGGATCAGGTTCGCGGGCCTGCAATGGACGCCGCTGGGGGCTCAACGAATTTCCTGAAGCTGATGGCCATGAATATCGCTGATATTCCCCAGATGACCGGGTGGTTTGGACGCTTCAAACTCATCGATGGTCGCATGGACCTTAAGCGCGGTGGTTTGATGCCAGCTTGTGCCACCGCCCGCCTGCTGGCGATCAAGTATGGCTCACAAGCACTTTCAACCCCCGACCGCCTGGTTGATGTCCGCAAACATCTTGGCGCAACAGCCCATGTTGCAAATGATCTCATCGAAGCCCATCGGCTCATTCTTGACGCCATCCTGTGCCAGCAACTTCTGGATCTGGAAGACGGCATCAGACCCGGTAACAAGGTTGATCCGGCGACCTTCAGTTCCTTTGAGCGCCAAGAATTGAAATGGGCTCTGGAAAAAATCAGCAATGTCCCTGACCTGCTCGGCAACCCCAGCGGCACTGTGTAGGGCATTTATACCTGCAACATTTTGCACATGACCCCACGATGGTAAGCTGAAACCCACAAAAAATTCGGCGAGGGATGATGAGGGAATGCAAGAAACAAACCTGACTGGCGACAGTTGCCCGGTGACCGGCCTTGGTGCGGAATTTAATCCCTTCAAAGATCCCTATCTTGCTGACCCTTATCCATTTCTGGACCGCACCCGCGCAAAAGAGCCGGTCTTTTACAGCACCTAACTCGAATATTGTGTCCTGACCCGCCGTCTGCCGGGCATGAAGCTTGTCGAAGGTCAAACCTTCAGCTTCAACCCAAACACCTCATTCCGTGGTCCGCTGGCGCTGCACGTGGAATGGCCGCACCCCTAAAACTTGATCCGCTTAAAGCGCGTCGGACTGGGTTTCGCCAGTACGAATGCGAACCGCGTTGGCAAGATCGAGGACAAAGATTTTGCCGTCACCAATCTTACCGGTTTCAGCTGAGGTACGAATGGTCTCAACAACCTGATCAGCGATCGCTGCATCCACGGCCAGCTCGATCTTTACCTTGGGTAGGTAGGATATCTCGTATTCCGCCCCCCGGTAAATTTCGGTATGGCCCTTTTGGCGGCCATAACCTTTTACCTCGGTAACGGTCATGCCATTCACGTTGATCGCCATCAGGGCTTCGCGTACCGCATCAAGACGATGCGGTTGAATGATTGCGATAATCCATTTCATGGTTCAATTCCCTAGTGATTGTAGCCTTGTTCGCCATGGGCTGAAAAATCGAGCCCTTCGATAATTTCTTCGTCGCTGACCCGAAGACCACAGACAAGCTGTACAAATTTCAAGATCAGGAATGTGGCAACAGCCGACCAGACCAGCGTAACCACCACCCCGATCAACTGGACCATAAACTGGTCACCCATGGAAACCCCATCAGTCAGGCCAACGCCACCAAGTGACGTCACTACAAATACTGCAGCCAGAAGTGTTCCTGTCGCGCCACCAACGCCATGAACCGCCAGAACGTCGAGCGCATCATCAATCTTAAATCTGCGCTTGATCAGATCAACCGCACCATAACAAATCACACCGCCAGCAAGACCAAGGGCGAGGCCGCCCAACGGGCCAACAAACCCGGATGCCGGCGTGATTGTCGCGAGCAGCACCGCGACCACGGCGCAGACGGCGAAAATGGCGATATT